>JBKAGC010000040.1:0-19655 GCA_046290215.1 Pseudomonadales bacterium | reverse complement strand
GGTAACGGCACACCCCGGTCTCAACATTGAGCTCGTGGCCAACAGCGGTTTCTTGAGCGTTTCAAAACGGGAAGCGGATATGGCGGTGTTGCTTTCCAGACCAACCAGAGGCCGATTAAAAACCCGTAAACTTACAGACTACAGTTTGCAGCTTTATGCCACGCCGCAATATCTGGCCACTCACGGCACCCCCACCAGCGCCAAAGACATCGAAGCACACACCTTGATCGGCTATGTGGATGATCTTATTTATTCCCCCAGCCTCAGATACTACGATGAAATCAGCCCAGGGCTAACACCCACCCTGACCAGTTCGAGTTTGCTCGCCCAGAAGCAACTGGCCTGCTCTCACTGCGGCATCGCCATGTTGCCAAGATTCGTTGGCGAACCAGAACCCGGACTAACCCTGGTATTAGCTGATCAAGTCCGGATTCAGCGTACTTTCTGGCTAGCCATTCATGAAGACATTGCTGATCACGCGCGGATTCGTGCGGTCACTGACTTCCTCGTACAACTGGTTAACCACGAGCATCTGGACAACCAACAGCCCTGAGCTATCCCATGGCAATGAGGTTGGTGCCGGTGCTCTTTAACCTGAATTCGTTCCTGATTGGACGTCTGTTAGACTCAGCGCCAATAACAAGACAAGGCAAGCTACCTCATGAATCGAACTGCCCTACGCGTGATCGCCGCAATCCCTGGTATCCCCATGTTACTCATTACTATTGGGCTAATTGTGCAACCCGCAGAAGCCGTGGCGAGTCTCAATATGCCGCTGCTAACAGGGGCTGCCTTAAGTACGCAGTTGGGCGACATGACGGCATTCTTCCTTTGCACAAGCGTGTTTATTTTCATGGGCGCCTACTTTGCCGCGCCGCGCTGGTTGTATGCTGGCGCAGCATTGTTTCTGGTGGCTGCTGCTGCCAGAACACTGGCTTACCTGGTTCATGGCGCGGATTTCTCAGCTGAGCCCATTGCCGTGGAAGTGATTTCTACCGTGTGGCTTGTGGTTTGCGCCAAACTGTTCGCGCGCTTGAGCTAACGGCTCGCCTGATACTCCAATTAGATGACGTCATCAGCAAAACCTCGCGCGAAGCGGTTAACACCCGAAGCAAGACGCAAACAGATCATTGAAGCCGCGGTAGACTTGATTGTCAGTACCGGGCATTCGGGCTGTACGCTTGAACAAGTGGCACAACATGCTGACATCAGCAAACCTCTCATTTATAAGTACTTCCCAAAACGGGACGAGTTACTACGTGCCGTACTCCAGCATGAGTTTGCTGAACTTAACGTCCGGGGTTTTCAAACCATCCCGAAAGACATCCCCATAGAGCGGGTGGTTCGTACCACCGTTGAGCAAGCCCTCCACTATTATCACGACCGCGGCCCCATACTCCGCCTGCTTGCAACCGACCCGGTCATTGCAAAAATGGCCCGAGAGGACAACCGCAGCAAACGGGACGGTACCTCGGAATACTTCGTGGCAAGATTTACCGAGCACTTTGCCGTTCCAGAGGATGTTGCCATCATCGCGGTGACAATGGTGATCAACGCACCAATCCACTCGATGTCTTATCTCAGCAAAAAAGGGGTTGATCTAGACCGAACCATTGAAGTGTGGAGTGACTTTATCGTCGGTGGCTGGCAAGCCTTGCAAAAAAAATACGGCCAGAGCAAATAGCAATACGTTGCTTGTCTTGTTTGCATCCTGTAAATTTTCGTTATTATAATAAAGTTATACTAACGCAACTCAAGGGGGCACGCTCATGACCTACTCACAAGGTCGAACGATTTACGATGCAGACTCGCATGTCATGGAAACCAGAGAATGGCTAGAACCCTTTCTCGATGAGGAGTTAAAAAGCAGACTGCACCCTCTATACGGCAAAAAGCCGAACCGCATCGACAAACTGCTCGACACTGCCAAGGCTCGCAAAGGTGACCCTGAAGCAGAAGAAAAGGCTTTCGAAAATCCCATCGCGGGGCCAAAAGGCTGGCTCGCAGCGGGCGCATTCGATCAGGAAGAACGAATTCAGGTACTCGATCAATTCGGCTTCTCTGGTCAACTGGTGTTTGGCACGGCATCTTTGCAGCCCGCTTTAGGTGCTGATGACGAAGGTGTGTTGTATGGCGGCGCCCGGGCCCATAATGATGCCATGGCGGCATTTTGCCAGGCCGACCAGCGCTTGTTTGGCGTCGGCTACGCCCCACTCGATAATCCGAAACGCGCCCTTGAGGAAGTTGAAGCTTCTATTAAAGCAGGTAACAAAGCTGTGATGGTTTCTGCTGGTCCTGCAGGTCAGCGCTCGCCTGGTCACCCTGACCTTGACCCGGTATGGGCAACTCTGGCGGAAGCGAAGATACCGTTTATGTTACACATCGGTCCTGGTACCAAAACACAACCAAAAGCGTTCCAGAACAATGGCCGGGAACGTTCACCCGATTTGCATGGTGGCGGCGAGAACTTACGTTTTGCTGACTACATTATGTTGTCATTTGCACCCCAGGTTTGGCTCACCGCCATGGTTTACGACGGGGTATTTACACGCTTCCCGAATTTACGCGGTGGTGTCATCGAATCCGGTGCCGGTTGGGCACCTGAATTTCTGCGAGAACTAGATCTTGGCTACAAGAGCTTTAAACGCACCGACCCTTACCTGAAAGACATGGAAATGACGCCGTCAGAACTGATTCGTCGTGCGGTTAAGTTCACGCCTTTCCCCGGCGAAGATGTGGGTCGTATGATCCGTGATGGCGGCGCTGATATGTTTCTATTTTCCAGCGACTATCCCCATCCAGAAGGTACCAACGATCCACTGGGACGATTTAACCGAACCCTCGATGGCATTAGTGAAGATGAGTTGGATCAGTTCTACCGGCGCAATTTCCAACACATGATGTATCTGGACAGTGCGGCTTAGCGCCGCACTTAAGCTAAACCTTAAGCCAGTCTATAGGCTCACCACCGTGAGCCTTAAGGTATTCGTTGCAAGCACTAAAATGTTTACAGCCGAGAAAACCGCGATGCGCAGACAAGGGCGAAGGATGAGGCGCTTTCAAAACCAGATGGCGCTGCTGATCAATGACTTGCCCCTTCTTCTGGGCGTAACTACCCCAGAGTAAAAATACTATCCCCTCGCGCTCGGTGGATAGCACCTCAATGATTTTGTCTGTAAAACGCTCCCAGCCTTTACCCTGGTGAGAGCCTGCTTGATGCGCTTCTACAGTCAGGACACTGTTTAGCAATAGCACGCCTTGCCTGGCCCAGGGCATTAAGTTGCCGGACTTAGGCAGCTCAGTTGCGCCAAGATCAGCGGCAATCTCTTTATAAATGTTTTGCAAGCTAGGGGGTGGCCGCACCCCATCTGGCACCGAAAAACTCAGACCATGGGCTTGCCCCGGACCGTGGTATGGGTCCTGGCCCAGGATCACCACCCGCACATCGTCAAATGCGGTGGTGTTGAGGGCGGCAAAAATATCGCTACCCCTTGGATAAATCACTTTGCGCGCGGACTTCTCGTCTTGCAGAAACTGACGCAGCGTCACCATATAATCGGAAGAAAATTCAGACTCCAGGTGACGCAACCAACTTTGCTCAAGTTGAATATCCGCCAAGTGCCTAGCCTTTCTTCGGTCGCATATGGGGGAACAAAATGACGTCACGAATAGACTGACAGTCCGTGAGCAACATCACCAGGCGGTCAATACCCATCCCTTCACCGGCGGTGGGCGGCAGGCCATATTCTAGCGCTGTAATATAATCTGCATCATAGTGCATGGCCTCGTTGTCACCCGCATCTTTCGCGGCGGCTTGTTCCTTAAAGCGCTGCGCCTGATCTTCCGAGTCATTCAGCTCACTAAACCCGTTAGCAATTTCACTGCCCATGCAGAACAGTTCAAAACGATCGGTATTGTCTGGGTTATCATCACTGCGGCGGGCCAGCGGTGACACTTCAGTAGGATGTTGGGTGATAAAAATCGGTTGTTCGATTTTATCTTCTACCGCCGCCTCAAAGATCTCCATCACGATCTTACCCAGGCCCCAGCTATCTTCTACTTCAACGCCAAACTTCTTCGCCACCGCGCTGGCACTGTCGCGATCTTCAAGATCTTGCGCAGCGACAGAAGTATTAAACTCAAGAATCGACTCCACCATGGTCATTCGCTTGAATGGCTGGCCAAAATCCACTTCAACACCGCGGAAGGTAAACTTCGGTTCACCGTGAATCTCGGTGGCAAGTTGGCGCAGAAAATCTTCCGTAAGATCCATCAGGTCACGGTAATCGGCATAAGCCCAGTAAAATTCCAGCGTCGTAAATTCAGGACTGTGCGTGGTATCGACGCCCTCGTTGCGAAAACAGCGATTAATTTCAAACACGCGTTCAAAACCACCTACCACCAGGCGCTTTAAGTTCAGCTCAGGTGCGACCCGCAAGTACATGGTGGTATCCAGGGCGTTGTAGAAGGTGGTAAATGGCGCAGCGGTGGCACCGCCAGACAGATCCGCCATCATGGGCGTTTCCACCTCCATAAAATCTCGCTCGAGAAAGTAGCGACGAATTCCGCTAACAATTTTTGCGCGTTTGATGAACACATCGCGACTTTCTTCATTGACGATCAAATCCACATAACGCTGGCGATAGCGGGACTCAGTATCGGTCAAACCGGCATGTTTCTCAGGTAGCGGGCGCAGGGACTTGGTTAACAGGCGAATCTCTGTTGCCTTCACCGACAACTCACCTTTGTTGGTTTTCATCATCGTGCCGCTAATAGCCACGATGTCGCCTAGATCCCATTTGTTAAATGCTTCGTAGGCGGCATCACCCACGGCGTCCTGGCGAATGTAAGCCTGAATGCGGCCGCTCACATCTTGCACTGTGACGAAACTGGCTTTACCCATGGCCCGGCGCAACATGACGCGGCCGGAGATACTGGTTGGGATCTCTTCAGCAGCCAGCGTTTCTTTATCTTTGTCATCGTGCGCAGCGGTCAGTTCAGATGCTAAGTGAGTACGACGAAAGTCATTGGGATAAGCGTTACCTTGCTCACGTAGCTCCGCCAATTTAGCGCGGCGTAAGGCAATAAGCTCGTTTTCGTCGCTTTTATCTAGTTCAGGACTGTTTTCTTCTGCCATATTACAAACCTTGCTTTAAACTGGCTTCGATAAATTGATCCAGACTGCCATCCAGCACCGCCTGGGTATTTGAGGTTTCAACGTTAGTACGCAAATCCTTAATGCGTCCCGAGTCTAATACGTAAGAGCGAATCTGGCTGCCCCAGCCGATATCCGACTTGTTCTCTTCCACTTCTTGCATTTCTGCCTTGCGCTTTTGATCTTCCATTTCATACAGCTTGGCTTTGAGCTGCTTCATGGCCTGGTCGCGATTCTTATGCTGTGAACGCTGATTCTGACACTGCACCACGATACCCGTGGGCTCGTGGGTCAATCGAATGGCGGAATCGGTTTTGTTGACGTGCTGGCCACCGGCACCACTGGCGCGGTAGGTATCCACCCGGACTTCATTCATATCGATTTCGATCTCAATGTCATCATCTAACTCAGGTGAGGCAAACACCGAGGCGAATGAAGTATGGCGTCGATTGCCCGAGTCGAACGGCGACTTCCGCACCAACCGATGCACGCCGGTTTCTGTGCGCAGCCAACCAAAAGCAAAGTCACCTTCGAAGTGCACGGTTGCACCTTTGATACCGGCTACATCCCCTTCCGAGGCCTCGATGATTTCTGTTTTGAAACCCTTCGCCTCTCCCCAGCGCAAATACATGCGCAGCAGCATCTCGGCCCAGTCCTGGGCCTCAGTTCCACCAGAACCCGCTTGAATATCCAGGTAAGCACTATTGGCATCCATTTCGCCAGAGAACATCCGGCGGAACTCTAGCTTTTCAAGTTCAGTGCTTAAGCTCGTGATTTCTGCTTCCACATCATCGAGCAAATCCGCATCATCTTCTTCCTCAGCCATTTCAATGAGCGTGCGCGCGTCATCAAGCCCCGTTTCAAGCTGATCGATGGTGGCCACCACAGCTTCCAGTGTGGAGCGTTCTTTACCTAATTTTTGTGCGGTTTCTGGATCGTCCCAGACTTTAGAATCGGCGAGCTCTAGCTCCACCTCGGTGAGGCGTTCTTTCTTTACGTCATAGTCAAAGGTACCCCCTAAGAACGCCGGTGCGCTCTGCGAGGTCTTTGATTTTGCTATTGAGGGCGTTGGTTTCCACGATTGACAACTGGGCCGAAAAAACAAGCGCGCATTGTAGCTGAAGAGCTGTTCGCGAACCAGATTGCCGAATGGCGAATGTCCTACAGCGAAATAGCTTCTGATCAGGCATGCTAAAGAGAAACTGTGGACTGTGTATGAAATCCGACCACTTGATCAACGCGGCATTTTTGCTGGCCTTTGTTAGCGGAGTGACTTACGCCTATTTGGCTTATACCACGGCGCCTGAAATAGCAGAACTTGAGACATTCGGTTCAAGCAACGTCGTGCTGAGCTGCGACGCCAACTGGTTAAGTGAAAGGCAACAAATTACGGTTTTAACGCCAGCCGGTGAGCGCCACTTTCAAGTTCACGGTTGTAGCGAGGTAAGTGAAACTCAAACGGTGCGTGCGGCGCTTTACAACGACCAACTCTGGGAGCTGCAAATTGACGAACAACTGAAGGTTCGTTATGAACGTACTCGCATAGCACCCTGGCTACATAGCGCCTTCTTTTTTTATTGGTTGGTACCGATCTATTTATTTGTACTTCTGTTCACGCGCCCCGTTGACGAACGTTCCTCGGCGATCCTCGCCGTGACAAGCGTCGGCACGGGCTTTGGCATCATCGTTACCCTGCTTGTCCTGCTCGGTTATTCCCCCGCCAGCGGATTGTTCGCCACCAGTGCCGGTGTTGTGTCGACTCTGGCATTGATCTGGCTGCTGAAGCGCCCGGGGCAGCCTGCTGGCAATTCGGCTTAAGCCTGCGTTAGCATTGCTAAAACACAACGGAGCACGCCATGCTGCTAAAGTCCCTGGAAGTTTCAAAAGCTGAGTTTGAAGCCGGAACTGGCTGGCAACTCAAACCAGAGGGCGCCTGCAAGGGCGATATTTGTATCCCGATCCCCGAGGCCCCGGCGGACAAAGTGGATGTGAGCGCTACCGCGAAAGCTATGAATTTACCATTGGTGGCAGAGCCTGAAGCGAACCTCTGGGCGCTGGGCCCCGAATCCATTGGTGGCCGCGCTTTGCTAAGCGCTGAGGCGCCGGAACTAGAGTTACCCGACCTGGATGGCAATCTTTTTAAGCTATCAAGCTTGAAGGGCAAGAAAGTACTGGTCTACGCCTGGGCACCCTACTGAGGCTGCTCAGCTGATCTGCCCGTGTGGCAGAACTTGCGAGAAGAATTTAAAGACCAAAACTTTGAGCTAGTGACCGTTGGACTAGACACTCTGGGCGCTGAAGGGTGTCGCGCTTACATTGAAGCGGCCCACCCACAGCACCCCGCCTTAATCGACCAGCATCATGTCATGGCGGATTTGTTCGGTGTTGTGAATATTCCCATGAGTGTGTGGATAGATGAAAACGGCATGATCGTGCGCCCAGCAGAAGCTGCTCCAGCACCGCCGAAGCCCGAGGGAGAAGGGGTTGGCGGCACCAACATGGAGATTCCCAGCGAAATCCCCCAGCGTATGATCGAGATGATGACCGAGGCAGCGAAGATTCCTAATCATGCCGCGGAATATCACGCAGCTTTACGCGACTGGGTAAACAAAGGCGCTGCTAGCGACTTTGCCATGTCGCCAGAGAAAGTCATTGAACGTTCTAGACCCAGGGATGAAAACAGCGCGTTAGGTCACGCTCATTTTGAGTTGGCCAGTGAGTTAGAAATTCAGGGACAACACGAGCTTGCCATCAAGCACTTTCGCGCCGCCCATGAACTGGTGCCAGACAGTTGGACCTTCCGGCGTCAGGCATGGTCACTGGAAAAAGTCGGTGAAGGCCCATTGGCAAGGTTCTGGCAAGGGCCAAACCCTGAAAACCCTGAGGCCTGGCCTTATCAAGGTGGCTGGCTTGAGGATATCAAGCGAGAAGGCGCAGAGAACTATAACGAGGGTTTTGTACCCTAGCGGGTGCTGATTCTCTTTTCACTGCGCAGCCTTTCGCTTTCAGGCAGCAGGAGCAGACTTTAACCAGGCTGCTTCTAGCTGCTGGATCATCTCTTCTAAAGTGCCGTTGTTTTCGATGACCACGTCCGCCTTGGCGATTCTCTCGGCATTACTTAGCTGCGCCTCGATGCGCTTTTCTACAGCTTCCCGTTCTAAGCCGTCGCGGGCCATGGCGCGCGCTATGGCGATGTCCTGATCTACCACGGCCACCCAGATTTCATCGCCGATATCTTCCCAGCCCGCTTCAAATAACACCGCGGCTTCCAGAACAACCACACCATCCGGCTCAAGAATCTTCAAACTATCGATCTCTAGTTCCGCCAAACGACGGATCTCGGGCCAGACAATGTCCGTGAGTTTTTTTAACCCACCCGGATCACCAAACACCTTACTACCCAGGACTTTGCGATCGATCTGATTCTCCCCATTCAAGATATCATCGCCGAACGCTTCTATGACTTTGAGAAAACCCTGGGTACCGGTGTCGTATACCCGATGACCGAGCTTATCGGCATCAATAATGGTCGCGCCTTTGCTCCCTAGAAACTCTGATGCCGTGGATTTACCTGACGCAATTCCCCCGGTGAGGCAGATAACCTTCATAGTTTGTCCCACTGTTTTAAACATTTATGGCAAGGGTTTTGATAGAACCCCGCTGATCTTGACGATTTCGCCAGCACAGCAAGCAATCTGCCACAGGTATGCTGAAAATGCATGTTTATTGCTCGTCATAAACCATTTTGAGCGCCATGCAATGGCATGCATGTTTCGGTAGACTCGAATACAAATAACCTAATGAGAACAAATAGATGAGCCAACGAGACGCGGCAATAGTCGGCATATATGAGTACCCATCGCGGGATGTGGAAGGCGAAATCAGCCCACTGCAAATGAAGGCAGAATGCGCCGCCAAGGCGCTAGAAGACGCCGGATTAAGCTGGGCAGATGTGGATGGCGTGTATGATGCCGGTGAAGGTGGCGGCGCCATGAACGGCCTGACCATTTCTGAATATTTTGGTCTCAAACCAAGCGTGATCGACACCACCAATGTGGGCGGCAGTTCTTACGAATTCCATGCTGCCCATGCCAAGCGCGACATTGCCGCGGGCAAGTGTAAGGTCGCGTTACTCACTTATGGCTCAACTGCACACAGTAACGCCCGGGCTATTGGCGTTGGCGGCCGCGGGGCTGGCAGTATGCACCCTGCCGAGAACATGGACGCGTTCGCCGGACAAACTCTAATTGCTAACTACGCCATGGTGGCGAAGCGGCATATGTTTGAATACGGCACAACTTCCCGGCAGTTAGCAGAAATTTCCACCGCGACTCGTTATCACGCCATGCGTAATCCCGAAGCGGTGCAAGCGATGGAAGACCTGGAGTTTCTCGACATTCGCGAGACTACTATTGATGATGTTGTGAATTCCCGCATGATTGCTGACCCGCTGCACTTGCTAGAATGCTGCATGATTTCCGACGGTGGTGGCGCTGTGGTGATTGCCGCACCAGAAGTTGCGCGCAATTGTAAAAAACCACCGGTTTGGATTCTAGGTAGTGGTGAGGCCACCAAATACCCAGAAAACGGCGGCGACATCACCACGAGCGCTGCAGCCCAATCAGGACCCATTGCTTTTGCCGAGGCTGGTGTGACCCCAGCAGAGATGGACATCGCGATGATTTACGATTCTTTTAGCATCACCGTACTGGCACTGCTGGAGGACCTTGGTTTTTGCAAAAAAGGTGAAGGCGGCAGTTGGGTGGAGGACGGCAAACTCCGCTTTGACCAGCCTGGCGGTCCAGCACTAAATACTGACGGTGGTGGTTTATCATCGAACCATCCGGGTATGCGCGGGATCTTCTTGCTGATCGAAGCCGCGCGTCAGTTGCGCGGCGAATCCACTTCACAAGTAGACGGCGCAAAACTCGCCGTGGCACATGGTAATGGCGGTATGTTAGGTAGCCGTCACGCCGCTGGCACAATTATTTTGGGAGCAGACTAATGAGTGAAGCAGAGAAGAAAGTACCCACCAGACCGCTACCCAGAGTGGATGAGTTTGATACCAGGGATTTTTGGGCTGGCACCAAAGAGAAAGAATTTCGTTATCAGCAGTGTAAAGACACAGGCGAAGTGATTTTCTATCCGCGCCGTCATTCCACTGCCAGCACCAACAACAATTTAGAATGGAAGGTCGCCTCAGGGAACGCCACCCTGTATAGCTACAGCGTCGTGCGCCAGAGCTACCACCCTTTTTTCCGCAATCTCGTGCCCTATGTGGTTGCCTGGATCGACCTGGAGGAAGGACCGAGAATCCTCTCTAACGTCACAGATGTGGCGCCGGAGGACGTGGAAATTGGCATGAAGCTACAATTACACTGGGAAGAACATGAGGAATTAAGTATTCCTCTGTTTAAGCCAGCCTAGGCTATGAGAGTCCCACCTGAAAATAGATTCTGAGGATTTGCCTCAGACATTAACGCAACCCACAGTCTGAACTTAACCAAAGCTTTCTAAACTGTGGGTTGCGACCAAACAGCTCAATAGGTAATCACCATGACGCGCGATCCTCGCTTTGTGCCCATTCCTGGCTCCCTGAACTTTCGTGACTTTGGCGGCTACGAAACCGAGTCCGGGCGCAAAATCAAAACCGGCAAACTGTTCCGTTGCGGTATGCTCACGGGTATCGGTGAGTCAGGTCGCGATGAGTTCGCCAACCTGGATATTGGCGTTATTTGCGATCTACGTCGCGATGATGAGGTAGAGGGCGCACCCACCCCGGAGGATGCCCCTTTCCACTGCCGGGTTCACATCCCTATCGCACCCGGTAGCTCACCAGATTTGCGTGCAAGTTTTTCCAATCCAGACATGACGACCCAGCACCGCATCGACTTTATGCGCAACATCACTTGTGAAATTGCCCGGGACCACACCGCCGAATATAAAGCCCTGGTTAAAGAACTACTGGAAACTGACAAGGGCTTTCTCTTGCACTGTACCGCCGGCAAAGATCGCACCGGGTTTGGCGCAGCGGTAATCCTGTCAGCGTTAGGTGTGGCAGAGGAGCATATTTTCGACGACTACTTACTCACCAACGCCGCTGAAGAACTGTTTCTCGCCATGAAACCCCGCTTCGAAGAAAACTATGGCGGTATTGTTACGGACGCTGACCTTGAGGCTGTGGCTGGCGTACAACGTGATTACCTTGTGCGGCAATATACATTCATGAGCACTTTGGTGACATGCATGGCTATCTTGAGGAAGTGGGCCTGGGGCAGCCGGAAATCACCGAACTGCGCCGCAAGCTCTTAGACTAACGTCCAGCGATTATATTTTGACGGTCGCGGTACCAAATACTCGCGTCTCACCTTTCTCGTTGGTGACGGTAATATCGATTTCAACCAGATGCTGATCTTCATCGATGTCGGTAACCACTCCAGTGATTTGATGCTTATCATCGGCAATGACGGGCGCGCGAAACACGGTATCAATTTTGTCAATTTCAGCACTGGGGGCCCAGTTGTGAATCATCGCCACCAGGTAACCCTGACTTAAAATGCCGGGCACCATGGCACCGGGTAGGCCTTCTTTACGCGCGGCTTCATGATCGCTAAAGCGCGCACCACCCCACCCTACTAGAGCCGCGAACTCCTTAACGGTTTCTAACGACGTATCCGGGGTAAATGCCGGCAAGTCCTCACCAAATTCCACATCACTCAAAGTTTCTACAGGCATTAGCTTTTCTCCCGCATCACGACACGACTGTCTGAATTGGCTAAATGGTTACCTTCTTCGTCATAAAATTCGATGCGCGACACGGTAAAAATCATCCGTCCAGATCGACCGGTTTTGGTATAAATATCATGTAAGTGGGTACGGCCGGTAATGGTCGTACCTGGACGTACCGGTCGTAAACACTCAACGCCTTTACCCGCGTCCATACCAATACCAAAACTAGGAAAGTCTTTTGGCAGCGCACGTCGCCCAGAAAGACTCGCCACATAAGTAGGCGGTGCCTGAAAATCCGGATCGTTCTCATCCAAAAATCTGGCAGCAGTTTCGCCGCACAACCGGGCATATTCTTTGGTGACCTCGGCCTTAACTTCAAAGGTCTTTTCATCAAAGTCCTGATTCAAGTACTGCTCACGCAGCTTCTCAATATCCTGATCCACAGGCTTCCCCTTTTTTGTCTTGTTAACTTGCTGTCTTGAGATTCACTGCTTCAAAAGCACCAGCTTTTAACGCCGCCACCAGGTCATCCATGCTGGCAATATCGTTTTCAAAGCGGGTCGCGCAGCGGCCAATGTGGCTGACGATATGTGAATCACTGCCACCAATGCCGCGATATCCAAGCTCCGCTGCATTATCGATCGCTATTTGATCTTCCTGATCGCGACTACCGCCATTGTAAATCTCAACAATGGTTACACCCTCTGGGATCCCCAGGGCTTCTGTGTGCGCAAACATGCCTACCTTGGGCCGACCAGGATGGCAAGGCACTGCCACTGCACCATGGTCTTTTGATTCTTGCAGCACCGTCGCCAGTTCAAGATGGGTATTAGAAAAATCGAAGCGTGCTTGCAGTTCTGGCGTGACCCCATAAACCAGCACGTGACCGTATTCAGTCTCTACTTCGCTGGCTTTCAAAATAGTCAGGCCAAACTTTGTCGCCAGTTCGGAATAGTCGGACTCATCGTCGAATTGACGATGTTCAGTGAGAACAAAACCATCGATGGGGATGGACTTGGCTTTGATCCACTGGCAATAATTTTCTACCTTCGCCCGGCCGTCATCAGATTTAATTGAGTGGGTGTGTAAGTCTAGTAACACGTTGTTTCCGCGTAAGATTTTGAGGCAATCAAACTGCCACAGGGTCGCTCAATGTGCAACCTAAGCCCAACTTATCTATGTCCATTAGTAGCACCCATAACAGCCAAAATAAGCGGTCTCAACCACTGAAATCGGTTATTCCAGAAAAACGATTGATTGGTACGTTAACTAGTCGCGCTGAATGGTTAGATGCTCAATTTCACCGTGCGGATCCAGGCCTTGTTCAGTAATTTGGTGTATGCGCACAGTAATTTCCGCAGGACTGATCAGTAGCTCGCCGATGGTCCCCATGCGCAGCGACTGGTTGCGTGGCAAGGTGGGAGAACCCGGGTTAATGCACAGTAACTGATCTAATTCGTACACACCTTCAAAGTGGGTATGGCCAAAAATGACGATTTCCGGGTTTTCTGGAAAATGCCGCGCCACCCGTTTGTTGATGATTTCTGGGGATTTCCGCGCTGGTGATGGAAAGTGGTGAATCATGCCAATCTTGACGCCAGCAAACTCCAACAACCAGGTATCTTGCAAGCGACTATCGACAATCCCCACGTCACCATTACCGGCAGCCACGTAGGTCGGGGCAATTTCACATAACTCGTCCACCACATCCAAGGTGTGCAAATCACCGGCATGGAGAATGGCATCAGCGTCAGCGAAAGCCTCGGTCACCTGCGGCCAAAGACTCTCGATGGCGCCGGGCATGTGAGTGTCTGCAATCAGACCGAGTTTGATTTGTTCTGTCATAGAGATCGACAATAAAGCAATCGCAGTTTGGTTGCCACGTCCCCTAGCCTTCAAGCCATCGCTGGCTTTACACTGCAAGGAAACTTACTCGTGAGGGAAGCAGCATGGGCAACACTATTCAGTTAACCGCGGCAGATGGCTTTACATTGGACGCTTACGTTGCAGAGCCAAACGGTAACGCAAAAAGTCAGGTGGTAGTCATCCAGGAGATTTTTGGCGTCAACGCCCATATCCGCGAGGTGTGTGACGGCTATGCGGCAGATGGTTATCGCGCTATCGCGCCAGCCCTGTTTGACCGTGCCGAACGGGGCGTTGAGCTTGGCTATGATGCCGATGGCATGACCCAGGGTGTCACCTTCGCACGGAAAAAATTAGACATGGAGAAAACCTTAATTGACGTTCAGGCCGCCGTGGACTTTGCTGGTCAGCAAGGAAAGGTAGCGATGGTAGGTTACTGCTTTGGCGGTTTGATTTGTTGGCTTAGCGCTGCACACCTGGCGGGCTTAAACTGCGTATCCGGCTATTATGGGGGCGGTATCGCTGGCATGAACGACCTACAACCGAAGGTTCCCACCATGCTGCATTTTGGGGATCAAGACGCACACATTCCCGTGAGCGATGTAGAGAAAATTCGCGATGCTCATCCCGACGTGGCAGTGCATCTGTACAGTGCTGACCACGGTTTCAACTGCGATAATCGGGACAGTTATGATGAAGCCGCAGCAACACTCGCCAGGTCGCGGACCCTGGAATTTTTCGCCGCAAATTTATAAAGCGGCTCGAAATCCATGGAAGTCACAATCGCGTTTCAGTATTTAGATTACGCCGGTGTTGCGGTGTTTGCCGCTACCGGCGCACTGGCTGCGGCGAAGAAACGCATGGACATTATTGGCTTTTTGTTCCTGGCTTCCATCACCGGCATCGGCGGCGGCACCCTGCGAGATCTTATTCTTGGTTTAACGCCAGTATTCTGGGTACGCGACAGCACCAACCTGCTGGTTTGCGGTGGTACTGCGGTGTTTATGTATTTCGCTGCACGAACAGTAAATCATCGCTACAAATTACTGCTCTGGCTCGATGCTATTGGGCTTGCCGCCTATGCCGTGCTGGGCGCGCAAATTGGCCTAAAATCTGGCGCTGAGGAAATCGTCGCCATTGTCACCGGTGTGATGACAGCAACCTTCGGTGGCATCATCCGCGACGTGGTGAGTCACGAACCAACCGTACTATTAAGGCGCGAGATATACATCACCGCTGCCCTTACCGGTGCTATCACCCATGTCACACTGGTGCACTTTGGCGTGGAAGCTTTTATTAGCGCTCTGATTGCTGGTGCTGCCGCATTTATTTTACGCGGCGGCGCCATGGCATTCGGCTGGACCTTGCCGGCCTATAATCGCACCCTGGACTAAGCCGCTTTGCGATCTAACCCGCCTCAACTTCAACCGGGACGCCGGTCATAAACGCCTGGTTGCTCAGTTTCTCATAGCTACCTGGGCCGGACGGCAACAGCTCATTCGCATTCGTGCCGGGATAGCGCCTGGCAACATTCATCCCCGTATTCTGGTGGCCCCAACCGTGGGTCATGGCAACCGTCCCGGGTTTTAGGTCCTCATCCAGGCTAACCACTGACTGAATGTCACCCCAGTCATTATGGATACGCACTACAGAGCCATCACCAAGATTCCGTGCGCGGGCATCATCCGGGTGCATATACAAAGGATTGTTCTGATGTTTCGCTCGTTTCAAAGACTCAACATTATGGAACCAGGAGTTCACCATATAGTTGGTGCGCCTTGAAATCAGCTTGAGTGGCTGTTCGTTGTCTCTTAGTTCCGCAAAAATTTCACCGCACCGTTCCATGGCCTCAGCAAAGAGCGGCGGGCAACAATTGACCCGACCAGATTCGGTTTGAATCCAATTGTCGAAGAAGTTACCAGGTAGATTACGATCTAACACTGCTGTCTGGTGGGCACGGTCTTTCAAGTTCTCAACGCTGGTATCTGAATGTTTCAGCATATGGTCGAGACGGCCAAACAGATTGGTTTCATCAAGATTATCCAGCACAGAATCAAAACCTTGCGCTTGTTCAATTTTGCCAAGAATCCACCATTCCGGACGGCGCTCGGCTTTGGGCGGCACAATGTAATTGGTGTATTGAACAAACGGCTGATTCTGCATACCTAAGCCGCACATGTTGATGTCTTCGCGCTCATACATATCCGTGGCAGGCAGCACATAATCGGCGATCTGCGCGGTGGCATTAGGATAAATGTCGATCACCAGCAGGAACTCAAGCTTTTCAAAGGCTTCTTTTAGGCGTTTGCTGTTACCCACGGAGATCAGGGGATTGCCGGATATGACGACCATAGCTTTGATCGGGTTTTGTTCTGACTCGATCATATCCGCCATCAGGTTACCCGGTAGCGAACCGCGAATGGTCCGCAACTCGCCAAACTCACTATCAAAAAACGGCGAACGGTCATCCACCCGGCCCGCTTTCGCCGCGGGATAAAAACCACGGCCATAATAGTTACCACCACGTTGATCAAAATTGCCGGTGCAAACACTCAGCATAAACATCAACCAGTAAGCGATGGTACCCTGGCGGCCCATGTTCACGCCGGTTGACATATACACTGCCGCGCTCGGCGCCGCGGCAAAATCGTCAGCAAGCTGGCGAATTTCATCGGCACTGATACCCACCACCTCAGCAACCTCATCCGGTGAGTAGTCCTTAATGAAAGCGCGCAGTTCCGTGACCCGATCCGCGTGTTCGTTCAGATACGCTTCATCAAATTGACCGCTCGTATCTAGATGATTGAGTAGCGCAGCCATCAAATACACATCCGTATCTGGATTCACCTGAACGATCTCGCCAATGCCCTTAATGGTCTCGTTGACGCGGGGATCAACAAAGCGCAGTTTGGCGCCGCGTTTCTCCGCATCACGAAGGGCTTTCACCGGGTCAGCAATAGATATAAAGCTCATGTGTGAAATGCGCGGATTAGCGCCAAAGGCCAGGAGAAAATCGGTATGTTCAATATCAGGAATGGGATGAATAGTGCTGCTGCCAAACATGGCCTCACTGCCAGCAAATTTATTGGTGCAATCCTGGGTACCAGAGCTAAAGTTGGAACGGATTTCATTCTTGACTAAAAAAGACCCGATGGCAGGACCTGCCAGGGCGTTGAAGGCCAACGGGTTGCCGGTATAAGACGCTATCGCCTTACTGCCATACTTATCCTTAATGGCCTTGAGGCGTTCGGCAACACCTTTCGCTGCTTCATCCCAGCTCACCCTGGCGAAACCATCGGCAGTTTTTACCTGAGGATACATCAAACGATCCGGATCTTTATGGATATCCAGGGTTGCAAGCCCCTTATGACAGGCAAACCCTTTGGTCACCGGATGATCCCGGTCCGGTTTCAGAGACACGATCTCTCCTTGGTCCACCTCTGCAACAAGTGCACAGGAAGGTTCACAAACCCGGCAAAATGTATGGTGCTTTTCCATCTTGTATCCCCCTCAAGTTGCTGGCGATCAGCGCTTAATTCCCTTGCTTTACTGGAATATATCACGAGGTTCAGCGAATAGTGGGTTTGTCCAGTCGGGCTCTTTTTTTGCAGTGCGAGATCATGTACAACATGGACCGATCCGATTTAACACACGACTCAGGAGAAATTCATGTCTGAACAAGCCAAGGACACGCCAGAACAGGCGGAGTTCCGCGCCCACTGCCAGAAGTGGTTAGCCGAAAACCACCCGGGCCAGCCCCCGGTGCACATTCCCCAGGGTGCGCTCGAACTAAGCGACCCAGCCGCCCTTGAGTGGCTGCAGAAGTGGCAAAAATCCGCCTATGACGCTGGTCTGGTAGGTGCTGACTATAGTGTTGAATCCGGCGGTGGCGGTCGTGAAAACTGCCAGGCTATTGCCAACCAGGAAATGCAACGCGCGAAGACACCGTTTTTCCCTAACATCATTGGTCTCGGCATGGCAGCACCAACTGTGTACTTCCACGGCCGCGATGATGTGAAGCAGGAACTATTGCCAAAACTCTTATCTGGCGAAGAAATCTGGTGCCAGGGTTTTAGTGAACCAGGCGCAGGTAGTGACCTTGCTAACCAACAAACTTTTGCCCGCAAAGAAGGCGATAGCTGGGTGATCAACGGTCATAAGGTTTGGACTTCCCTGGCGCACTTCGCCAGTTGGATGATTCTACTTTGCCGAACTTCTAAAGATGATAAGTACAATGGTTTGTCTTACTTTGTGGTGCCTATCAAGTCCGCCCTGGGTAAAGGCGTGACGGTACGACCGCTGATTAAAATGACCGGCGAAACGGGTTTTAACGAGGTAATTTTTGAAGACCTCGTGGTGGAAGACAAGTATCGCCTTGACGATGTAGGCGCTGGTTGGAAAGTTGCCATGACTACCCTGGCCCACGAACGTGGCGCTGGTCCTCTGGTAACCCCATCTGCTGGCGGCATGGTCAACGAGAAAGAACAAGGTCCGGCCATTGGCAGTGCCGCAGCGCTAATTGCTCTGGCCAAAGAGTCTTACCGTAATGGTAAAAGTGCTGCTGATGACGGTGCCATCCGTGATCAGATCATGCAATTGATGATCCGCCAGGAGGGCTTCCGTCAAAATCAGCGCCGCATTGGTGTGCAGTCATTAAACGACCATCCGATGCGTATACCGCTGCAGTACAAGCTGGTTGCCACCGAAATGAGCCAGGATATTGCGCAGCTTGCGTACGAAATTGAAGGTGCTGCGAGCAGCCTTTACGTTAACGATGAAAACGCACCGGCGGGTGGTCAGTGGCAGTTGGCCTACATGAATAGCTTTGGTGTCACCATCGCTGCAGGCGCCAACGAAGTGCAACGAAACATTCTCGGTGAGCGGGTCCTTGGCCTGCCTAAATCCAAGTAACCCATTGCCAGGAGCAGAACATGACACAATCAAAAAACTTCGGCTTTGGTGAAGACGAGGCCATGCTGCGGGATTCCGCCCGCAAATTTTTCGCTGACAACTGCGGCCCAGAAAAAATTCACGCCCAGGTTGCAGACAACTCAGATATTCATCGCCCAGTAGAAAGCATTTGGGACAAAGGTTTATGGCAACAAATTACTGAACTCGGTTGGACTGCTGTTTGCGTACCCGAGGCTGCCGGCGGCGTGGGAATGCCCGTGGTTGCTGCCGTGGCGCTGGCGGAGGAAGCTGGTAAAGCCGCGTTTCCATCGCCACTCATTGCGACATTCAATGCGACCTTTGTTGCCCGGGAATGCCAATCCGACGCAGCGACAACACTACTTGGTGAAATCGCTGCTGGTACATCTGCTACTCTAGCAGTTACTAACGAGAAAGGTTCGTGGGAAGCCGCCGACACTGACGTCACCGAAAGTGGCGGTAAGCTGAGCGGAACTGCATATTTCGTACAGGACGCGCAAAAAGCGGATGTTCTCATCGTCTCAGCCAAAACTAGCCAGGGCGTTAGCTTGTACCGGGTCGATCCGGCGGCTGACAATGTGACGATCCACGCTGATGGCATTATCGACCTGACCCGTGATCAGGCGCATATTGAGTTTAATGGTGCAGATGCAGAACTGCTGGAAACAGACGGTGCAAAAGCCCTGGAAAATGCCCTACCAGCTATCCTCTGTATTACCTCAGCAGACATGATTGGTAGCGGTGAATGGCTGCTGCAAACCACCACAGAATACGCCAAGACTCGCGTTCAGTTTGAACGTCCACTGGGCTTTTTCCAGGCGGTTAAGCACCCGCTGGTCAACGTCATGCTAGCCATTGATAGTGCCAAGTCGTTAACTTACAACGCGGCCTGCGCTGTGGACGAAGAACCAGAAGAGGCGCTCCGCCTTGCTCGCATGGCGAAATCCGCAGCCAGTGATATGGCAGTGTTCTCATCCAG
>JBKAGC010000039.1:0-20010 GCA_046290215.1 Pseudomonadales bacterium | reverse complement strand
TTACCCTCATTGATGCCATGATGAGCAATGGTTACGGTGACACTAGAGGCAATCAAGATAATGGTGTTCCAAAGAGGTAAACCCCAGGCTCCCATGGACTGATTTGCTCCAGGAAAACGCTCTGGATCAGGCGTGTTAAGCAGCGGCCATTCAGCAACAAAGTTTGGCCACAACATATCGGAAGGACCACGATTACCTTCACCAGCAAGCCACTCAATTGAGAACATGCGAACGTAGAAGAGGGCGCCAAAGAATGCCGCAAAGAACATCACCTCGGAGAAGATGAACCAGCTCATCCCCCAGACAAAAGATCGGTTCATCTGGGCGCTGTACAGATTCGCGTGATTTTCTTCAATCACAGCCTTAAACCAGTTGAATAAGGTGGTTCCCATAACCAGGCCACCAAACAGTAATATATAGCCGCCAATGGAGCTCTCAGCACCATAGGTCATATCAACCATCATCTGCCCCATACCGTATACGGTGAGGAAGATACCGATCGAGGCAAAAATAGGTAGCTTGCTGTCGTGGGGGACGTAATACGTCTCGTAATTTTCGTCCCCAGTGCTTGAATGAGCTGTAGACATGGCTTTCTCCGTTAGTATTGTCTCGACTAGTTAGCCGAGGCCAGCTGGTCTGTAATATCAAAAATGGTGTAGGACAGTGTTAGCGTCGATACGTCTTTCGGCAACGAGGCATCCACAATAAATCGTAGCGGCATATCCATGGATTCGCCTGCTAACAATTCCTGTTGTTCAAAACAAAAACATTCTGTTTTGTGCAGGTACTGAGCGGCCACAAATGGGGCAACGCTCGGTACCGCTTGAGCAGTAATGGTTTCAGCTGCAGGATTGCGCACAAAAAAGTTGGTCTCGTACATTTTGCCGGGCGTGACTTCCATAGTACGTACTACCGGACGAAACTCCCAGGGCATACCTGCATTATTGTTAGCAATGAACTGGATCTTAACCGACCTTTCTTCGTCTACCACCTGGGTTTCAACTGCGGTGTACTGGTCTCCAGTTTTGCCGTTGAGACCAGTGACATCACAAATCAAGTCGTACAGGGGTACCAGCGCAAAACCAAAGCCAAACATACCCACAACGACGACAACCAACTTTAAGGCTGTCTTCGCTGCATCTCCTGTTTGCTGCTGAGTGCTCATAGCTTAACCGTGTGCTTCAGCAGAACTAATTTTCGGTGGAGTAGAGAAGGTGTGGTACGGCGCAGGAGATGGAACCGTCCATTCCAAACCGTGAGCACCTTCCCAGACCTGGGCTGTCGCTTTCTTGCCACCAAACACTGTCTTCACAACAATGAACAAGAAGAGTAACTGACTAAAGCCGAAGATAAATGCACCTACGGTAGAAATCATATTGTAGTCAGTGAATTGCAAAGCGTAGTCAGGAATACGACGGGGCATACCAGCAAGACCGATGAAATGCTGGGGGAAGAAGAGCACGTTGACGCCGATAAACGACAGCCAGAAGTGCACTTTACCCAGGGTCTCGTCGTACATGTTGCCGGTCCATTTTGGAATCCAGTAGTAGACCGCCGCCATAATAGAGAACACGGCACCAGGCACCAGAACGTAATGGAAGTGAGCAACCACAAAATAGGTATCGTGATACTGGAAGTCAGCAGGCGCAATCGCCAACATCAAACCAGACAAACCACCAATGGTGAACAAAATCACAAACGCGATGGCAAATAGCATCGGTGTTTCGAAAGTCATCGCACCTTGCCACATGGTGGCAATCCAGTTGAACACCTTCACACCAGTTGGAACCGCAATCAGCATGGTGGCATACATAAAGTAGAGTTCACCCGCTAAAGGCATGCCCACTGTGAACATGTGGTGAGCCCAAACGATGAAAGATAAGAACGCAATAGATGCGGTTGCGTACACCATGGAAGCATAGCCAAACAGACGCTTGCGAGCGAAAGTCGGGATAATCGCCGACACAATACCAAACGCCGGCAGGATCATAATGTATACCTCAGGGTGGCCGAAGAACCAGAACACGTGCTGGAACAAGACCGGGTCACCGCCGCCACCAGCGTTGAAGAACGCGGTACCGAAGTGAATGTCCATCAACATCATGGTCACAACACCAGCAAGTACTGGCATTACAGCGATCAACAAGTAAGCGGTAATCAGCCAGGTCCAAACGAACAGAGGCATTTGCATCAAGGTCATGCCAGGGGCACGCATGTTGAGGATCGTCACGATAACGTTAATTGAACCCATAATGGATGAAACACCCATTAAGTGAACCGCAAAAATAAAGAACGTGGTGCTGGGTGGGCCGTAGTCTGTGGACAGAGGCGCATAGAAGGTCCAGCCAAAGTTAGGTGCACCGCCTTCCATCAGCAGCGTACTGGCTAACATGCTGAAAGCAAATGGCAGGATCCAGAAGCTATAGTTGTTCATTCTCGGCAGAGCCATGTCAGGCGCGCCAATCATCATCGGTACTAACCAGTTTGCCAAACCCACAAAGGCCGGCATCACCGCACCAAATACCATGATAAGACCATGCATAGTGGTCATCTGGTTGAAGAACTCGGGGTTAACAATTTGTAAACCAGGCTGGAATAGCTCGGCACGAATCACGAGCGCGAAACTACCCCCGAGCAAAAACATGGCAAAACTGAACCACAGGTACATCGAGCCGATGTCTTTGTGATTGGTGGTTAAAACCCAACGCATAATACCTTTGGCTGGGCCGTGATGATCGTGATCATCGTGGTGTTGTTCAATGACTGCACTCATGTCTTTCTCCTTATTGGCCAGCTAATTGGTCATTAATGACCTTAGGTTGCACCATATCGCCCATGTTGTTGCCCCAGGCGTTTCTTTCGTAGGTGGTAACCGCTGCTATTTCAGCCGCATTCAGCTGAGAACCGAAAGCCTGCATCGCCGTGCCGGCCTTACCGTACAAGATAATATCGATGTGTTCTTGAATTGGACCAACCGCCAGGCCTTGTCCAACCAGTGATGGGAACGCCGGGGGTAAGCCCTGGCCATTTGGCTGGTGGCATGACGCACAGTTGCGCAGGTATACCCGCTCGCCTTCTTCCATCAGCTCTTCCATGCTCCATTCTTTACCAACGATGGCAAAGACTTCTTCGGCTTCTTGTTGCTTCTCAGCCATCCACTGGTCATATTCAGCGCGCTCTACAGCTCGCACCACCACGGGCATAAAGCCGTGGTCTTTACCGCACAACTCAGCACACTGGCCGCGATAAACACCTGGCTCTTCAACTACAGTCCAGGCCTCATGGACATAACCTGGGACGGCATCTTTCTTGACCGCGAAATCAGGCACCCACCAGGAATGAATAACGTCTTCAGATGTAATGAGGAATCGAACTCGTGTATTGGTAGGAATCACCAGCTCGTTATCGACGTCGAGCAGATAGTGTTCACGTTTGTCCGTGCGGTTTTGAATCTCTTCCTGAGGCGTGAGCATAGCGCTCATAAACTTCACCTCTTTGGCTGGATCATCATTTAGGTAGGTGTACTGCCACTTCCATTGATAACCCCGTACCTCGATATCGATTTCAGCATCGCCGGTGTCATACATGGCGCTGAGTGTTTGAGTGGCTGGAATCGCCATACCCACGAGGATCAGCACAGGGATGACAGTCCAGGCGATCTCAATCGTGGTGTTGTCATGAAAGGTTGCAGGTTCAACCCCTAGCGATTTTCGGTGCATCAGCATCGAGATCAACATAATCCCGAAAACCACCACACCAATAACCACGCAGACCCAGAAAATCATCATGTGTAAGTCGTAAACTTGACGACTGATCTCGGTTACACCCTGGCGCATGTTGACTGTCCAATCTGCCTGCGCGTAGGTCGCGCTAAACAGCAGTGACAAAGCAACTAACCACTTGTGCTGCTTGCCTATTTCCATCCCATGAACTCCAAAAATTTGTCTTTTCTCGTCTTCAAACCGCAGCCCCAAAGGAACTGCCACTCAAAGGCGTTTGTTTGCTGCATCTGTTACGCAGATTTATTGATGCTGTATCTAACTTTAGCTGGCTTTTCTAGCAACACATTGACGACGTTAATATCGCCCTGGCTGGTGGCTAGGAAACGCACTGAAAAGAAAGAATCTCCCCTCAAATTCCTTACGAAATGGCACCCAGGGACACCCAAAATTTCGCAAGCGCACAATTATATCCTTATTCCACGCGGCTTGTGGAGGTTTTCTCGTGAAAAAAAAGGGCACTATATCACCCAGAATGATGACTAAGCAGGGGAAATCACGTCTAATCACGGTAATGGACAGCAATCTATCGCAAAATCTTGACCAGCTACTCGGTGATTTGGCGCCTGCCGAGCTAAGTTGCGGTTTAGAACCGTCAAGGGCACGACTCGCCGCCCTGTTTGGCGGTGCCGAAAACACCATCGAGCCTGAACAGTTGGTGACATTCTGTACAGAATACATCCGCCTGGTGCCCAGACAAGCAACTGAACTCGAGGAGATCGCCAGAGCCCTTAAGCTTCGCGACATTATCGAGCCTTATGTGGGTCTGGCGGTGAACTATCTGCAATCCGCCTGCGATGAAATTAGCCACAGTGAGACCCACGAAACCCTGGAAGCCTTTTTGATTTTACTCCAGGGCGCTTACATCTTTGCCCGGATGCAGGAAGAGCTGGATGATAAGGTGGAAGCTTTTATTGGCGCGCCGGTGAGCCACTTGAACTTAATGGAGGCAAACCTCATCGTCCATGAAATTATTGGTGATAACTTCGCCAATCGCCTGGATAAAGTTGTAGAGAGCCTGATTCAACAATCAAAAGTCTCCAAGAGCATTATTGAGGCAAATTTAAATAAGACCCAGGTAGACGCTGCGCGCCAGGGCAATCAAAGTTTAACGGGGCAATGCATCGAAAGCTTCGCTGCCAGGTATGGATACAGTATGACCGGAGGTTTACTCTAGGTCTGCTTATTCGGGCAGTTTGATCGCGACCACAGCGGGATCCGCTGGCGCTTCCGCTTCCCCGAGCCGCTCGGTAAAACCGCAACTGTTGCAACCCCGAACCGCGTCCGGCCCGTCGCCTAATACATAGGTCTTATCCACCTGACCACATTTTGGGCAAACCGCGCCTGCAACAAATCGTTTGCGAGCAGGGCGCGGTGGTAACTCAGAGGATACCATCTTGCTTCAATAGTGCTTCGATTTCGGGCTCACGACCCCGGAACTGCACGAACAGATCCATCGCATCCACACTACCGCCATTCTCGAGCACCGTCTCGAGGAACCGTTCACCGGTTTGGCGATTGAAAATACCTTCTTCCTTAAATCGCGCAAAGGCATCGGCCGACAACACTTCAGCCCACTTGTAGCTGTAATAGCCAGCCGCATAACCACCACCAAAAATGTGGGAGAAGCCGTTTTGAAAACGATTAGTCGCAGGCGCGGCGATCACAGCCACTTCTTCACGGACCTCATCTAGAATCTTTTGGGTCTGGTTATCCGAACCATCGAACTCCACGTGCAGCCGGAAATCAAATAAGGCGAACTCCAACTGCCGGACAGTCTGCATTCCAGCCTGATAGGTCTTCGCGGCTAGTAGCTTCTCCAACATTTCTGCAGGCAAGCTTTCACCGGTTTCATAATGACCAGAGATAAACTGCAGCGCTTCAGGTTCCCAGCACCAGTTCTCCATAAACTGACTGGGTAATTCCACGGCGTCCCAGGCAACCCCATTAATACCAGAAACACTACTGCAAGAAATCCGTGTCATCATATGATGCAAACCGTGACCAAATTCATGGAACAAGGTCACCACCTCAGTATGGGTTAGCAGCGCGGGCTTATCGCCAACAGGACTGCTGAAGTTACAGGTCAGGAACGCAACCGGCAGTTGCAGCTTGCCTTCGGCATCAATACGTCGAACCCGGCAATCAGCCATCCAGGCGCCACCGCGCTTGTTCTGGCGGGCATATAAATCCAAATAGAATCGGGCGATCAACTCCCCACCTTTATGGATATCAAAAGTGCGAACGTCTTTGTGCCAGGTGACTAGCCCGGTGTTCTCTTTAATCTCCACATCGTAGAGTCGGTGCACAACTTCAAACATGCCTTCAACAACTCGCGGCGCAGGAAAGTAAGGCTTTAGTTCTTCTTCACTAATGCTGAACTTCTTTTCTTTGAGCTTTTCAGCATAAAAACTGACATCCCAGGCTTCGATTTCCGAGGCGCCATACTCATCCAGGGCAAACTGGCAAATCTCTGCGAATTCACGCTCGGCAGCAGGCTTAGATTTCTCCGCTAACTCACGCAAAAAGCCAAGCACCTGATCAGGGTCTTTTGCCATCTTCGGCGCTAATGACACCTCAGCATAGTTGTTAAACCCTAACAATTCCGCTAGTTCGCGGCGCAGCGTCATAATCTCGGTGATGACATCTGTGTTATTGAACTCTCCTGCATTCGGACCCTGATCAGACGCCCGGGTTGTGAATGCTTCATAAGCTTCCTGTCGCAACTGGCGGTTTTCCGCATAAGTAATGACGGGAAAGTAGCTAGGGAAGTCCAGAGTAAACAAATACCCGCTCTTGTCGTTTTGCCTGGCCATTTGTTCTGCCTGGTCAAGCGCGCTCTGGGGTAAACCTTTTAACTCAGCCACATCCTCGATGTGTTTTTGCCAGGCCATGGTGGCATCCAATACATTGTCGCTGAATTGACTAGAGAGGCTGCTTAAACGCGACGAGATTTCAGCAAAACGGCGTTTTTCGGCATCCGGCAGGTCAATCCCGGATAGCTTGAAATCTCGCAAAGCGTTATCCAGGGCTTTCTTTTCTGCCTGGTCAAGCTGGTCATATTCACGCTCTTTAATTAGGGAATAGGCATCAAACAAAGCCTTATTCTGGCCCAGCTCCGTGCTGTATTCCGACAGTTTAGGTAGCACCTTATTGTAGGCATCGCGAATCTCAGGGGTATTTACCACTGAGTTCATATGACTAACTGGTGAGAAAGCCTGTTGTAGTCGGTCGTCAAGTTCTTCCATGGGTCGTGCAAAGGACGCCCAGGTAATTTCTTCTTGAGCCAACAGCTCTTCAATGGCGCGGCGATTATCCGCCAGAATCTCATCCATTGCCGGCTCAATATGCTCCGCCTTGATGTCTGCAAATGGTGGCAGTTCGTGGCGTTCTAGGAGAGGGTTATTCATTCACATTACCTGCTGTTTGCCTGACCCTCGAGCCAGGCAGAAATTTGCTTAATAACTGGTTTGGTATCCAGTTTAACACCGAACCAGAGTTCAAAGGAGCGTGCTGCTTGCTCCACTAACATGCCCAGACCGCCAGTACTTTGTGCACGCGGCAAGTCCGCCGCCCAATTCAACAAAGGAGTGGCTTTGCCGTAAATCATGTCATAGCAACACGTTTCAGAGTGCTTCAGGCTTGTGGGCAAGAAAGCCTCCGCAGAACCAGAGCCGCTCTCTTGAAGCCCGGCTGAATTCGCACTAATCACTAGATCAAACGCTTCGCTACCCACAAGTTCCGTTAGAGACAGGGCGCTTAGTCGTTCATCCTGGTGACGCGTCACAATATCCATGGCTCGCTCTACAGTACGATTAGCAATACAAATGGATTTTGGTTCGGCACCCAGCAAGTCTGCTATGACACCCGCCGCGGCACCGCCAGCACCAAGCATGAGGATTCGAGCATTCTCTATTTGCCAGTGCAGGTTATGTTGTAAATCTCTCAGTAAACCGTATCCGTCCGTATTTTCGCCGTACAACTCGCCGCTCTCATTGATCAACAAGGTGTTAACCGCCCTTGCTAGATTCGCGGCGTGGGAACAACTGCTAGCCAACTCAAATGCGCGTTGTTTATGGGGCACGGTAATGTTCAGACCTTTACCGCCCTCTGCAAAAAAGGTTTTTACTACCTGATCAAAGTCTTCTGCCACTACATGGCGCTTCTCATATTGCGCTGATATACCTGTCTGGGCTGCAAACTGGGCATGGATTTGCGGCGATAAACTGTGGGCAATAGGGTCACCCAACACAGCGAGTTGATAGGTCATGCACCACCTTCCCGGATTACGGTTTGATCCCGTAAAGTAATGATTTGACTTGGACCAGACTGGCCACCCAACTCGCCGGGGACAACCACATCCACCTGTTGGCCAAAGTATTGACGCACTCGGAGATGATTCAATGCTGGATCTTTACCCGATGGGTTCGCTGAGGTTGAAATTATAGGCTGCTGCACTGCCCGGCAAATCCCCTGAATCACCGGATGTGCAGAAACCCTGATGGCAACACTAGCAAATTGTCCCGAAACCCAAAGGGGGGTTCGATCTGATTTCGGCATGACCACAGTGGTAGGCCCCGGCCACAATTGCTCGAGCCTCTCAATTTCATCAGGTTTCAGGTCAGCCACGTAAGGTAGCGCTTGCTCAAGGGTTGCAGCAGCCATGATTAATCCCTTCTGCCAGGCTCGACCTTTTAGGCTAAGTATTTTCGCCACACTGGCTTCATACTCAGGCAGGCAGCCAAGTCCCCACACACCTTCTGTGGGGTAAGCAATTACTGCCCCCATGCGGAGCTTTTCGGCAATAAGACGGTAACGCCAATGATTGGACTGCATGGTTTTTGAGATAGCAAGCGCAATAGGGGCTCGCAAACTACCTCACGTATCAAAACCTTTCAAGACTGGTAGTTTTTTAGCCGATATCCCTGTGGTCCGGACTCAATGTTTTGTTGTATTTCCAGATTGATCAGTAAGGTCATAAGCTCGGGATTTCTATACCCGTCAACTCGTGCAACCGGTCAGCATGGCACGGCGCCTCTTCAAGCACCGCAATAATAGCTTGCTCCGCTTCCGTTAGGGCCTGGGTGCGGCGATGGCGTTTTACCTCAAACTCAGGAAACTCTTCAATGATGTCTGCAATGCTGCTCGCCAACTTCGCGCCCTGACGAATTAACTGGTGACACCCTTCATTGTACTTGACCAGAGTGGAACCAGGGACAGCAAACACTTCTCGACCTTGCTCCATGGCAAGCCGCGCGGAAATTAACGAGCCACTGGCAAGTCGAGCTTCAACTACCAGTGTTCCTCGACTCAAACCAGTGACAATTCGATTACGACTCGGGAAATGGCGCGCCAGCGCCGGTATTGCCGTGGGATATTCCGT
Source organism: Pseudomonadales bacterium (assembly GCA_046290215.1). GTDB lineage: Bacteria > Pseudomonadota > Gammaproteobacteria > Pseudomonadales > Azotimanducaceae > JAHRVQ01. The sequence continues at coordinate 10,848 of JBKAGC010000039.1, read as the reverse complement.
GATTACACAACCAGTTTCGGCAACTTGTTGCGCAAGCCGAACATGCCGACGCGGGTAAACATCACCAGCGCCGATGGCCTGTACGGCAATCGTAGCGCCGCCGGCAGCAATGGCACCGCGATGTGCGGCGGCATCAATCCCTAACGCCAAACCACTGGTGGCGACGAACCCACAAGCACAAAGTTCTGCCGCAAAGGTTTCCGCAATGGCAACACCATTAGCCGATGCCCGTCGACTACCAACAATGGCAACCTGGTCTTTTTGCAGTGCCGCTGGCTCCCCCCAACAAAACAGCACTAACGGCGGATCATTAATTTGTTTTAGCAGTGGCGGGTAACGCGAATCACTTTCCAGCAACAGATAGTGGCCATCGCGGCTTTGCCAACTAGCATCCTGGGCAACACTGCGCTCATGCTCCAGGTCATTTAATGCGGTGCGAAAACGATCCGCCAGCGCAGGCGCCAGGGGTGTTAAGCGTTGGTCGAAATACTTGAGGACTTGCTCAGCAGAGCCATAAGCATCGATCAGCTCGCGACCAAGACCAGGGCGAGTAAAGGTGAGTCGGTGAAGACTTAAGACTGCTTCTGTAACGTCTGCCATGTGCGGCAAGATAACTCACCACAGCGTGCAGATTTGTAAGCCGAGAACTAGGGGTTTTGTACGTTATCGCCGACCTTAAGCGGTTCTTCGGTGCGTAACACCAGACCGTATGACATCTTCTCAAAGGTGCGAAACAGCATCAGTAAGCCAGCTCGTTCTGGTGGCAACTGCACTTTCTCTCGTGCAATACGGTCGCGAATCATTTTGCCGCTTTTGTAAATGGCCAGCACATCGCCCACCGCAACCCCATCTTGTTCCCCACGGTTAATCGCCACAACATCATTCCGGCCAACCTGAGTGACACCACCTAGAACCGTCATAATGATGCCATTCACCTCGGTTCTTGGTGCCGTGGGGTAAAAGGTGGATTCAACCCTTCGTTCCTCTGTGGGCAACAAGCGATCGCCAATCCGGACATCTTCTTTTACCGCCGTGAGCTTCAAGGTATAAACATCGCCATTCCGGTCTTCCACCGTGGCGGTTCCCACTTCCCGGGCCTCATAACCCAGGACTTCTTTAGTTTCTGGGTCGAGGTACACTTCTCCCTGGCGGAACAAACCAAACACACTGGTGCCTTCGGCCCAGTTTTCACCCCGGGCATAGAATTCATCCCCCGGACCAAAAATTAAGCGATCCGAGGTCCCCGCCAAAATGTAGGGGGCCAGCTCGAGTGTATCTTCTTCAACGATGCGGCCAGTGGTTAGCAATGGCGCAATAGCATCCAGCGGGATGGCCGGAATCGCACTGGTAAGTGGGCTGACGCGAATTTTCGGTTCTAGCTTCAGGTTGCGATCACCGCTGGCCACTGGCTGGGACGGACTTAACTTCACCGTTCGAGATTCTTTACCTCTGGCCACCGCAAGTTGCGGCTGTCCATCGACATACACCAGCGTAATCACATCGCCTGGGTAAATCAGGTGAGGATTATCGATATCCGGGTTAATTTGCCAGATCTCGGGCCACAACCAGGCGTCGGTGAGAAACATTGAGGCAATATCCCAAAGCGAATCGCCTGCTTTCACCGTATACTTATCAGGGTGATCGGGACGTAAGATGCTGTCAGCTGCTTGTGCCGTGCCAATCAGCGCAAAGCTCAACAAAAGCGCCACAAGAGTTGTCTTCATAGGGCGAATCCCTGCTTTAAAAAGAGTACAATTGCGCCCTCGCAAGTTGTGCTCTTTTTTGAATATATTCAATTTGATCATCATCTTAGCAGCACAAGTTGCTTTATTACTAGAGGTATTAGACAAAACCGTATGGCGTTATTAGACATTTTGGAATTTCCGGATCCAAGGCTTCGAACCAAGGCGAAACCCATTGCCAACGTGACCGCAAAGATCGCGAAGCTCTCTGACGATATGCTTGAAACCATGTATGCCGCTCCCGGTATTGGTCTTGCCGCCAGTCAAGTGAACGTTCACCAGCGCATGCTGGTGCTTGACGTGACTGATGACAAAAGCCAACCCATGGTGTTTATCAATCCTGAAATTTTGCAGAAAGAAGGTCAAATACAATCGGATGAAGGTTGTCTATCAATTCCCGGCTTTTATGAGCCCGTGGAACGTTTTGAGAAAATTCAGGTGAAGGCCCTGGATCGCGAGGGCGAGGAATTCATCATCGATGCAGAGGGCTTGTTGGCCATTTGCATCCAACACGAAATGGACCACCTGGAAGGCAAGCTGTTTGTTGACTACTTATCAAATACCAAACGCCAACTCATCAGAAAACGCCTGCTGAAACAGCAGAAGCTAAAAGCCCAGAGTTAATTGGGGTAGTTTCGCATTGAATATCATTTTTGCAGGCACACCGGATTTTGCAGCGAACCATCTGCAAGGATTGCTGGACCACGACATTGGTATCGCTGCCGTAATCACCCAACCTGATAAACCCGGCAAACGAGGCAAAAAACTGGTGCCGAGCGCTGTCAAAGTGCTTGCCGAATCGCGCCAGATTCCAGTGCTGCAACCAGAAAAACTCAGCGCCACAGATCTTAAGGCACTACAACCTGACCTATTGATTGTTGTGGCCTACGGCCAGATTCTGCGCCAGGATCTCCTGGATACACCAGGCCATGGCTGCATTAATGTCCATGGTTCAATCTTACCGCGCTGGCGCGGTGCTGCGCCCATACAAAGGGCTGTGGAATCTGGAGATGCCGAGACAGGGATCTGCATTATGCAAATGGATGCTGGTCTTGATACCGGGCCAGTTTTGTACGAGGCACGCACCCAGATACGGCCAACGGACACCAGCGGTGATCTTGCCGAGCGCCTGGCAGCGCTTGGCATAGAGGGCTTGCTGCATGTTTTAGGCGATCTGGAACAGGGGAGAAGCAAACCCATACCACAACCAGAGGACGGCGCTACCTACGCAAAAAAGATTCTCAAAACAGAAGCCAAACTAGTGTGGTCCAACAGTGCCGTGACCCTGCGCAACAAAATTCACGCATTTAATCCGGATCCTGTGTGCTTTTGCGAGCTTGAGCACGATAACAAGGTGCTTCGAGTGAAATTACACCGCGCTAGCGTATTGCCGGGTAAAACCCAGAGAGAACCCGGCGAGATTCTTGAAGTAACGCCAGAAGGCGTTGCAGTGGCCACCGCCGACGGCAACTTATTGATTGAACAGTTACAACTGCCGCTGGGCAAAGGCAGCGTCCTGACTGGCCGCGATATCCTGAACGCCCGGGCGGATATGATCTATCCCGGCGTCAGGTTCACCTAGCCGCCATGCAGGAATACGCCTCCGCCGTTAGGATTTTACTTCGCGTTGCCGATGGCCGCAGTTTGGATCAGGCCATTCAAAATCGCGACACACCCCTGGCCAGACAAATTAGCTATGGCGTGCTGCGGCACTTCTACTATTTATCTGCCTGTCTTGAACAACTACTAAGTAAACCCCTCGCGGATAAGCATCAGGATCTCGAGCTTCTGATCATGGCGGGGATCTATAGTATCGACCATCTGAATCGACCAGCTCATGCCAGCGTAAACTTCGCCGTGGATTGCGCGGTCAGCTTGAAAAAACCCTGGGCAAAAAAACTGGTGAATGGTGTGTTGAGAAATTATCAGCGCCAAAAGGACCACCTGAGCAAGCAACTGGTGGACGACGAGGAAGCACAAACCAATCACCCGGACTGGCTCACTCGCCTCATCAAGACCGCGTACCCAGATAAATACCAGGCAATTTTGCTAGCGAATCAATCAGAACCGCCCATGACGCTCCGGGTAAATCCTGGTCAAACCAGTCGTGAACAATATCTTGATAAGCTAAATGACGCTGCCATGCAGGCAATCCCGGGGCTTCTGGCACCAACTAGCCTCTATCTACGGCGGCCGGTGCCGGCAGAACAATTACCGGCATTTAGCGAGGGCGCCGTGAGCATTCAGGATGAGGCGAGCCAACTCATACCGCAACTCCTGAATTTGCAACCCGGTCAACGGGTTCTCGATGCGTGCGCGGCTCCCGGGGGCAAAACTTGCGCCATACTAGAGGCAAATGCCGAGGTCAGCCTCACGGCGATTGATCAAGATGCCCGGCGGGCTCAGCTTATCAGCGATAATCTGCAGCGTTTAAATTTAAATGCCACGGTCCTCGCAGAGTCCTTACAAGACCATAACCCCAGTTCAGGTTACGCTCGAATATTACTCGATGTGCCTTGTTCTGCCACCGGTATTATCCGCCGCCATCCGGATATTAAGTTGCTGCGCCTGCCATCAGATATTGCTAAGCTAGTTGCCACTCAAGAAGAACTGTTAGCAAAAGCCTGGTCTTTGTTAGACGAAAGTGGCGAGCTGGTCTATTCCACTTGCTCCATTCTCCCAGGTGAGAACCGCGAGGTTGTCGAGAAGTTCGTGAAAAATACACCATCAGCCAGATTCATCCCTATCGACTTGCCGAACTTGCCCGGACATGCAGAGCCAGGCGAGAGCGGCTTACAGCTTTTACCCGCGGATGAGGGTACTGACGGCTTTTTCTTTGCTCGACTGAAAAAAGTGGCCCCATGAAAATCATTATCCTAGGCGCCGGGGAAGTCGGTGGTAATCTCGCGCAAAACCTCACCAAGGAAGCCAGCGATATTACGGTAGTGGATCATGATGCCGATCGACTCCGCGAACTCCAGGATCGTTTTGATATTCGCACCGTGCGCGGTCAAGCCTCACATCCCGACGTCATGCGCCAGGCAGGGGCCGAAGATGCCGACATGTTAATTGCTGTGACCAATAGCGACGAAGTAAACATGGTTGCCTGCCAGGTTGCTTACTCGGTTTTCCATACACCAACCAAAATCGCTCGAATTCGCTCCACCGGCTACTTACAGCACTCTAGTATCTTCCGCAATGAAGCAATGCCGGTTGATTTTATTGTTAACCCAGAGCGCATCGTAACCGACGACATCAGGCGTCTGATTGATAATCCTGGTGCACTCCAGGTCATGGACTTCGCCTCTGGCCAGGTACAACTGGTTGGCATCAAAGCTTATTACGGCGGCCCACTGGTGGATCAAGAATTAAAATATTTGCGCAAGCATATGCCTACTGTGGACACCCGGGTAGCCGCGATCTTTCGTCAGAATCGTCCTATCATGCCCGAAGGGGACACAGTGATTGAAGCCGATGATGAAGTGTTTTTCATCGCAGCCGCCAACGATATACAAGCGGTTATGAGCGAAATGCGACGGACCGAGCGCCCCAACAAGCGCTTGATCATTGCTGGTGGCGGCCATATTGGGCAAGGCCTGGCAAGATCGTTAGAACATCGTTACGGCGTACGTATTATTGAACGCAGTAGACAGCGCTGCTACGAACTCTCGGAAACTCTGGATCGGGCGATTGTCCTTGCTGGTGACGCTTCCGACAGAGACCTGCTGCTGGAAGAAAACATTGAAGATACCGATGTATTTTGTGCCGTCACAAACGATGACGAGGCCAACATCATGTCCTCTATGCTGGCAAAAAGTCTTGGCGCGAAAAAGGTCATTACCTTGATTAACAACCCCGCCTATGTTGATCTCATTGAAGGTAGCGAAATTGACATTGCTATTTCGCCTCAACAGGCGACGCTAGGTTCAATCCTGACTCACATCCGACGGGGCGATGTTGTTAGAGTCCACTCTTTGCGCAGGGGTGCCGCGGAGGCCATGGAGGCTATTGCCCATGGCGACAGTAGAAACTCAAAAGTGGTTGGTCGCCAGTTGCAGGAAATTGATCTGCCACCTGGCACCACGATCGGTGCCATCGTTCGCGGCAATGACGTGGTGATCGCCCATGATGACATCGTTGTTGAAGCTGACGATCACCTGATTTTGTTTCTAGTGGACAAGAGCCTTGTGCCAGAAGTAGAGAAACTGTTTCAGGCACCATTCAGCTTTTTCTAACTATGCGCTTTCGAATCACACTGAAGGTACTAGGGGTTTTGCTGATGATGTTCAGTATGACCTTGCTGCCGCCTTTTGCCGTGTCGCTGATTTACAACGATGGCGCGTACCGCGCCTTTATTGATACGTTTGCAATTACCTTGATATCTGGTTTCGTCCTGTGGGCGACGTTTTTTCGCGATCAAGCCGATATGCGGATCAAGGACGGCTTTTTGATTACCACACTGTTTTATTTGATACTTGGGACGGTTGGCGCCATACCACTGGTGTTAGAGTCAGGCATCGAACTTAGCTGGGCGAACGCTTTATTCGAGTCGTTTTCTGGCTTAACCACAACTGGCGCCACCGTACTAACCAATATTGATAGCTTGCCGCAATCAATTTTGTTTTATCGCCAACAGCTGCAGTGGCTAGGTGGCATGGGTATCATTGTCCTGGCCGTTGCCATCCTACCTATGTTGGGTATTGGTGGCAGTATATCGTGCAGGAAACTCCAGGACCTGTGAGGACTGGAACCAACACCCAGGATCAAACAAACTGCATTGGCCCTTTGGTCAATTTATCTTGGGTTAACGATCACCTGTGCACTCGCTTATTGGGCCGCAGGCATGACGTTGTTCGATGCGATCTGTCACAGCTTCTCCACCGTTGCCATTGGCGGCTTTTCTACCCACGACGCCAGCATCGGCTATTTTGATTCTCCTATGATTGAAGCCGTTGCGATCTTTTTTATGGTCCTGGCCGGTATTAACTTCGGCTTGCACTTCTTTTCATTGCGAGAAAGAACCGTTGCTCACTATCTCAGAGACGACGAAGTAAAATTTTATCTCGGTATTTTGCTGGTAACCACACTAGTAGTGACGGCAATGTTATTCGTCTCAACGCAAATCGATGCCCCAGGGGCATTTCGTCTGGCTGTGTTTCAGGTCGTGTCTATTTTCACCACCACTGGGTTTGCCACCACAGACTTCAGCAACTGGCCCAGCATGTTACCGTATTTGGTATTTTTCGGCGCTTTCACCGGCGCATGCGCTGGTTCAACAGGTGGCGGTATGAAAGTCATGCGTGTCATGTTGATTTGTAAGCAAGGGTTGCGCGAGATTCATCGTTTGATTCATCCGAATGCAATTTTTCCAGTGAAGATAAACAAACGACCGGTGTCTAACAGAATTATAGAGGCAGTGTGGGGGTTCTTCTCTGTTTATGTCATTTTGTTCTTGTTTATGCTTCTGGCAATTGTTGCCACGGGATTAGATTTTGTTAGCGCTTTTTCAGCCGTTGCGGCTTCTATCAACAATCTAGGGCCAGGTCTTGGTTCAGTGGCATATCATTACAATGACATTAGCGATACAGCAAAGATCATTCTCTGCTTCGCAATGATTCTTGGTCGCCTGGAAATCTTCACCTTACTTGTGTTGTTTACCCCCATGTTCTGGCGAAAGTAGCGTTCGTTGTCGCCACTGCCAGCGTTACTTTTGACGATGATAGTACTGGGGCTGGCCGGCAAATTTATACAATTTTTTATAGCCTTCTGGCCTCTCTCGAAAGCGTTTGTACTCCCATTGATACTGGGGCACGTGACTCCGAATAACCTGTTCAACCGATCGATTAAGACCACTTAGCGCGGTATCCATATTGTCGGAGTAGAGTTCGTCTGCAGGTGCTTCAAAGCGGATGTTAAAACCATTGCCCTGGCGATAGACAATACAGACAACTGCCTGGGCCCCGGTCTTCTGAATCATTCTAGGCACCAGTCGATCTGTTAATGCTGGTTCATTAAAAAAGGGCGCAAACTGCCCGCTTGCCGGTACTTGATCTGGTAATACCGTCACCACGTGGCCTGCTTCCAGCTCTTTGTATAACGTCATCAAACCGCGCCGATTGGTGGGTACCAGGTTATCGCCACGAATTTCGCTCATCAAAGGTTTTAGCCAGTCCTGTCTGGGCGGATGATAGAGGGCAGTCATTCGGCCTTTAGTTGCAAAGTACACATTAAACAGCTCCCAATTCCCCAGGTGAGGTAAGAGGATAATCGTGCCTTTTCCGGTAGCCATGGCCGCATCAAGCAGTGCCTCGTTCTCTACGGTTCGGATCCACACCACAGTTCGCCGCTTCGGCGCTAACCAGACGGCGGGAGTTTCAAATGCTGTCATACCGGTGTGTTGCATGGATGATCGGGTCAGGGCTGCAATTTCTGGGTCCGTTTTGTCTGGAAAGCACAGACGGAGATTTTGCCTGGTGACCAGAGTACCCCGACTGTTGCAGAGATAACCCACCAGACCAACGCTGCTGCCCAACGCCTGACTGATAGGCAAAGGCAATAATGCTTGCAGTCGCATCAATGCGCGGAGCAGGGTATTCAAAATATTGTTCACGCTAGCTCCTGGCAGCGCTGATACCCCGGACATGTCACCATGTGATCATTCACCATCCCGGTTGCCTGCATAAAGGCATAACAGATTGTCGTACCCACAAAATTGAAGCCTAGTTTCTTCAAGGATTTCGCCATGGCATCACTTTCCACGGTACTTGCTGGCACCTCATTGCGGGTCCGGAATCGGTTTTGTCTTGGAACGCCATCCACAAACTGCCAAACCAAATCTGCAAAACTTCCAGATTCAGCCACTTTTAGGAATTGTTGTGCATTGTTGATAGCGCTGCGTACTTTTAGGCGATTACGAATAATACCGGGATTACCGAGTAAAGCCGCTACATCAGCCTCATCAAAACGAGCGACTTTCTCCGGATCGAAATCATAAAAGGCAGCTCGATAATTTTCCCGTTTCTTTAACACGGTAATCCAACTCAAGCCAGCCTGAGCACCTTCCAGGATGAGAAACTCGAACAGTTTTCGCTCATCACGAAGGGGCACACCCCATTCAAGGTCGTGGTAGGCCTCGTACAATGGGTCGCCGAGACACCATTCGCACCTGGAGGAATTTTCAAGCGCCAAGGGCGACTCCTTCTCTATCGCTTAATGTATACTTACGCACTTTTTCGCCAAGGGTAAAGCTTCCCATGAGCACGTTAACCTTCCAAGACATGATCCTGACTCTACAAAAGTTCTGGGCGGATCGGGGCTGCGTTTTGATGCAACCTTACGATATGGAAGTCGGCGCCGGTACTTTCCATCCGGCCACGTTCTTGCGTTCCATTGGTCCAGAAAACTGGCGTAGCGCTTATGTGCAGCCTTGCCGTCGACCCACTGATGGCCGCTACGGCGAGAACCCTAACAGATATCAATATTACTATCAGTTTCAAGTGGTGATGAAACCATCTCCCGCTAACATCCAGGAGTTATACCTCGATTCTTTACGGCACCTGGGCATTGATCCTTTGGAGCACGATATCCGCTTTGTTGAGGACAATTGGGAATCGCCTACCCTTGGTGCCTGGGGTCTGGGTTGGGAAGTGTGGATGGATGGCATGGAAATCACCCAATTCACTTACTTCCAGCAAGTAGGGGGGCTGGAGTGTTATCCGGTCACCGGCGAAATTACCTATGGGCTCGAACGACTGGCTCTGTACCTTCAGGGGGTTGATGATTTTCAACAACTGATCTGGAGTCAGTCCGACAATGAGACTGTGACTTATGCTGACGTGTTTCATCAGTATGAGGTGGAAATGTCAGCGTTCAACTTCGATTACTCCAATGTAGAGGCGTTGTTCCAGCAGTTTGATTTTTGTGAGACCGAAACTCACCGTTTGCTCGAGGCAAATCTCCCGTTGGTTGCCTATGAGTTTGTTATGAAAGCATCTCATGCGTTTAATTTGCTCGATGCCAGGCACGCTATTTCCGTAACGGAACGACAACGATTTATTTTACGAGTGCGAGGTCTAGCCCGGGGTGTGGCGAAGGCTTATCTGGAATCTAGACAAAAACTCGGCTTCCCATTGGCAGACGACCAGGTGCGCGAGACTTTTATCAAGGAGGTAGCCAATGACAAATAACAACGACCTTCTGATTGAAATTGGCACGGAAGAACTGCCACCTAAAAACCTAAAGAGGCTGATGAATGCTTTAGCCAGCAACTTTCGCGCTGCGCTGCAAAGCGCCAACTTCGAGTTTGCAGAGATTAAAGCATACGCCACGCCGCGAAGGTTGGCCCTGGTTGTCGAACAACTTGCTAGCGCTCAGCCTACCCAGGAAGTAGAGCGACGTGGCCCCGCTTTAAAGGCCGCCGTGGATGAGAACGGTGAGCCTACTAAAGCAGCGCAGGGCTTTATGCGTTCTTGTGGTGTAACTAGCCTCGATGAACTGCAACACCTGGAAACCGACAAAGGTACCTGGCTGGCGCACAAGAGCAGCAAGCCCGGTGAAACCTTAGAGGCGATGCTAGGCGAATTGTTGCAACAAGCACTCAAGGAGTTACCTATCGAACGCAGAATGCGTTGGGGTGCTAGCCGGTTTGAGTTCGTTAGGCCAGTACACTGGTTAGTTACGCTCTACGGCACTGAGGTTATCGATTGCGAACTATTCGGAATTCGCTCAGGCCGGCGCAGCCGCGGCCATAGATTTATGGGTGACCGTGAATGCGAATTTAATAGCGTTGAAGAGTATCTACGGACCCTCAAGGCGCAACATGTGGTCGCGGATTTCGCTGAAAGACAACAGTTAATTAAGCAACAACTAGAAGCTATCGCTGCACAAGAGCAAGCGACCGTCGAGATTGATCTAGATTTGCTCGATGAGGTTACGGCCCTTGTGGAGTGGCCTGTTGCACTGATGGGCAGCTTCCCCAACGAGTTCCTTAAGGTTCCGGAAGAAGCGTTAGTTTCTGCAATGAAAGAACACCAACGCTATTTTCATATGACCGACAAGAGCGGCAAGATGCTGGCAAAGTTTGTCACCATCTCTAACATCGATAGCA
>JBKAGC010000038.1:0-20072 GCA_046290215.1 Pseudomonadales bacterium | reverse complement strand
ATAGAGTGTAACTTCAGCCCATCGACCTAACAAGAGTCAGTTATGTCTTCAGATTCGAGGGCTTGCTGTAGCACTAACAAAGACCCACAAGTGCTATCACAAGATGAAGCTATCAGCGAGTTGCAAGCGCAAGCTAGCCATGTGAGCTTGTTCGCGGTGCCTAAAATGGATTGTCCGGCAGAAGAGAATCTGATTCGCACAGCGTTCGCAAGCTGCGGTGAAGCGCTTACCTTTGAATTCGACATTCCCAACCGCACCGTGCGGGTATACCACCCGGACATCGCTGAGACTATAGCAAACACAATGAACTCAGTTGGGCTCGGGGCCAATTTGATCTCAGTTGAGTCAGTGAGCGGCAGAGTTGTTAGGGCTGCGCAAGAAACAGCTAAATCCGAGGAAGCACAAGAAGCACGCATACTGAGGTGGTTGCTCGCGATCAACGCTACCATGTTCCTTCTTGAATTTGGTGTGGGCATTGCGGCGCAATCTACCGGGCTAATCGCCGACTCGATGGATATGTTTGCCGATGCAGCCGTCTATGGTGTGTCACTATACGCAGTGGGCAAAGCCGCGAGTCTTAAGCTAAAAGCCGCACACATCTCCGGCTGGTTGCAGCTAGCGCTTGCCGCTGGCGTTCTAATCGAAGTCCTGAGACGTGCGCTCTATGGGAGTGAACCCGTCTCGGAGTTGATGATGGGTATGGGTCTCGTCGCCTTGGCAGCGAATGTGTGTTGTCTTTTATTAATTTTCAAATCCCGCAACCAAGGGGCCCACATGAAAGCCAGTTGGATATTTTCAGCCAATGACGTTCTGGCCAATGCAGGCGTCATCACCGCTGGTATTCTGGTAGCCATAACTGGATCTCAATTGCCAGATTTAGTTATTGGGGTGATCATTGGGCTAGTGGTTCTTAACGGTGCGCGTAGAATACTTTTACTGAAATGAACAAATCTAAATGATGCTATGAGAAAGCTGAAGATTTAATAATGCTAAACCGAGCTTTGACATATTCTCTACTAATCCTGATTGTCCTCCAGTCTGGTATGGCTCTGGGTGACGTCCACTGGCCTTACGAGTCAGGCACGGCTAGTGTTGGCCATCACCACAATTTTGATGTTCACGGTTCTGACAACCACCATACTAAGCTCGTTGGGTCAGAAGACTCGTCGGCGACACAATGGGATAGTCATAACTGCTGTCAATGCCATGGCCATTCTTCCTCTGCGATTATGATGTCCGCTTATCGATTATTGATAGTTAAGTGTTCATCACCCTTACCCGAATACGTTGAAGGTGCCCTCACCAGTCTCTTCGAAACCTTTTTGAGACCTCCCAAAGTTTAAGTCTAAGTACAGTTTTTACCCGCTACTGCGGAAATACGACTTACATTAGGACTTATCCATGCAATTCACCACTATGGTCAGGCGTAACCAGCCCTGGGTATGGCTTGCGTCAATTATCGCTAGTTTGGCTCTTGCAGTTAACGCTGCGCATGCAGATTCAACTTTGACTCTAAACGACGCCATAACACGCTCGTTATTGCACAACCCAGACCTCTATCAATACCGTTTTATCCAAGAAGCGCTAAAAGCCCGACGGCAGACGAGCGCTTTGCGCCCGGCATTGGCGATTGAACTTGAGATGGAAAACTTCGCAGGGTCAGGCAGCACCAAAGGATTTGACTCTGCAGAAACCACAGTGGCGTTATCATCAGTAATAGAGCTGGGTGGTAAATCTACAGCTCGCGTTTCCTTTGCTGAAGCTCGCATCAATCAAGGGGAATGGCAGCTGCAAGCCACTACGCTTGATGTGTTGGGTGATCTGACGTCTATCTACATCGAGGGACTGGCGACCCAAGCGAGAATTCAGCTGGCGAGAGAGTCTCTGGCACTGTCCCAATCTTTGTTAGCTACAGTCAAAACACGCTCCGACCAAGGTGCGACACCCGAAGCAGAAGTGATGCGCGCAAAGGCCGCCGTGGCAACTGCTGAAATCCATGAAGCCGCCCTGGTAGACCAGTTTGAGCGCATAAAAGTGCAACTTTCTAGATTTTGGGGGGAAACCACTCCGGCCTTTAGCAAGCTAGATGGGAGTCTTTTTGAATTTGGTGCAGATGAAGATTTTGAGCAGCTTTATGCTCGGGTCAAAACATCCCCGGCAATTCAGGTGCTTGCCAGTGAGGCGCGAATCAAAGATGCCGAAGTAACCTTAGCACGTGTTGAGGGACGCAGTAATCTGAGCTGGCGTGCAGGGATTAGGTACCTCGGAGAACCCAGCGAACCTGCATTCGTCGCAAGTTTCTCAATGCCGCTTTTTTCTAAAGATCGAAACAGTGGTGAGGTCAACGTTGCTCTCGCAAATCGTAATGCCGTGGATTATGCCCGGCTGGACCTTCTACTACGTTTGCACGAACAGCTTTTTGAAGCCTACTCGCTCCGACGTCAGAGCATTGAGGCTGTGAATAAAACCGAAAGTGAAATTATTCCAGCGCTTGAGGATGCACTTCAGCTTACACGGGAAGCATACGAAAACGGGCGGTATCGATATCTAGATTTGATTGCAGCCCAGGCAGAGCTGCTTTCCATCAAACAAGCTCGTATCGACGCGGCATCTACGGCACTGATTAGCCAGGCACTGATAGAAAAACTAACCAGTGAATCCCTTAACCGCTAGTTCAACTTCTTACGGGGCTTGATAACGATCGAGCCCAGGAACTTATGATTATGAAGAATTATATTATCTCAGCCCTTACAGTCGTCATGCTCGCCTCTAGCAGTGAGCTTTACGCAAGCGACAATCACGCTCACGATCATCGACACATCGCTGATGGCGGGCACGAGGAACATTCACCGCATGTTGAAGACGATGAGCACGAAGAGCATTCATCGCATGATAAAAACAGTGACCATGAAGAGCATGCATCGCACGATGAACACGGTGACCATGAAAAGCGTGGCGATGGCGAAGACAATAACACTCACATTGACGGGGGTATGGCGCAAGAAGTAGGGATTGTGACAAGCATTACAGGCTCACAGGAACTCCACCAAACCATCACTGTTTACGGTTCGTTGGTATCCGCTCCCGAACAACTGAGTCACGTACGTGCCCGCTTCGAGGGATTGGTTAAATCTGTACGAGTGAATATTGGCGATCGCGTAAAGACTGGTGATGTGTTGGCAGAAATTGAATCAAACGAAAGCCTTAAGGGGTACCAGATCCGTTCGCCAATTTCTGGCCGTATCGTTCAGAGACATGCCAACACTGGCGAAGTGACACAGGACCAGGTTTTATTCTCAATCGCAAACCTCGAGGCCGTATGGGCTGAGTTACGTATTTTTCCGGCGCAACAATCTTTGGTCACAGAGGGTCAAACTGTTCACGTACTAACGCAAGGTGGGCATGTTGAGTCCAAGATTCAACATATAGTGCCTTCAATGGAGTTCTCCTATCAGTTGGCCCGTGTCCAACTCGACAACCGTCAACAAAGCTTGTTTCCTGGTCTAATGGTTGAAGCCCTGTTAGAGACTGGACGATTTCCTGTACCACTTGCTGTGGCGAAGGATGCCGTCCAAAACCTTGGTGGCCGCCAGGGTGTGTTCGTTAAGGATGAGGACAACTACACCTTTACACCTCTCCTGCTTGGTCGTGCCGATGATCAGTTTTATGAGGTCATCGACGGTATTGAGGTCAACACTGTGTACGTGAGTCAAAACAGTTATTTGATCAAAGCCGATATCGAAAAATCTGAAGCTGAACACGAGCATTAAGGGGCGCATTATGATTGATTCAATGTTGCGCTTAGCCGTTGAGCGGCGCTTTCTGATTTTATCTTCGATATTTTTCATTGTCGGCTTGGGGCTATGGAGCTATCAAAAACTTCCCATTGACGCTGTACCCGATATCACCAACGTTCAAGTGCAAATCAATACAGCAGCGCCCGGTTATTCACCCCTCGAGTCTGAACAACGGATTACCTATCCCGTGGAAACTGCTCTAGCCGGTTTGCCTAGTCTTTCTTACACGCGATCTCTGTCACGCTATGGATTGTCACAGGTGACTGTGGTGTTCGAGGAAGGCACGGACATCTATTTTGCGCGCAATCTGATTAATGCGAGGCTTGGTGCAATTAAAAGTGTCCTGCCGCCTGGGCTCGAACCTGAAATGGGTCCGATTTCCACAGGCCTGGGCGAAATTTTTATGTACACGGTACAAGCCAAGCCAGATGCTCGAATGGCCAACGGTGAGCCGTATACCGCAACTGCTTTGCGAGAAATTCAGGACTGGATTATCAAGCCTCAGCTTTCGCAGGTAAAAGGCGTCATCGAGGTCAACAGCATTGGTGGCTACAACAAGCAATATCATGTGATGCCAGACTCGACCAAGCTGCTTCTGTACAAAGTTACCATCGAAGATCTTGTTCAAGCTTTACGCGCAAACAACGACAATCGTGGTGCAGGTTACATTGAACGCAATGGCCAGCAACTGCTTGTCAGATCGCCGGGACAGCTTGAAACGATAGACGACATAGCAAATGTGATTGTTGCCGAAGATGGCGGTTTCCCAATCAAAGTTAAGGACGTTGCCGAAGTTGCAATTGGGAAAGAGTTGCGCACTGGGGCCGCGACGCGTGATGGTGTTGAAACGGTGTTAGGCACCACGATGATGCTCATCGGTGCCAACTCCCGCACGGTAGCTCAAGACGTGGCAAACAAGCTCATTGATATCCAGGCATCTTTGCCGGAGGGTGTGGTCGCTGAAGCCGTCTACGATCGCACCGTACTGGTGGACAAGGCCATTGCCACGGTTTCTAAAAACTTAATGGAAGGCGCCCTACTGGTGATCTTCGTCTTATTTCTGCTATTAGGGAACATACGAGCAGCTTTAATCACCGCGGCGGTCATACCACTGTCCATGTTGATGACAGTCACAGGCATGGTTCAAACAGGTGTATCGGCTAATCTAATGAGTTTAGGCGCTCTTGATTTTGGATTGATCGTTGATGGTGCCGTGATCATCGTTGAAAACTGCGTTCGCCGGTTAGCGGAAACCCAACAAATAATAGGCAGGCAGCAGAATCTTCGGGAACGCCTGGAGACGGTTTTTGAAGCAACCTCAGAAGTGATTCGCCCAAGCCTGTTTGGTGTGGCTATTATCACCATCGTATACATCCCTATCTTCAGTTTAACGGGCGTTGAAGGCAAGATGTTTCATCCGATGGCCGCAACCGTGGTCATGGCGCTTTTGTCTGCAATGATCCTCTCGTTAACGCTCGTGCCAGCTGCTGTTGCCCTCTTTATGAGTGGCAAGATCAGCGAGAAGGAAAGCGTTGTTATCAGCACAGCAAAATCTGCGTATCGGCCGATGCTTAACCTCGCCCTAGAGTTGCGCTGGTTAGTTGTCGGTTTCGCCTCCATACTCGTTGCATCTAGCTTGTGGCTAGCAACGACACTCGGTTCTGAGTTTATCCCCCAACTAAACGAGGGTGACATTGCACTTCACGCGATGCGAATCCCAGGAACTGGGCTGGAACAAGCTGTCGAAATGCAAGGGATTCTCGAGGAGAGAATCAAGTCTTTTCCTGAAGTCGATAAGGTGTTCGCACGCATCGGTACGGCGGAAGTGGCCACCGACCCCATGCCTCCAAACGTTGCTGATAACTTCGTGACCTTAAAACCACGTAACGAATGGCCAGACTCTACTAAAACGAAATCCGAACTCGTTGAGGAAATGGAGCGCGCGTTGGAGGAGTTACCCGGAAACAACTATGAGTTTACCCAACCGATTCAAATGCGTTTTAACGAACTCATCTCTGGTGTGCGTGCCGACCTGGGTATCAAAGTTTTTGGCGATGATCTTGACCAACTGGTGATAACCGCGAATGAAATCCTCGGCATCGTAAACTCAATTGAAGGTGCGGCTGATGCTCGGGTTGAGCAAGTTACTGGTTTACCCACTCTTTCAGTCATTCCAAATCGCACAGCACTAGGGAGATACGGCCTTAATGTTGCCGAACTGCAGGATTGGGTTTCTACTGCAATTGGCGGAGGAACCGCCGGGGTTATCTACGAGGGTGATCGACGTTTTGAACTGGTTGTGCGTTTACCGGAAACAACCCGTCGTAACATAGAACGCTTAAAGTTTTTACCAGTACCCCTGCCTAACGGTGATTATGTGCCGCTCGAGGAAATCGCAAGTTTGAAAATTGCACCCTCACCAGCACAAATCAGTCGTGAAAACGGTAAGCGCCGCGTTGTGGTAACGGCCAATGTCCGGGATCGAGACCTCGGGAGTTTCGTCAAGGAGGTACAAAACCGTGTTAGTGAGCAAGCAGATGTTCCTCCCGGGTACTGGTTAGACTATGGGGGCACGTTTGAACAATTAGAGTCGGCTAGCCAACGATTGTCGATAGTGACGCCGCTCACTCTGCTCGTAATCCTAGGGACACTCGTCGTCGCGTTCTCGTCAATTAGAGATGCCATGATAGTTTTTAGTGGCGTGCCCCTGGCGTTAACTGGAGGCGTGTTCTCTCTCTATCTTCGAGACATGCCGTTATCCATATCTGCCGGAATTGGTTTTATCGCACTCTCTGGGGTTGCCGTGCTCAACGGGCTGGTAATGCTGGCATTTATTCGTGATCTCTGGCGTCAAAACGGCGATTTACTATTGGCGGTTACCGAAGGCGCGATGATTCGTCTACGCCCTGTTCTTATGACGGCACTGGTCGCGAGTCTAGGCTTTGTGCCTATGGCACTGAACACCGGAACAGGTGCTGAAGTTCAGCGCCCTCTTGCTACGGTGGTGATCGGCGGCATTGTTTCATCAACGCTTTTAACGCTGGTCGTGCTGCCAGTGCTTTATCACTGGTTACACAAAAACGACGAGATTGATCAATAACATGGAGTAACCCCTCCATTGCGAGGGGATCAACTTATGCACAACACCATCACCGTTTTTATTAGTATCTATTTCGTCTGCTTCTTCGGATTCGCTGTCATATTCAGGAATTTTCTGGTGTCGAAGATGACTGAGGGGAACGTTTTCAAACTCAATCAAAAATCCGGGGCAGAGTCGATCACAGGCTGGTACTTCAAATTTCTGCCTTTGATTTCTGTCCTTGTATGTCTCATCTACATCTTTCTTCCTGACGTTTATCAGTCCATAGGTCCAATTCAGTTGATGAACCATGACACGATTCAGTATTTGGGAATGAGCGTTATGGTCGTTTCTCTATGCTGGGTCCTAACGGCACAGTCGCAAATGGGTGCTTCATGGAGGATAGGAATTGATCATGAAGCCAAAACAGAATTTGTTCAAAAGGGTCTGTTTGTGTACTCGCGAAACCCTATTTTCGTCGGCATTATTCTCATTTCTTTCGGCTTCTTTTTGACGCTGCCGAATCCGCTAACGTTGACAATACTTGCTCTTGATATTGCTCTGATCCAAATTCAAGTGGCTATGGAAGAGGAGTATTTAACCAAGCAGCACGGAGAATCATACATTGAGTATTGCCAGCGCGTACGACGTTGGCTGTAGGTAAAAAGACAATGCACAACCACGCCCACCACCACACGCACCATCACGATGAAAGCACATCAAGAATAGCCTGGGCATTCTTCCTGAATGTTAGCTTTACGATTATCGAATTTATCGGGGGGTGGCTGACCAACAGTACGGCGATAATGGCTGACGCGGTTCACGATCTAGGTGACAGTTTATCCATAGGGCTCGCGTGGATCCTTGGCACGTTGAGTAAGCGGGAATCGACCTCTAAATTTAGTTACGGCTATCGGAGGTTTTCGTTGCTTGGAGCGTTGATCAATGGAATCGTACTCATTATCGGCTCGATTTGGGTAATGTCTGAAGCCATACCCAAGCTCTTCAATCCTGAAATGCCCGTCGTTGAGGGTATGTTTGCCTTGGCTATTCTCGGCGTTACGGTCAACGGTTATGCCGCATTTAAACTATCCAAAGGTAAATCCCTCAACGAGCAGATACTAAATTGGCACCTGTTAGAAGACGTTCTCGGCTGGGTAGCCGTATTGGTAGTCTCAATCGTTTTGATGTTTGTTGAGTGGCCCATCCTAGATCCCATTCTTTCTATCGCATTTACACTGTTTATCCTCATAAACGTTCTTCGAAATCTATGGGCGACAACTAAGCTGTTTCTTCAAGCGGCACCAGATGCTGATACCGCTAAAGCAATTCATGAGTCACTGTTCAGCTTTGCAGAGGTTAAGGATATTCATCATTTACATTTTTGGTCGCTTGATGGTGAACACCATGTGATGACAGCACACTTAGAACTGAATGAACTGGTAGAGCCAGCCCGTCAAATTCAATTGAAAACTGAGATTGCTGACCAACTATCGGGATTTGGATTAGAGCACACAACCATCGAGCTCGAGTTCCCCAATGAACCGTGCAGAGATCAATAGATTAGGAATGGATAAGCTCTTCTTCTTGAGTAACTAGACTCTCAACAACTAATCGTATCGGAGAGCTCGTGAGCCCTGCTCTTTGCTTACTGTCTGAATAAGTACCCGTACATCAGATCGACCTGTGTATGGGGCTACTTGACGGATTAGTTTTGCTGCTTGCAACGCAGCAAGGGCCTGCGCCAACTGTTGAGCAGGTAAAGAAAACCTTTCTGTCTGCTTAAGTATGCAATTTCGTGACGTGTTCAAAATAAAGTTGCTAAGCAACAAAATACGAAAGACTTGATCGCAGCGAACAGTAGCGTGTTGCGACTGGGTCAATCGATAGCGTCAATTGGTAGATTCAGACTGATAGCCAATAACTTCGACTTTGTCCGATGGCTCCTTCGTTTAGTGAGGAAGGATTGACCACGGCAATTCAGTAAATCTGGCTTCTGTGCTTTTCGCTTTATCAATTAGGTGACCGCTTATGGCCCGATTCAAGACAAAAAGGTGAATCAGTCGTATTGTTTCCAACTTTCCGGGTTTTCCGGACCAAATCTCAATTAGAAGCGGTTACCAACCTCAGTTTCCAAATTTGGATTGCATATATTTTTCTAAGTGATTGAATATTCTACCACGTAGTTTCCATATTTAGCGGGCCGACCAAATTGTTCTATTGCGGAAACGTTTAAATGTCTATTAATGGCTACTTCCAGATCCAGGTTACCTTGACTCTGGTCACTCTGGGTCTGGTTACCTTGGGTCTGGGTGGCTTGCACAGGATTTAGGCAAACGGCTTCTAAGGTCACTACTTTGTCTGTGACGACTTCTCAGGATCAATGTTTGCTGGTTTGACGCTGTAACCATTTGAGCTTCGCTTTATATGGCTGGCGATCATCGGTTCTCCAGAGCTTATCGAGGCTCTGTTCAATTTCAGCTTGCGCCAGCTGGTAATCGCCCTGGGTTGCTAAAACCTGGGCTAAGCCGTAACGCAGCTCTGGCATATAAGGTGCGCGTTCGATAGCTCTGCGATAAAAGTATTCTGCGTCGTTAAGTTTGCCTTGAGCAAACGCCTCACGAGCGCCGCGATACCAGCTAAATGGACTGGGATCATCTAACTGTCTTAACCTTGCGCGGATCTTCGCGGCTTCTTCTGTGCGATTGTTAGCAACGAGCAACAGCTCATAATTACGCAAAGTCAGGAGTTTATTTGGCAACTTCTCAAGCGCATATTGGTAGATTCTTTCCGCATCTTGCTGGCTACCTTTGCGCCGATAGATAATTGCCAGCGTATTCAGTGCGTCTGCGCTGGCTGGATCATGTTGCAGCGCCGCAACAGTGAGCCAGTAGCTTTGATCCAGGTTGGCTTGTTGCATTTGCTCCACGGCGAGATTTAGATAAAAACGTGCAGCGTATTCGCCAGCGTCTAAATTTTTCACAAAACGCTCCTGACCGCTGGGGAAATAATCGATCAAAACCCCGGGCTTTTGGAAAACAAACTGCCCTTCTGCTGCTTGCCACTCTGGATTGACCAATAAACTACGAACGTGGACCCCTCTCACTGCCAGGTCTGGCGCTAGCTCGTAGACCGGGTTGGCATCTACAAGCTGATATTCAATTTCGACACCCGCAAGTTGCGCCAGAGCCGTGGTCAGCACGGCCAATGACATACAGTTGCCCCGTCGCTGGGCGAAGGTTTCTGTGGCGATAAAGGTGCCTTCTTGATAGTTAAATTGACTGGTTATGTTCTCTAAGTAGTCATAGACCAATTGGTGGGCTGGAATATGGGCGCGAAAAGGGTTTTGGCTGTATTTTAGAAAGTGCGCTTGTTGCTCCTCTGATAAGCGGTGTATGGCATTTAGTGAAGGTACATCAGCGGGTGGCGCAAATAAGTCATCATGTCGGGGATCGAATGAGCTTGCCGTTACCATAGGTTGAGTGGTGCAGCCGTTTAGGAGCAGCACACTGGCAGCGAAGAGCAATAGAATGCCTAAGCGAGATTTTTCTAGTTTCATTTTGTTCCCTTAAGGCGCAAGCGATGGTGCGTCGACCATGGTCTGCAGGTGCAACAAACATAAACCCTTTGTCCTGGCTTTGGAAGAATCACCTCCATAGTTGGTTGCCTCTGTGCCTTTACTGTTGCCGCTTTGGCGAAATTTTGCTCAGGTAGCAGTTTTTTGACACCTGTCTACACTTAAGGACAGATTCGCATACTCTGCGGTGTTTTCTGCTCGTGTCCGGTTCGTATTTAATCGTTGATGACAGTTACGATGATGCTCGTCGCATTCACGACATGCTCGAACATCAGGCGGCTGAAGCTGTTCATGTATGCTCGCTTGCCGACGCAGAGCGGCACCTTGCTGATGCTCGTTTCGGTTTAGTGCTGCTCGGTGTACCAGATGCGAGTAGCCTCGCTGGCGTAAGACGTATTCAAAACATTAATCCTGAAACACCAATTGTGGTGTTAGCAGACCTGGAGGATGAGCATTTGTCTCGGCAGTGCCGGGAGATTGGCGTTCAGGACTATGTGCCCAAAGCCATTATGAGCCCAGAATTGCTGCGCCGGGTAACGGCCTACGCAATTGAACGTAAAACCATTGAACAACAAGCCATTGCAGCAGATCGTGAGCTAAAGCGTTTGCTGAGCGAAGCTGAAATTCGCAACCGCCAGCTAGCAGAGATGACCAGGCTGGATGAACTCACCTCCCTACCCAACCGCAAGCACTTCGCAGAAATCCTAAACCAGAATCTGCAATTGGCAGCTCGCCGCGAGAAATGTGTGGGTGTACTGTATTTTGATCTGGATGGCTTCAAGCAAGTGAATGATGTTTTTGGTCATGCAGCAGGTGATCTGGTTTTGGTACAGGTGGCGGCAAGATTGCGCCGAGATTTGCGCAAATCTGACTTTGTTGCCCGGGTCGGCGGTGATGAGTTCCTGGTGCTAACGGATCTACTGGATGATCCGTCGCAAAGTTATTCTGTGGCGCGCAAGATCGCCAGTTGTCTAACAGAACCGTTTCGTATCAAAGGTCATGAAGTAAAAGTTGGGGTGAGCGTGGGCATTGCCACCTACCCTGAAGTAGAACATCCAGACGAGTTGATTGCCTGCGCCGACCACGCCATGTACCAGTCGAAGCGGAAGCGCCATCACTTTGCTACATTCTATTCCCGCCGCTTGCAATCAGAGCATGAAGAGAAGCGGGAGTTAGAACAGCACCTGGCCAAGGCTATCCAGAGTCGGCGCCTTACTGCGCAGTTTCAACCGATCATGGCGAGATCGGGGATGATTGGCATGGAAGTTTTTTCCAGATGGCATCACCCGGAGAAAGGTTTGTTAGCGCCGGAGCAATTTATATCTGTGGGAGATAGTGAAAATAGTTTGGATAAAATTACCGAGGCCATGCTAGATATAGTGGCGAAAACCGCATCTGGCCGGTATGCAGAGAGTGATGTGTTTTTTTCCATTAATCTCGTTGGGCAGCAGTTGGCCTCTGTGAAGTTGGTGGCTAAAGCATTAGATACAGTAAACAGGCTAGACATTGAACCCGGTCGAATTTGCTTTGAGGTGTCAGAAATGAATCTGCACGGCAATGCCTTAACGATTGATGTGCTTCGTGAGTTAAAAAGCAACGGGTTTAAGATTGCCTTATCTGACTATGGCCATGGTCCCGTATCCATGAAAATGCTAGCGCAATTGCCTCTGGATTATTTGAAACTTTCTGGCGGGCTCACCGATAACATCGACACGGACCAGGCCAACTTTGCGTTATGTTTGAACCTGATTCAGTTTGCCCATGCGCTCAAAATTGCCGTGATCGCGGAAGCCGTGGTGTCGCTCACCCAGGCAGAAAAGTTGCTCAATCTGGGTTGTGATTACTATCAGGGCGACCTTCTCAGCCAACCCTTTAGCTTACCCCTGATCTAGGGTTAAATTTTACAGGGAGCAGCTTTTCCCAATAGCCTCGGGGTATACTTGCTAGACCAGTAAACGAACCCGGTTGAACACGCTATGGAATGTCCTAAATGCCACGCCGCTATGGAAGAAGTCACCTACGGGCGCGATCTCGTCATTGATCGCTGCACAAATTGTAAAGGTATCTGGTTTGATGCTGGCGAAGCCGAGCAACTCAAGGGTAAGTGGATGTCAGAGTTTGTTGACTCCGGTGACCCCGAGGTTGGCAAAGAGTACAACAAGATTGATGACATCAACTGTCCTCGTTGCGGCAAGAAAATGGACAAGGTGTCTGACCCCAAGCAACCGCATATCTGGTATGAAGCTTGTGCCGACGGCCATGGTATGTTTTTTGATGCCGGTGAGTTTACCGACTATAAATACGAAACCTTACTCGATAAGTTTCGCGATCTAATTACCGGTAAGCGTCAGTAAACTCAGTCGCTGCCAGGATCCCCACAGCTACCCAGCCAGCCCATAGGATTTTATGAAAGTCGTTTCATTTAACGTGAATAGTATTCGCGTCCGTTTACACCAGATTCAAGCCGTGATTGAGGCGTATCAGCCTGACGTCATTGGGTTACAAGAAACCAAAGTACCTGACGCTGAATTTCCCATCGAAACCATAGCCGACTTTGGCTACGACGCGGCTTTTACCGGGCAAAAGACTCACTATGGTGTCGCCCTACTCACTCGCAAACCTATGACTGATGTAGTGACTGGCTTCCCCACTGACACGGCCGACAGCCAGTGCCGGTTTGTTAGTGGTGTGCTTGATCACAACGGTACGCCGTGGATTATAATGCTACTTTCCCCAGGGAGATGAAGTGAAATTCCCAGCGAAAGCAAAAGTTATGGGATTGCTGACTTCTTAAACTACAGTTGCGATACGCGCACGTGGTGCTGGATATGATGGTCGTTGGTGGACCGATATGGTATAGAGTCCAACATGAAGCGTTGGCTTAAAGACGGTAAGACCATTTCTTACGGAAGAACGGGTTGGTTTAACGCCTTATGACTGGGCTGGTGGATACTTATCGACAGCTGCACCCTTCTGTTGATGATGAGTTTAGCTGGTTTGATTACCGCAGCCGCGGCTTTGAGCGGGAACCTAAGCGTGGTCTGCGTATTGACTTGATCCTGGCTAGCGCAGGTCTGGCGGCGAAACTGCAAAGCGCGGATATCAGTTACGATATCCGCGGTATGGAAAAGCCCTCAGACCATTGCCCTATTTTTGCCGCGTTCGATATTTAGAGCATTACTCTTGCGGCAGTTTGTTCGATTTTGTAGCTGATTTAGTGGCAGGAATATTTTCTTTTCTAGCAGTTGTTGGCACAAACTTCAGGTTGAAGGTCACTGGCACCATTTGCGTAATTGAGCTTAAGCCGGCAACCTCCCGCAACGCTTCGATACCAGCGCTCAGATCCCACTGGGCTGCTGTGATGAGAATAGGTTCTGCGCTACTGACCATAATGCCACCATCTGCAGTGGCGTTGACCAATAAGGCCGCGTTGACCCGCTGACTGGTGGCATTCATTTCCAGGTCCGCGCCCACTTCGATTCGCTGGGCACGCTGACTACTAGCAAGTTGTTCAATAATGGCTTTATCCAATTGGATTTTTGCAGTGGCCAGAGGATGCTGTTTGGTATTGAAGAGCATTTCTCGCATACGCTCATTGCGGATCGGAATCAGGGTGGCCACTGAATCCAGGTTTACCTCAAAACTGGCCTGTCCTGCCCCGTTAACCTGGCCAGAGAGTTCCTTAAAGGTATGCCGCTCCACCACTGCGCCATTCTTTACAGAGATAAAACTCAAGCTGGATTGCTGATTGTCCAGGGTCCAATCTGCCAGCGCAGTAAATGACAAGAGACAAAGAGTGGCGGTGGCGAGCAGTTGTTTCATGAGGTACCTCTTAATGATTTGATTGCTTGAACCTGGGGCAATCTTAGTAAAATCGGTTGGCAAAGTATGCAGCAGATCAGACCTGTGACGTTGGCAAACATATCCCAGAGTTCAAAATGACGAAATCCGCCGCTCCACTGGAGGATTTCAATGCCAATACCGTATCCAGCCAGGGCAAGCCATCCTTGCCATTCGCTTCGGGATTGCGACAGGTACGACAAGGTGCCAAGCACGAAAAAAGCGATATAGTGATTGGCTTTGTCCCAGCCCAGACCTGCTGACGGCGGCGGACTGGGTGTCAACGCAAGCCAGGTAATCACCAGCAGTGCACAGCCGAGCAGAACCCGGCTCGCGGTTCTAAGGTGCAGCGCGGTGACGATTAATCTCCTTCACCGTGGCTTCTGCCACGTTGTTTGCCGCAGCCGCGAAATCAGATTCCCCCGAGGCGTAAATGATCGCCCTGGATGAGTTAATGGTCATACCACCACCCTGGCCATTTTCCATCATGGCTGCGATGTCAGCGCCCTGGGCACCCACGCCGGGCAAGAGAAAGTCGATGTCACCTGTGATGTCGCGGATTCGTTTGATTTCTTCCGGGCGAGTTGCACCCACCACCAGGCCAACATTGTGATGCTCGTTCCACTGGCCTACGGCAAGTTCCGCCACATGCTCATAAACGCTTTTGCCCCCTTCAAGTAGTAGATTTTGCAAATCGCTACCGCCAGGATTCGAGGTTCGACAAAGAATGTAAACTCCCCGGTCGGCGTAATCGAGAAACGGCTGCATGGCATCCTGGCCCATATAAGGGTTAATGGTCACCGCATCGGCCTGGAAACGTTCAAATAGCTCGCGGGCGTACATTTCAGCGGTGCTGCCAATATCGCCGCGTTTACCATCCAGCAGTACCGGTACTTGCTTGGCCTTTGCATATTCGATGGTGGCGAGTAACGAGTCCTCGCGGCCCTGACCAGCGTAGTAGGCCATTTGCGGTTTGTAGCAGGCAGCCAGGTGATGGGTGGCGTCGATGATTTCTCGATTGAAGCTGAAGATAGGATCCGGGTCATTCGCCAAAATCTGCGGCAGCCGCGCCATGTCGGGATCTAAGCCAATACAGAGAAGGCTGTTGATGGCTTGTTTTCGCTGCGCAAGATCTTCAAAGAACTGACTCAAATGGGTACTCAATCGACGTATTTGGTCAGCGCAGTATACTGACATTTTTTCTTAATACCAGCCTGAAAGATCATTAAGTCTTTGTTTTATATGGACTTAGTGTGATTTTTGGTAAATTTGGCACAGTGTTCGCATATCTCCTATCAAGTAAATTCAGTTTGAATGGGTAGATCATGACAATCTCGATGCTGAAAGCCAAAGTTGTAAACTTAAGCGATGCCCGAGACCAGATGAATCGAGCGGGGGTAAATGCCATGAAAGAATCTGCGGAGCGTCGAATGGAGCAGCGTCTGGCGCGCCAGGACCGGCTGTTTGCCCAGATTACTTCTTGTGCCGAAACCGACCTGGTGGGTACAACGTTCAGTTGTTATACCCAGGATGTATCAGCAGGTGGCCTTTGCATTACCAGCGATGCCTACATTCCTGACGATGCCAAGCTGGACCTCTGGGTCGAGAATAGTAATCGACCCGGCAAGTACTTTTTGACCAGTGATGTACGCTGGGTAGCCCCCATGCAGGGTTCACGCTGCGCCGTGGGTCTTGAGCTGCAACCGAGCCCCACCACTGACATTGAATTATGGCGTCAGGACCACCATTAAGCGGCTCACTTAAGCCTTTTTGATTTTTGGACCGTCTGGACTGTCTTCAATCACATACCCTGCTGCCAAAGCGGCGTCCCGCAATTCATCGGCCTTCGCCCAGTCTTTAGCCTGGCGTGCTGCCTGGCGTTGCTCGGCGATGGCGACGATTTCTTCAGGGACAGCGACGGATTTTGGTTGCCAGTTCGCAATGTCCAGGCCAAACACCTGATCAAAAGCCAGCAATGTGGCTTTTTTGCGGCCGTCTGCCTCGCTAGATTTGATCAATTCCCACGCCACAGCCAGGGCTCTTGGCATGTTCAGATCATCATTGACGCAGGCCATAAACTTGTCCATGTACTCAGCAATTGGCTCGCCGTCAGCCTCGCCCCAACTGTAAGCTGCCTCATACAAGCGCTTCAGGGCTGTGCCATTGGCTTGCAGGGATTCCCAACTAAACGACATCTGGGTTCGATAGTGAGCGGTTAAGCAGAAATATCGGTAAACCAGAGGATCGATATCCCGCTCTTGTAAGGCCGCCAGGCGTAAAAATTCACCGCTAGACTTGGACATCTTGGCATTGTCTAGCTGCAGGAAATAACCGTGCATCCAAAAATTTGCCAGGCGGGTACCGCGACTGGCCTCGGTCTGGGCAATCTCATTAGTGTGATGGATGGGAATGTGATCCTCTCCGCCGCAGTGGATATCGAAAAAGTCCCCTAGATATTTGGCGGACATGGCGGAACATTCTATATGCCAGCCCGGGAAGCCCTTACCCCAGGGACTCTCCCACTCCATCTGGCGCTGCTCATTTTCAGGGGAGAACTTCCAAAGCGCAAAGTCCGTCACATGGCGACGTTCATTGTCTACCCGGGCGCCAGACATCAAGCCTTCAACATCGAGCCTGGCCAAATAACCATAATTGTTGAGTTTGCGAGAATCGAAGTAGATCCCATCACTATTGCGATAGGTGTAATCCTTGGCTTCGAGATCTTCAATAAACTCGATTTGCTCACGGATATGGTCCGTGGCACGACACCAGATATCCGGGCCGAGGACGTTCAAGGCTTTAAGGTCTGCCTGAAATGCCTCGGTGTAATAGTCCGCCATTTCCCAGGCCGTCATGCCGGATTGCCTAGAGCCTACTTCCATCTTGTCTTCGCCAGAGTCAGCGTCTGAGGTCAGGTGGCCAACATCGGTAATATTCATGACGTACTTCACCTCATAGCCGTTCAGCTTCAAGGTGCGATGCAGGACATCTTCGAACACATAGGTTCTCAAGTTGCCAATATGAGCGAAGTTATAGACCGTTGGACCACAGCAATACATACCGACTTTACCTGGCTCGAGTGGCTCAAACTTGCGAACTTTGCGCTCGTAAGTGTCGAACAGCTTCAAATCAGCAGATTCGGATAGGTTATCGCTCATGGATCAAGTCTTTGTCTGGTGGGTGGTTTAAAAAAGACGCGCATCTTATAGCAAAAGCCGCGCCCGCGCATGGCTTAAGCGCTAAACCGCTCCGCCATAATGCGCTCTACGGTCTCAACAATGACCTGGGTCTGGGATTCCACTTCAATGTTAACCTCGTCGCCCACTTGCAGCCGGGCGAAGTTGGTTCTCGCCAGGGTTTCTGGGATCAGGTTAATGGCAAATTGCTGGTTCTCCCGGTCAAGGTCAGCCA
This sequence comes from Pseudomonadales bacterium, assembly GCA_046290215.1. Classification (GTDB taxonomy): domain Bacteria; phylum Pseudomonadota; class Gammaproteobacteria; order Pseudomonadales; family Azotimanducaceae; genus JAHRVQ01. Next base: position 2,368 of record JBKAGC010000038.1, on the reverse strand, counting down.
CCGTCAAACTACAGCCGTTGACCGCGAGAAAACCCTTCTTGAACACGTACTTGAGCCATTCCGGGTCACCGGCAAAGGTCATTCGTACATTATTTTCTGATTCGCTGATTTCCACCACTTTAGCGGTATCCACAATGTGGCCGGATAAAATATGGCCACCTACCTCGGCATCAGACCTGGCTGAACGTTCCACGTTCAAGAGGCTGCCAACCTTTATATATTTCAGGTTGGTGATGTCGAGGGTTTCTTGAATGGCATCAAAGCTGACCCGGCCATTTTCGTCGATCTGGGTGACAGTGAAACAACAACCGTTGAACGCCACACTGGCGCCGAGTTCTAGCTCTGCGAGCATTTCCTCGTCGAAATCCACGCGAAATGTCAGTAAGCCGGGCTTTTTCACAGCCTCGGCCACAGGCAGCATGCGCTGCACAATACCGGTATACACGGTGTTATCTCCTACAAATCAAAATAGGCGTCCTGACAAGCCTGCAAATAAAAGGACATCGGGCCATTTGCCAGACGATGGCCTGCCACCGCTTCATCGCCGCGAGCTTTTACTTGCTGAAAGTTTGCCCCAAAGGTTTCATGGCTGAGGGCATCCAAATGCTGCATATAACTGAAGGCTTTATCAGCGCGCGCCCGGCGCTTCGCCTGGCGTTTTAGGGTTCGGATATCCCGTTCAGTAATGATTCGATCGGACATTGGATTAGGCTTATTCTGTGCCACCGCCCCATTTCACGGGGAAGTTGCGGACGATTCAGTGCAGTTACGCTGGGCTTTGTCGGCCCACTGTCAGTGATCTGGCCGGACTGGGTGCTGCAACCCAAAGTCGTACCATAGGCAGGCGCCTGGGCGCTGTCAATTAGATCCATAAGCCTATAGCCTCGCAATAAAAGATATTAATATGCTTAACGTGATTTAGAGGTAGATAGTCGTTGATAGATTTACGTAGTGACACGGTAACTAAACCTTCGCCAGCCATGCGCGAGGCCATGCTCACAGCCGAGGTGGGAGATGATGTGTATGGTGAAGACCCTGCCGTTAATGCCCTGGAGGCCTATGCTGCTGAACTTACCGGCAAGGAAGCGGCGCTATACGGTGTGTCTGGTACCCAGACCAATTTGTTAGGAATTCTCAGTCATTGTCAGCGCGGGCACGAATATATTGTTGGCAGTAGCGCTCATACTTATCAGTATGAGGCGGGTGGCGCTGCGGTCCTTGGTGGTATTCAGCCTTGTCCTATTCCTTTTGATAGTGCTGGCCAGCTACCCCTTGATCTGGTTGCCCAGGCGATTAAGCCCGATGATTACCACTTTGCCATTTCGCGCCTGGTTTGCCTCGAGAATACCCAGGGTGGCAAGGTCCTGCCCCTGAATTACTTGCGCGAATACAGCGAGTTAGTCCAATCCAGGGGATTAAAACGCCATCTTGATGGTGCCCGGGCGTTTAATGCAGCGGTTGCCCTCAATGTGCCCATTGCAGAGATCTGCGAGTATTTTGATTCTGTTTCCTTGTGCCTCTCCAAGGGCCTCGGTTGCCCAGTGGGTTCATTGCTGGTGGGTGATAAAGCCTTCATTGCCCAGGCAAGGCGCTGGCGCAAGATGATTGGTGGCGGCATGCGGCAAGCTGGCATTGTGGCTGCAGCAGGATTATACGCCTTAAGAAATAACGTCAATTTGTTGGCGCAAGATCATGAAAAGGCAGAAGAAATTGGTGCTATCGTTGAGTCGCATCCGATTCTGGCTCTGGCCGAACCCGTGTCCACCAATATGGTGATGCTAGCGCCAGACACGATCAAAGGGTTAGCCACATTCCTGGCCACCCAGGGCATTAAGATCTCTGGACCAAGATTGGTCTTCCATCAAGATATTGGTAGCACTGCACTGGCGCAAATCGCTGAGGCTTTGCAGCAGTTTACTGGACCCAACGGGTGAGTTTGAGCGAAGCCGATATCACGGCCATCTTCCTAACCCTGCAATTGGCGGGGGTGGTGACGGTATTCTTGTTGTTATTGGGTACCCCGCTTGCCTGGTGGCTGGCAAATACCCGGAGTGCCTTTAAAACCCCCATCAATGCCCTGGTGGCATTACCTTTGGTGCTGCCCCCGACGGTTCTGGGCTTCTATTTATTGATTGCCATGGGGCCAGCTGGGCCTATAGGCGGTATCACCACGTCGCTCGGTCTCGGTACCCTGGCGTTTAGTTTTGAAGGCCTGGTGCTCGGGTCGATGATTTATAGTTTGCCGTTTGTCGTCCAGCCTTTGCAAAATGCCTTTAGTAGTATCGAGCCTAGACAGCTAGAAGTGGCGGCAACCCTGGGCGCGCGCCCTCTGGACCGATTTTTTACGATTGCCCTGCCCCTGGCCAAA
>JBKAGC010000037.1:0-20144 GCA_046290215.1 Pseudomonadales bacterium | reverse complement strand
TTCCAAGGGGATACTGAACTTACCGGCAATATGAAGCTAAGACTCTGGGTGTCCACAGATGCAGGGGAAGATATGGATTTGTTTGTGGCAGTGGACAAACTAGATCGTCGCGGCGCGCGGGTTCCTTTTTACGGCAAGACCGGGTTTAACCAGGGGCCAGCAGCGTTAGGTTGGCTGCGAGTGTCACAGCGGCAGTTAGATGAATCCTTATCTACACCGTGGCAGCCGGTACTGAGCCACACGCAGTCGCTGCCCATCCAACCCGGTGATATCGTGCCGGTAGATATCGAGATTCTCCCCAGCAGTACGCTATTTCGCGCTGGTGAATCCTTGCAGCTTACTGTTCAGGGCACGGATATCTTTGAGCACCCGTCTCTGGCTCATGGTTATCCGGTTAACCAAGGCAGCCACCAGATTCATACCGGTGGCCGCTTTGATTCTCACTTGTTGGTGCCGGTGATTCCGAACTAACGTTTTTTGTTGCGAGCCTTCTCAAACGCAGCCGCCAACGCCCCTTGTGGTTTCGGCTCATTCTGGCGACCACGGCCACGCTGTTGATTGTTTCTATTGTTGCCTCTATTGCTGTCTGAGCGTTGATCACGGCGAGGCTTGCTTTTGGGCTGATCCTCGCTCGGTAGAGGGTCATCCAGGCGCATGGTGAGTGAAATGCGCTTTCGCTCCAGATCGATTTCCAGGGCTTTCACTTTTACCACATCACCCGCTTTGACTACTTCCCGCGGGTCCTTAACAAACTTGTTAGACAATGCGGAAATATGCACGAGACCATCTTGATGGACGCCAATATCCACAAAAGCACCGAAGTGGGTCACATTGGTGACAGTACCTTCTAAGATCATGCCCGGTGTCACGTCCTTAATTTCTTCAACACCGTCTGTGAGCTTCGCGGTTTTGAACTCAGGGCGAGGGTCACGGCCCGGTTTGTCCAGCTCAGTAAGAATGTCGGTGATGGTGGGTAAGCCAAATTCCTCGGAAACAAACGCTTCTGGCTTTAGCGCTTTTAGAGCACTACTGTTTCCAATCAGTTCTGCTGGCTGACAATTCGCCGCCGCGGCCATGGCATCTACCACAGTGTAGGCTTCCGGGTGGACCGCTGAAGCGTCCAGAGCATTGTTGCCGTTTTGAATGCGCAAGAAGCCAGCGCATTGCTCAAACGCTTTCTCGCCTAGCCTTGGGACTTGCATCAATTGTTTGCGACTCGCGAATGCACCGTTTTCATTACGGAAATTCACGATATTCTCGGCAATAGTCTGGTTAACCCCAGCAACTCGTTTCAGCAGGGCAGCAGACGCGGTGTTTACTTCCACGCCCACAGCGTTTACACAGTCTTCAATCACTGCATCAAGATTCTTGCCAAGCTTGAACTGGTTCACGTCATGCTGATATTGGCCTACGCCGATGGACTTCGGTTCAATTTTCACCAGCTCTGCCAACGGGTCTTGTAGGCGGCGGCCAATGGAAATGGCCCCGCGCACGGTAACATCAAGATCAGGGAATTCCTGGGTGGCAAGTTCCGAAGCGGAATAAACCGACGCACCAGCCTCGTTAACAATAACGCCCTGAATGCCCAACTCTGGGTGGCGTTTGATCAGTTCGACCACCAGCTTGTCGGTTTCTCGCGAGGCGGTGCCATTGCCAATAGCGATCAATTTGGCATCGTGGCGTTTAGCAAGGTCTGCAAGGGTTGCCATGGCCTGATCCCACTGATTTTGTGGTGCGTGGGGAAATATATTGGTGTGTTCAAGAAACTTACCGGTGCCATCAATCACAGCCACTTTAACGCCGGTTCGCAAACCCGGGTCAAGACCAATGGTGGTGGCTTGACCAGCCGGTGCTGCCAGCAATAGGTCTTTTAAGTTCGCGGCAAAAACTTCAATTGCACCTTCTTCGGCTTGTTCGCGCAGATTGTTAACAAACTCTGTCTCCAAGTGCAGGTGCAATTTTACTCGCCAGGTCCAGCGCACCACATCGGTTAGCCAGTCATCTGCAGGCCGACCCTCGTGTTTGATACCCAGGGTATTGGCGATAATGCCCAGGGCAGGGTGGCTGTCCTTGCTAGCATCCTCTGCCAGCGGTACATCAATTTTTAGGTTCAATATGCCCTCGCGGCGGCCGCGCAACATGGCCATGGCGCGGTGCGAGGGCACGCGGCCGATGGGTTCTTCATGGGCAAAATAGTCGCTAAATTTCTTGCCCTCGGTTTCTTTCCCGGGGATGACCTCGGCGCTGAGATATGCCTGTTCGGTTAACAAGTTACGCAGCTTCTCAATGAGGTCAGCATGTTCAGCAAAGCGCTCCATCAAGATAAAGCGCGCACCGTCTAATACACCCTTGGCATCTTTGAAAGCGTCTTTGAACTCATCCGCGGTGTTGATAAACGCCTCGGCTTCTTGCTCGGGTACTCTCATAGGATCACTGAGCAGCATATCAGCCAGGGGCTCAATACCCGCTTCAATGGCGATCTGACCCCGGGTGCGACGTTTTTGTTTATAGGGCAGGTACAAATCTTCTAGACGGGTTTTGGTTGTCGCACCCAGCATGGCTTTGCGCAATTCATCGGTCATCTTGCCTTGTTCTTCGACGCTGGCAATCACCGCGGCGCGGCGCTCCTCAAGTTCACGAAGGTAAGTTAAGCGTTCCGAGAGTTGTCTTAGTTGAACATCATCCAGGGCGCCAGTGATTTCCTTACGATAACGGGCGATGAATGGTACCGAGGCACCTTCGTCGAGGAGTTTAATGGTGGCATCCACCTGGCTTTCATTAACGCCAAGTTCCTCGGCGATGGTTTTAGTGACGTGCATAGAGACTTCAGTTAACAAACAAAGCGCGCATTATGCAGAAATTCATCCAAGATAAAATATTGATTTTTAAAGGATTCTGATATTCGGACTTTACATTGTCCGGGAATCGGCGAAACATGCGGGCAACGAGGTAAATTGCGTCATCGGATGTCTCAATACGAAGAACAAACTGATCTTGGCGAGAAGCTGTTTGTCGAGGATACCGACAAGGAACTGCCGGAAAAGCTCAATTCAAGCACGCGTTATATTCACTTCAAGACGATTGCCAAGGGCGGCAAGGCGGTGATACAGAGTTGTTTAGACAGATATCTTGGCCGACAGATTTGTTATAAGCAGCTTAAGGCAGACTATCAGCGCAGCGAAGTTGAGCAGCTCCGGTTCCTGCGCGAGGCGCGAATCAGCGCCATGCTGCAGCACCCGGCAACCATACCGGTATATGACATTGGCCGAGATTTAAAAGGACATTTGTACTTCACCATGAAGTTGGTGCACGGCTACACGCTGCGGGAGGTGATGAACTACCGCGAGCGCTATGACTTAACCCAGCTTATTAACATTATTATTCAGGTGGCACAGGCATTGGGATATGCCCATAGCCAGGGAGTGATTCATCGGGATATAAAGCCTGAGAACATTCTGGTTGGCCCCTTTGGCGAAGTGTTGGTGCTGGATTGGGGACTTGCCAAGGTTTGGCATAAAGATTTTATTCATGAAGAACCCGTCGGCGCTAACCCCATCACGAGCATCGAAACCGTTGATTCTAGTGTCACTGGTCTCGGCGGCTTAGAGGGCACGGTGACTTACATGTCCCCCGAGCAATTGCAGCAAGGTGACATTGATGGCCGCAGTGATCTCTACAGTCTTGGCGTGGTGCTGTATGAAACACTCTGCGGACATAGCCCATTCGAGGCTGAAACTGTGCGAGAAATGCAGGAGCAGATTCTTCAAGCGAACCCTCCAGAACCCTCGCACCGGGTCAAGTATCCCATTCCAAAGTTGCTAGAAGAGGTCACCATGAATTGCCTGGCAAAATCTCCCCAGGACCGACCTGACGATGCCCTGGATGTGGTGCGATTACTTCAGGAAGCCATATAGCGCACCAAATAAACGCGCTAAAATGGTGCGCGGCATGGTGCGCGGCTCCAAAATGGTGCGATATTTCTCCTTTTTGTGCCATTGAAACTAGCCAAAAGCAGGGCCTTCGCTAGCTCAATAATTCCTTAACCTGCTGAAACTAAAGAAATTATTTCTTTATCTTAAAGAATCTCTTAACGAATTTTCTACGACTCGCAAAAGTGGGAACACTAATTGCACCACAGTTGACTGAAATCCCCATGGGGGTGTTTTAAACGAGTCCCGTTTGGGGAGAACTTTAAGTTAGGAGCACGATAAAACATGAAAAGTAAGTTGGAGTACATCTGGCTAGACGGTTACAAGCCAACCCAGAGTCTGCGTGGCAAGACAATGGTTCGATCAGATTTCAGCGGCAAATTGGAAGACTGCCCAATGTGGTCTTTCGATGGTAGTTCTACCGAGCAGGCAGAAGGCGGCAGCTCTGATTGCTTATTGAAGCCAGTGGCTATCATCCCTGACCCAGATCGTAAGAACAGCTACCTGGTGATGACTGAAGTTTTAAACCCAGACGGTTCGCCGCACCCATCTAACGGTCGCGCCACCATTGATGACGACGATGATGACTTCTGGTTTGGCTTTGAGCAGGAATACTTCCTCTGGGATCCAGATACTGATCTGCCTCCTGGCTTCCCTAAAGGTGGTTACCCCGCACCGCAAGGACCTTACTACTGTTCCGTTGGCGCCAACAATGCGTTTGGTCGTGCCATCGTTGAAGAACACTTTGACCTCTGTCTGGATGCTGGCTTAAACGTTGAAGGTATCAATGGTGAAGTAGCTGCCGGTCAGTGGGAATTCCAGGTATTTGCCAAGGGTGCAGCACGCGCCGGTGATGAAACCTGGTTAGCTCGTTATCTACTGGAACGCACCGCTGAGAAATACGGCTACGCCATTAACTGGCATCCAAAACCTCTTGGTGACACTGACTGGAACGGTTCTGGTATGCACGCTAACTTTTCCAACGGTGTGATGCGTGACTCTGGTAAAGAAGATACCTTCACCAAGATTTGTGAAGAGTTCGGTAAAAACATTCCACGTCATATCACCGTATACGGTTCAGACAACGATCAGCGTTTGACTGGCCAGCACGAAACACAGTCAATCGATCAGTTTAGCTACGGCGTATCTGACCGCGGCGCTTCTATTCGTATCCCCATCGGTACTGTAGAAGACGGCTGGAAAGGTCGTCTGGAAGATCGTCGTCCAGCATCTAACGCCGATCCCTACAAAGTGGCAGCTGCGATTGTTAAGACCACCAAAGAGTCTGGTGCATAACCAGAACTTTGTTGAGTTGCACGAAAAAGCCGGCGCTAGCGCCGGCTTTTTTATGTGTCACTGCCACGGTCAGCGTCAAACTTTGAATTGATCCGCAACACTCTTCAGTGAATCGCTTAAGGTGCCAAGTTCCTGGATGTTCTTCGCGAGCTGGGTCGTAGCAGAATGAGACTTTTGTGAACTTTCAGAAATTACCGAGGCGTGGCTCTTTAGTTCATCACTCAATTTGTTCTGGGCATGGCTCGCCTGAGCGATATTGGAGTTTAGCTCACCATTCTGATCGATCTTCTTGACGATGGTTTGAAACCGCTCGCCCGCCTCATTGACACTTTCGACACAGTTCTGGGTTTTCACGGTACTTGATTTCATCATTTGCACAGCGCGTTCTGTGCCAGACTCAAGAGCGTTGATGGTTTCCTGGATTTCGTCGGTAGACTGCTGTGTTTTACTCGCCAGGGAACGTACTTCATCAGCAACCACCGCAAAGCCGCGCCCTTGCTCACCGGCGCGAGCCGCTTCAATCGCAGCGTTTAATGCCAGCAAGTTTGTTTGTTCAGCAATGTTTTTAATCACGCCAATGACCAGGCTAACTTTCTTCGCGGTCTCTTCAAGTTCTTCGATGGTACTCGCTGAAGCTTCGATATCGGTGGCAAGCTGATCAATGTTAGACACGGTGGCAAGAATAGAGGACTGACCTTCAGCGGCGATCTTGGCGGTGTCCTCAGCGCTGGCAGAGGCCATGTCGGCATTTTCTGCTACTTGTTTAACACTGCTAGTAATGTTCACCGCTGATTGTTCGATTTCGGCGGCGCGGCGTTTTTGCTGATCCGAAGTGGTCAGGGTATCGGTAACAAAGTCGTTCAAGGTGGTTGCAGTGTCAGCAATGGGTCCAGCGGTATCTACAACGCGAATTATGATTTGCTGGAGCTTGTCCATAAACGAATTGAACCAGAACACCAGATCACCAATTTCATCATCAGAGGTCTTCTTCAAACGAATGGTCAGATCGCCATTTTCTTCCGCAATGTCTCTAAGGGAGCTCACCACGGAGTTAACGCTATTTACGATGCCGCGGCTAATAGGAATTGCTGCAGCGAATAGCAGGATCACCGCCAGAACACCGATCGCGGTAGAGTATATGGTGCCTTCAGAGGTGTTGCTTTTAGCCTCCGAAATTGCGCCGGTAAAGCGATTTAAGCGGGCGTCGCGGTAGGCTGTGAGGCTTGCGTGCACCGTTTCAAATTGCTCGTTTTTGAGACGGGCTTTGGCGGGAATTTGGGAAAAGTCTGCAGAGCCATCAATCATCGACTCCGTGAGATCAAAGGCATTTTTTGCGTAGGCGGAAAATTCTTCTTCCAGCTTTCTGACTTCCGAGGCGTAAGAGGGCGCAATCTGTTTGGACGCAGCAAAGTCTTTAATCAATGCCTCGCGAATCTCTCTAGCTGCGACCACCATATCTTCATCGCCGGTGGTAACGCCGCTGGCCAGAGTGCTGTCCAGTTGCTCTAATCGAACAAGATTCCGCTCAGCAATCTGCAGCGCCGGGAATTGGGTTGTTTCCGCCTCATCCAGCAGTTTGTGATTGGAGTCTCGAACGATCAGGTTGACGATCAAGGTGGCAACGATGCAAACCACAGCAATAGTGGGAATCGCCAGCACTTTGAGGCGAATACTTTTGCGAAAATTGTTCATGCTGAGATTCCCACGAATTACCTGTTTGTCATCATTAAGTGTAGCCAGTTATTGAATACTGACCACTTTCACCGCGTCGTTGACGGCAGTTGCTTCGATGTACCCAATGGAGTTTGGGTTCGCTGCTACATGCTGCAATACTGCCAGGTCGCCATTGAGTTCCTCCGGTGGTGTGCCGCTCCCAGAGAACATTTGCTTACTCCAGTAAGCATTGATCTGAGACGTGGTTTTACCCAGTAAGTCAGAGTCAAAGCTTGCGCGCGAAGCGCTGGCGCTGATTTGATTGACAACTTCTGCTTTGCTGCCGTTATCAAATGAAGTCGACTTGCCTAAAAATAGTCGCGCTAACTCAGATTTTTTCATGCTGCTCACGCTGTTCTGTGAATTCACAATGACAACCACGTCAGCCATGCAAGCGCTAAATGGCGCGATGAGAACTAAAGCTAAAAAGAGTCTTTTGATCATGATCACTTCTCCTAGCGGCCAAAGATGTATGAGATGTCAAAACGAACTTCAGAGTAGTTCTCGTCTCGACCGTTGAATTCCTGAAAGTGCGTGCTGGTATCGAACTTCAGAGCAACTGAAGGAATTGGCCGATAGATGAGGCCAATAGTTGATTTCTGAAACTCGCCATCGTCCGCGAGGCCAGCTTCTGCATCACCACCAAAGTCTTTGTTTTCAATGGTTTCAGGATTGTCGTAGTGATCCCACTGAGCGTAAGGAACCCACTCACCGTATTGGTTGGTAAAGGTGTAGCCAACCCGGATGTAATAAGTGGTGACGTCGTAATCGCCATCAGTATCCACGTTTGCAGCTGTGACCGGTGCAGTTGGGTCAATCAGAAAACGGTTACGCTGAGTGGTATTGATACCAGCATTGTTAACAATAGTGACAATGGAGGTGGGATCTCGTTCCGCATCGTGGGTGGCACGCCAGTAAGCGGCTTGAAGCTTCCAGTTGCTGGTTTCAAATTCGCCAAAAGCGCCGTAAACCTGAAAGTCATCGGAGGCCATCCAGGGTAAGACGCCGCTGCGGGGCGAACCACTACCCAACGACACGTCTGAAGTGGTGTCACCATTTGACGTATAGCCACTAATACCCATAACGTAACTACCTAGATTCCATTGATAACGTAGGTCAAAGCCCAGTGGGTAATTGTCATCCGCGGTGGGTCCACCTTCACCGTTATCCAAGGTTAAACTATAGCTAATCTCGCCGTCGCCCAGTGGAATCAAGCCGTGCATCATAGCCAGTGTGGTACGGGACAAGATTAAATGGTCTTTGTCGAAAAGTTCCGGTGGCTCAATACCGATATAGGTGGGTACGGCGTCAAGAATCTCGTTGTAGAGGCCGAACTTGCGATAAGTCTCGCCGATTCTAAGATTGACGTAGTCATTAACGCGGTATTCGCCCCAGACGTTTGCCACATCGACATTGTCAGCTTCAGAACCATTCAGGTTGATGAAAACCTTGGCGTTATCACCAACCCGGCTTTGCATCATGATGTTAAAAGACGGCACGGTAATTTCCCGCGGTGCGTCGGTGGTATCGGTGTTGCCTAGCGCATCAACACTCAGTTCGTCCCAGACTTTTTCGACTCGCCAGGCTAGATAGCCATAGGTTCGAACATCTACAAGGTCGTCGGCATAGACGATCGGTGAGGTTAGTGGGGCAGCGGTTGCTAGTACAACCAGCAATCCCAGGGTAGCTTTCCATTGCATAGTGAATCTCCATCGTGTTCAGTTTTTAGTCTAGTCGATGGATGGAAACTGCAAGGTAATATCAAAATTTATTTAGCGCTTTTTAGACAATTCTCGCAGGTAAACCTCAATAAATTGGTTAGCAAGTGATATATGCAAACAGCTTTCCGTAATTGTGACGGCTAAGCTATTGGTCCGTGTCGTAATTTTGGCGAGTGCTTCAAGGTCGTCCCATGAGATTTGCGCAACCTTCAACGCAGTGTTGGCAACTGCCGTCTCGATCGCCTGCCACCAGATGTCAGACTTGCGGTTGATACTATAGATCTTGACCTGCCTGGCCTGACGCAGCGCCTTCTTAATTCGATCCAGTGATGGTTCACCAATATCAACCCATAGCTGAATTGCGCCTGTATCATCATGCTGCCAGAGGTCCGGCTCATCAGTGGCGCTTACGCCACGGGTAAACTTTAAGTCTGGATCAGCGTTTAGGCATAAGGCTAGAATCCGCGCCCACATGCGTTCAACAGATTCTGACGGGTGTTGCGCAACGGTTAAGTTCAAAGTGTCGAAGTAGTTCCGATCAAGGTTAGAAAGATGTACCTCGAACTTGTAGATGGTGGGTTTAAGGGCCATAAACGTGCAACTTTTCGGAAGGGGCGCTGATCTCTGGACTCAGCTTGGGCGTAATGATTGTATGCCAGAAGGACCGGAAACACGCCAGGCCGCTGATCAGATTGCCGCTGTTTTAGAGGGGCAGGTGATTGAGGCGGCGACGCTCGAACATGAAGCGCTGCATAACGCTGCGCGGCACATCGTTGGCCATACAGTAGAGCAGGTGGATTGCCACGGCAAGGCGCTGCTGACCCGGTTTAGTTCTGGCAAAACCATTTACTCCCATAACCAACTGTATGGGGTCTGGATGGTCATGGAACGGGATGTGATCCCAGTTACCAATCGAGCTTTACGTATTGGCCTGCACACGAAAACTCACAGTGCGTTGCTGTTCAGCGCCACAGACATTTCATTGTGGGATACCGCCGAGGTTCACCAACATCCTTTCCTTAAAAAACTCGGCCCTGATGTCCTCGCGGCGAATACCGATGTGGACGCGGTGCTTGGGCAACTGAGTAAATTCAAAAATCGCAGTTTGGCGGCCCTATATCTGGATCAGGGCTTTATTGCTGGTTTGGGTAACTATCTACGTTCAGAAATCCTGTTCTTTGCCGGGGTTCATCCGTCTCAGAAACCCGCCCAGATGGATGAGAAAAGCCTGCGTAAGCTTGCCCGGGTGACCCTTGAAATTTCCCGGCGCAGCTACCAAACCCGCGGCCAAACCTTACCGCCGAAGCTAATGCTAAAGGCGCGTAAACGAGGTGGCAGGGTTTATGAGGGCGATCGTTTCGCGGTGTTTGCCAGAGCGGGTAAAGCATGTCGCATCTGTAAAACTAAAGTGGTTAAAGCTGCGATGAATTCCCGGCGCATTTACTGGTGTCCGACCTGCCAGCCAGCGGCGGTGGTTTAAGGCATGAAGACCCTGTATTGGAACTTTGGATGATCTCAGGATAACGGACAATCCTGCCCTGCGGTGTTGGCCGCAACCAGCACCAGCTGACCTGCGTCTATTGCCTACAGTCGGTGTCGTTGGATCAGTTGGCAACAAACGGCTCGGCAATCATCGGCGAAAGTTTTTGCATCGCAGTTTGCAGCGGCTAGCTGCTGAGTATCACTCAATTGGGCAAACCCTGACAGTGATTGAGGCAAGTTCGCCTGAAGTGGTATCTCAAGGCGGGGTGGAGGGCCTCGTAACAACGCTTTCTAATTTAGTGACCGACGGAGGTTTCGCGAAAGTTGTGCGAACCCGGCAACATGCCGAGGAAGAACAGCGTGTTTGGCGTTTGTTGCAGGCTCGCCATCCAAACGTGGCATTTGTGGAGGTGGATGGCAGCACCTTGTTTCGCGAGGAAGACAGCCGGTTCTCTGAGTTTCCGCAAAGCTTTTCCAAATTTCGACGGCTGATGGCGAGGCAAAGCTATCGGCCAGTGACTCAACACCCTGGGCGCTTGCCTGGCGCACCGAGTGACCCACTGCCCTTGTCAGACGCGAGTGAATTCACAGCGGCGTTTGAGGCAGCCGAGGACCAGGTGACAGGGGAAACGGTACTGGCTGACTATTTCGCTAGCGACGCCGCGTCTAGCTACAAAGAAACTCGCAATCAGTTTCACGGTGAGCGTTTTGCGACGGGGTTCTCTCCCTGGTTAGCCCACGGCTGTATATCGCCTTTGCAGGTGGTTGATCAGTTGCATAACTACGAAGCTGATCGTGGCCGTAATGAATCAACGGAATGGATTGAGTTCGAATTGCTCTGGCGCGAGTTCTTCCGCTGGTATGGCGCGTTTTATCAGGAGAAGTTGTTCACGCCAGGCGGCATTCAGGGCAAAACCAGCAACACACACTTTGATCCAGAAGTCTTCTCAGCCTGGTGCAACGGTACGACCCAATGGCCTATCGTCAACGCCTGTATGCGCGAATTGAACACCACGGGTTGGCTCAGCAATCGAGGCCGGCAACTAGTGGCGAGCTGTTTGACTAATGAGTTGGGTATCGATTGGCGCGCTGGCGCTGGATATTTTGAGCAGCAGTTGTTGGACTATGACCCCTGTAGTAATTGGGGCAACTGGCAATATATCGCAGGGGTTGGTGCAGACCCGCGCGGCGGCCGGCACTTTAATCTCGATAAGCAGGCTGAGATCTGGGATCCGCAAGGGGATTACCAGAAGCTTTGGCTAGACGCGTAACCAACTTATGGCCCATAAAAAACCAAATCTACCTCACAAGATTTGCGTGGTGTGTCAAAAACCGTTTGCCTGGCGCAAAAAATGGGCCCGTGACTGGGAACAGGTGAAGTATTGCTCTGAGCGTTGCAAACGCCAACGCCCAGGTGATGGGGTAAAGCCATAGCGATCCTGGCCGTTCTTTGTTTTACTCTGGAGCTTGTTCAGAGAAAGGTCGCTTAGTCGCCTGGCTTGCATGAAGCACCGTTACTTCACAGTCCGTTTCCTTGTATGCGTCACCCTATTGGGGTGGTTATCACAGGCCGTGGCAGAGGATGATATTAAGCTGCCCAGAGCCATGGCCTGGAGTGCCTACAACCTTGGCACCACCGGCTATAACCAGGCGGTGGGTATTTCAAAAATGCTCAAAAACCGTCACAGAGTTGCGCTGCGAGTGATTCCGGCAAAAAATGATGTGTCCCGGATGTTGCCGCTGATGGTGAATCGAGTGCAATTTGCAGCAAACGGTGTCGCGACTTATTTTGCCCAGGAGGGTGTGTTCCAGTTTGCCTCGGAGCGCTGGGGGCCGGTCCCCATTCGGGTGGTCATGATGTCAGTAGGGCTATCTAATCAAGGTGTGGCAGTGACCGCACGTTCCGGTATGACCAGAGTGGCAGAGTTAAAAGGCAAGCGAATTCCCTGGGTAAGAGGCGCGCCGGCACTAAACATTTCCACTGAAGCGCAATTGGCCTGCGGTGGTTTAACCTGGGACGATGTGGAACGAGTTGATTATCCGGGTTACGGCGCCATGTGGAATGGCATGGTGGAAGGGCAAATCGATGCTGCGTTTGCCACCACGGTGTCTGGCACCACTCGCAAACTAGAAGCATCGCCTGCCGGTATTCATTGGCTCAAGTTGCCTCATGATAATCAGCAGTGCTGGCAGAATATGTTGGCCATCGCGCCCTATTACACACCTCACGTGGCAACTCGTGGGACTGGGATTTCCGATGCAACTCCTCATGAAGGTGCGACTTATCCTTATCCGATTCTGGTTACCCTGGCAGCTCAAGAACAGCCGCTGGTGTACAGCTTAACCCGGGCGCTGCATGAGGGCTTTGATGATTATAAAAATAGTGACCCTGGTTCTCTCGGTTGGGGTATGGAACGGCAAAACTTCCAGTGGGTCGTACCTTTTCATGATGGCGCGGTTCGTTACTTTAAAGAGATTGGTGTCTGGCAAGAACAACATGAGGCACACAATCAGCGCTTGTTAGAACGCCAGCAGGTCTTAGCTGCTGCCTGGCAAGCCATGGGAACTCTCGGTATTACCGATAAAGATGAGTTTCGCAATACCTGGATGAAGTTGCGGGCGTTGCGCCTTGAGAAGGCTGGATTCAATCCGGTATGGCAAGACTGATGCAAGGCAAAACCCGCCCCTTGACGGGCTTACTCGGCACTTTTGTGATGGCAAGTGCACTGCTCGTGGCGGCATTGACGCTGGATCAACTGCGCCTATTTGGTGAGCCGCTTTTAAGCGATGTCATTCTGCTTGAGACACACTTCTATTACGCCTTAATCGGCTTGTTGCTGCCGTTGTCATTCTTGATTTATCGCTACCGGCAATCACCGCAGTTTAATTTGTTGTTATTGGATATTGTCCTGGCCGGGGCTAGTGCCTATTGCGCGTTTTGGTTGTTTGCCCACAGCGTACAAATACTTGATGAGGGTTGGGAGTTTGTGGCCCCGGATGAAGCCATCGTTGTGAGTTTTGTTTTGTGGTTACTCACCATGGAGGCAGTTCGGCGGGTTGGCGGCACGGTGCTGTTTGTGCTCGTGGCGGTGTTTTCATTTTACCCGCTAGTGGCCGCACAAATGCCTGAAATGATTTCAGGTATGTCCATTGGTCTCAAGGAAACCGCGGCTTACCACGCCATGAGTAGTGAGAGTTTACTGGGTTTACCATTTCGCGCCTTCGCTAATCTGGTGATCGGTTTTCTGGTTTTTGGCGTGGCGCTGCAGCGCACTGGGGGCGGGCAGTTCTTCATTGATTTTGCCTTTGCCCTGCTAGGCAAAGTTCGCGGTGGACCTGCCAAGGTATCCATCATTTCTAGCGGCTTAATGGGCAGCATGAGCGGCAGTGTCATTACTAACGTCATGACCACGGGACAGCTCACTATCCCGGCCATGACCAAAAGCGGTGTATCGCCGCGGATAGCGGCAGGGGTTGAGGCTTGTGCCTCTACTGGTGGTGTTTTGCTACCGCCGGTGATGGGTTCCACGGCTTTTGTTATGGCGACGTTTTTAGAAGTGCCTTACTACCAGGTTGCCGTGGCAGCAGCGATTCCGGCAGTGTTGTATTTCCTTGCTCTGTTTATCCAGATCGATGCGTATGCCGCGCGGGAAGATTTGGGAGGCGTTCCTGAAGCCGAAATTCCAGGTGTTTTGGCAACATTAAAAAACGGTTGGTACTACTTAGGTGCATTGGTGCTGCTGGTGTGGCTGTTGGTGTTTTTACAAAGAGAATCTCTTGCCCCCTGGGCGGCAACTCTGGCGCTGCTTGTAGTAAATCAGTTTTCAACCCAACATCGCTTTAGCGTGGCAGACTTTTTTGCGTTTGTGCGTAGCGCCGGGTTACTCCTTGTAGAGCTATTAGTGATTCTGTGCGGCGTCGGCTTAATTGTTGGCGCGCTCTCGGTAACCGGGCTCTCTGGCACTTTGATTAACGAGCTACTTTTTGTGGCTGGTGGCTCGGTGGGCATATTGCTCCTAATGGGCGCCGTTACTAGCTTTATTCTCGGGATTGGTATGACGGTGACCGCGGCTTATATTTTTCTGGCAATCGTACTCGCACCAGCCTTGATTGAAGGAGGCCTTAATCCCATGGCGGTGCATTTGTTTATCTTGTACTGGGGCATGTTGTCATTTATCACGCCACCCGTTGCCCTGGGTGCTTTTGCCGCGGCTTCCATCTCTGGTTCTAACTCTGTAGAAACGGGTTTTGCTGCCATGGGTTTGGGTGTTGCGACTTACTTTATTCCGTTCTTTTTCGTCCTGGAACCGGCGTTGGTTTTGCAAGGTGATGCCTTGCAGGCTTTGCTCACTTTTACTGAAGTTGTGATTGGCACATGGCTGATTGCCGGGGCAGTACAGGGTTACTTGCCGCTAGTGGGACGATTGAGGTCAGGGTTGGTTCCCTGGGTGCTTGCCATTAGCGGGCTTGTTATCGCCTTGCCCGATCTAGGCGTTCTGGGGTTCCCCCTGGGTAACTATGAGTTGGCAGGCATTGGAGCTGTGCTCGCAGTTGCCAGTTTGTTTAAGGGGCGCACAGCAGAGCCAGCTGAATAGTTGCAACGCCTCGCGCCAGACAGAAAAAAGCCGGCGCTAGGCCGGCTTTTTTACTCACTTGGTTCAGTGGACTGTTTAGAAATCAGCCGCTAAACGCAAGTACCAGAAGCCACCGTTAAAGCCCCAGGGTGATGTCAGTGCTTTAGTCACACCCAGGAAGTTCAATGTGGGATCTTGCTCAGTATCTGGTAACTGATCAAACACGTTCTCGGCGCCGAGGGTGACGTGATAGTTTTCATTAAAGGTATAAGTACCTTCGATATCAACAATCAAATCACCTTCGTAGTCGTAACGGTCTGATGCATCCCCCGGGCTAAACAAACCGCCAGTGGTAGACCAATCTGAGTAGTTGTTGAGACGGATGAAGCCGTTAAAGCTGCCATCGGTGGTCAAGCTCACGGTCAAGGTAGTGCGGTTTTCCGGCACCTGGTTTTCCAGATCGTAAACTCGCGAGCGGTTGATGGTGCCAGCGCGAACGCCAGATACTTCTTGTTCATTGAAGTTATGACGAAGATCAAACGTCAAGGTACCGTATTGAGTATCGAAGTCTTTCACCGCGGCAATATCAAAACCTTTGATTTCAGAATCGAAGCCGTTTACGAAGTAGTTAGCGCTACTGCCCAACAGCAGGTTTGCATTGGCTACACCTGCATTGGTCAGTAGGGTCACCTCAGCAGCACCAACATTGTTATTGAGTAGCGCCAGGCGATCGTCAATTTCAATGTCGTAGTAGTCGAAGGTTAAGCTAAAGTCATCTGTTGGCAACCAGGTCCAACCGAGGGTATAGCTAGTAGATTCTTCAGCTTCCAGCGGAATAGCGCCCAGTGCTAGAGCCACCGGGTTGTTCACTGGATAAGTGCCGTTAGGGATCAAGTTACCATTCACATCCGAGGTGGTGGTGATGTTCAAAGTATTCACCTGGCCGGGTGTGGGTACGCGGAATATGGTTGGCTGTCGCGCGCACGGCAATGCGTCTGTACATGCGTAACGCGCAGAACTTCCAGTCTGATGTGGAATCAAACTCATCGTAGTCTTCATAACGGAAGGCGATACCACCGGAGAACTTCTCGGTGAAGTCAGTTTCCAAGTCCACGTAGAAGGCATTACTTTCGCTGTCGAAACTACCCGCAGAAGCGACCGGAAAACCCTGGAAGCCGTCAGAACCAACGCCAAATACTGCCGCGGTAGGGCCAGCTTGAATTGAAGCTAAATCACCGGCACCAATGTCATAAGTTTCTTCACGGTACTCATAGCCAAATGCGACGTTAAGCGGTGAAGCCAGGCCGTCCATTTCAAATTCAGTAACAATATCCAGGTTTACGCTAGTTTCTTCCTGGGTCAGGGTGCCAGGATTAAAGCTAGTGGGCGATAGGCGACCCAGGCTTGGATTGATTGTCTGGGAAATGTTGTAGTCCGCTTCTGCCTCGGCATCACGAACTGTAAAGTCCCACTGCACGCCATTGCTCAGTTCGCCGCGTGCGCCAATAACGATGGCGTAGTCTTCAAGGTCAGCGCCAAAGCTTGGGTTATAACCGCCTGGGAATTGAGTAAAGATTGGATTCCGCAGGACAAAACCGCTGGCGCTTGTGGCATCGGCAACGAGATAGTCAGCAGGGTTTAAACCAGCACCGGTGATGCTATCGATTAAGCTCTGGGGCGCTGGGTCAGGCAAGAAGTCCCCATCGGTATCTACTTGCAGTGTCTCCCGTGCTGCAATCATATTGGCTGCCGGCAAAACTGGGCCGCGGTAGAAAAAGTCAGAGACGGTTTCGTTTTCGGTATAGCTAAAATGACCGTACAGCTCAACAGCATCAGTGACGTCGAAAGCGGTATTGATAAACAGCTTAAGGTTTTCAACATCCGGGTCACCCCAGCGTTGGCCAAGACCGCCGAGAGGGACAACGCCTGCACCGACAATGGCACCTACTGCAGCGGCATCAGGTCGAGCCTGACCACGACTGGTGGTGTCAGCTTCGGAGTACTCAATGGTGCCGTTGATAAAACCTTGATCGAACAGGTTAAAGCCGCCGTTCACGCTAACTGCTGTGCGCTCGCCGTCGTTTTCATAGTACTCGCCAGTTTGGACTGATACTGAGACGCCTTCGTTGGCATCTTTTAAGATAACGTTGACGACACCAGCAATGGCGTCAGAACCATATTGGGCTGAAGCACCGTCTCTCAGCACTTCAATGCGCTGGATGGCAGCGCCTGGTATCGAGGCGAAATCCACTGCCTGGGCGCCCTGATTGACAGTACCCAGTGGCGCTAACTGCAAATTCACCAGCGGCGAACGATGCCGGCGAGTACCATTGACCAAAACCAGAGTCTGGTCCGGAGACAAATTGCGCAGGGTCACCGGGCGAATAAACGCCGTGCCGTCAGCAATTGGAAAGCGTTGAGTGTTGATCGATGGCGACAGTTTGGTGATGCCATCGGTGAGATCGAAAGTGGCCTGATTGGCGACACTACCGCCAGAAAAGACATCAACCGGAGACAGCGTTTCGGTTGGCGAGAGGCCTTCCTTCCGGGTACCGGTAACAACGACTTCTTCGATGTCAGAAGCAGCGTCTTCTGCCTGGACCAGTGCCGGTGAGGCGCTGGCAAGTATGATGCTGCTAAGCAGCAGTGTTTTGGTTTTTTGCATATTCTCCCCCTGAGTTAGCAAAAACATGTGTAAGCACCTGGTAAGTTCCAGATGTGACCGGGAAGTTTACAATTCGCTGAGGTTTTTCGCGATGGTTTTCGGTGTCAGGACTTGAATTCAAGCCTAGATGCGGTTGTTAGAGTCCGGGCTCGTTAGTAAAAAGTGGCGGATGGCTGCCAAAACTGGGTAGATTTTGATCGATTCAGGCAGATTGGCGAAGAAACTCGAAAAGTTTTTAAACCTTTTCCTAAAAGCTGGCGTCAAATGTTGCGGAATTACGTAAAAGCCATTGCTGATGCGATTTTCGGGATAGGTACCGGTGTCAGCGGTGGAAAAAATAACGAGTTTTCACTAACATACCGCGATTCTTGAGGGCAACCTCAACACGTTAGACTCCATAGGCAGCGCAGACTGGCCGGACGTCTTTTTGCATCTTGGTAAAGGACCTATCCCGATATGCGTTCCACCTATCTTACCGCGTTAATTATTGCCGCCCTGGTCATAGCCTGGCTTGTCAGTGGGCAACTCTCAGAAGACCCGCCCAGCCCAGCTGATACCATTGCTGAACAAAACCGTAATGTGGCATTGCTTGGCGAGGAAAAGCCGCCCGTGGCTGTTCGTGTCGCCACCAGTTACAGTCAGGTCCAGGCCCGTGAACTAAAGATTCGCGGCGAGACCCATAGTCGTCGTCAGGTGGAGGTAAAGGCCCAGATTGGCGGCACCGTGGTGGAGCGTGTTGTGGAGCGTGGTGATCGTGTTGCACAAGGCGATCGTCTGTGCCGGATTTCAGCGGAAGATCGCCTGGTGGCCATGGAAGAAGCCAAACAAGCGCTTGCTCAGGCAAAGATCGAATATGAAGGCAGTCAGCGGCTGGCTAAAGAGGGTTTGCAATCCCAGACCTTAATCGCCCAGAGCCGGGCTCGTCTGGCGGCCGCGGAAGCCAACTACAAACGCAGTCAATTGGATGTGGAAAGACTGAATATTCGTGCTCCGTTCGACGGCTTGATTGAAAGTGTGCCACTGGAACTCGGTGATTTAGTCACCCCGGGTGTGACTTGTGCGACTCTGGTGGCGCTCGACCCAATGCTCCTGGCCGGGCGGATATCTGAGCTGGAAATTAGCGGCGTGAGCGTCGGTCAAACCGGTAAAGCCAGGCTCTCCAGTGGCGAAATTGTCGAAGGCACGGTTTCCTTTATTGGCAAGGTTGCTGACCCCGCAACCCGTACCTATGCCATTGAGCTGGAAACTGAGAATTCAGACTACCGAATTGCAAGTGGCCTAACCGCCGAGATCACGATTCCCGTGCGCCAGATTCAGGCCCATAAAATCTCCCCGGCCTTACTGACCCTGGATGATGTAGGCAATATTGGCGTCCGCACCATGAACAGCGAGAACGAAGTGGAGTTCTATCTGGTGGATATTGTGCGGCAAGATGAAAACGGCTTGTGGGTCAGCGGGCTTCCGCAGGTCACCACCTTGATCACGGTAGGACAAGAACTGGTGGTGGCTGGCGAAGTTGTTGAGCCGACGTTTGAAGATCTGGAAACAGCTCAACCAGGGGCAGCAGTCACGGACCCGGTGCAAGCTGCTGCCGCTGAGGTGAAATCCTCATGAACGGCCTCGTCGATGCAGCGGTAAATCGGACTAGAACCACGCTGCTGTTAATGTTCATGGTGCTGTTCGCGGGCAGTTCATCCCTGAACTCTATCTCCATTGAAAGTGACCCTTATATTGCCATTCCGATTTATGTGGTCTCTGTGTTCCACGAGGGGATCTCCCCGGAAGATAGTGAACGGCTGCTGGTCATGCCGCTGGAAACCGAGTTGCGCAGCGTTGAAGGGGTTGAAGAGATTACTTCTTACGCCCAGGAAAACTTCGCCACGGTGGTGGTGGAATTTGATGTGGATTTCGACCTTGAAGAAGCCTTGCTGGAAGTCCGGGAGGCGGTAGATCGCGCCAAGCCGGAAATGCCAAGTACAGCGGAAGAACCAGTGATTAACGAGGAAACCACTGCTGACTTCCCAATCCTGCAGATCAACCTGGTGGGCGATCTGGTGCCAGAGCGCACTTTGTATGAGCATGCCATTAAGCTCCGCAATAGCATCGAAGCTTTGCCCGAAGTATTAGATGCGGAACTGCAAGGACACCGGGAGGAATTGCTTGAGGCGGTGATTGATCCTACGGCCCTCGAGGCTTACCAGATTTCCAGTGAAGAGTTGATTAACACCATCGTCCGCAACAATCGTCTGATTCCAGCCGGTAGCCTTGATACCGGGGAAGGGCGCTTCGCTGTAAAAGTACCTAGTGTGATCGAAGATGCCCGGGACTTGTTTGATCTGCCCATAAAAACCAATGCCGGTACGGTGGTGACCTTAAAGGATGTGGCAACCGTCAAACGAACCTTTAAAGATCGTAACAACTACGCTCGCGTTAATGGTCAACGAACGATTTCCATTAACGTCATTAAGCGCGCTAACGCCAACATCATTAAAACGGTAGATAAGTCGAAGGCAGTGGTAGATCGTTATCGGCCTAACTTACCGAACAAGATAGACGTATTTTACACTCAGGATCAGGCGCCGTTTGCTCAGAGTCAGGTCACTGAGCTACAAGGTAATCTTGTCACAGCACTAGCGCTGGTGATGGTGTTGATTGTGGCCGCCATGGGCTTACGTTCTGGCATTATTGTTGGCCTCGGTATCCCAGTGTCGTTTTTGTTTTCCGTCACGCTCCTACATCAAATTGGCTACACCTATAATTTTAT
>JBKAGC010000036.1:0-20321 GCA_046290215.1 Pseudomonadales bacterium | reverse complement strand
AGTTTAACTCGATGGATAACTCAGCGGCTTTGCCCATGTCATTGACTCGAGTAACGCCAGGCAGGCTGGTAAACAGGTCGCCTGAATTGTGGCCATCATATTCAAGATAGATGGTTTGGCTGGCAGCTTGTTTGACCTCACTAAGACTGCCGTTGAGGACTTTTTGGCCTTTGTTCATGAGCAAAATGTAGTCACAGATTTGCTCTGCTTGCTCCATGATATGGGTGCTGAAAATGACGGTTTTGCCTTCGCGCTTGAGTTGCAAAATGATGTCTCTGACTACCTCAACGTTGATAGGGTCGAGACCAGAGAATGGTTCATCAAGAATCACCAGCTCCGGCTGATGCAGCAAGGTGGCGATTATTTGTACCTTTTGCCCCATGCCCTTGGATAGGGAGTCGCAGCGATGTTCCACCACATCGCCAAGGCCAAACTGGTTTAGCAAGGTCACCGCGCGTTCATTGGCAGCGCTGCGGGTCATGCCTTTGAGGCGGCCAAAATAGGCAATCAACTCCCGGGCCTTCATCTTCTTGTAGAGGCCTTTTTCTTCCGGCAAGTAACCCAGGCGGTCTTTCGAGGTCATGGTGTCAAGTTCACCAAACAGCCGAATTTGACCGCTGTCCGGAAACAAGATGCTCATGATCATGCGAATGGTGGTGGTTTTGCCAGCGCCGTTCGGTCCAAGGAAACCGTAGATCGATCCCCCCGGAACGCTCACAGACAAATTGTCCACCGCAATTTTATCGCCAAAGGACTTGGTGACTTCTTGAATCTCAAGTCCCATCGACATAAATGCTAACGCTTAATCAAAGTTTTGAGGTCTGTTTCTGGATCTGCCAGAACTGCTGGGTCCACCTCAACGCCGTAGAGTTGCTTCGCCACCATAAATTCTCGCGGTGCGTTCACTGCATCGGCGGCCACAACCTTACCGTCTTTCAGGTAGAACACGGCAAATTCGTTGGCTGCCTGATCACCGCGCAAGACCTGGGTATCACCGTCTGCTGAAAAGCCAACCATTTGTAGTTTGAGCTCATACTGATCCGACCAGAACCATGGCACGGCGGCATAGATCTTGTCGCCACCTAACATGTTGCTTACCGCAACCCGGGCTTGTTCCATGGCATTGGGTACCGATTCCAGGCGCAAGCGGCGGTTTAGCAGCGGGTTAGGGTGGTTGGTGCAATCACCAATGGCGTAAATGTCAGGATTAGAAGTCTGACAGTGGTCATCCACCGTGATGCCGTTTTCACAGGCAAGGCCAGCTTCCTGGGCCAATTCGATGTTAGGGATGATGCCGATGCCAACAATGACCAGGTCGGCAGGAATAGATTTATCACCGCACAGTACTTCAGTGACCTTGCCGTCTGAGCCACTAAAGCCGGATAAGGTGGTTTCCGTGAGAATATTTAAACCGCGAGACTCATGTAGCTGATGGTAGTACGCGCTCATTTCCGGTGTGGTGACTCGTTGCAAGATGCGACTTTCCATTTCCAGAACCGAGACGGTTTTGCCAGAAGATACCGCGACCGAGGCAACCTCAAGACCAATATAGCCGCCGCCAACAATGACGATGTTTTCAGCGTTGCCCATGGCCTCGCGAATGCCATCCACATCGGCAATGGTGCGCAGGTAATGAATGCCAGCAAGGTCGCTGCCTTCAATATTGAGAATACGGGGCCGGCTGCCGGTGGCAATCATGAGCTTTTCATAAGCAATGGTGTCACCGGCGGCGGTGGTGACGGTATGCCCGTCAGGATCAATGCTGGTGACCCGGGTATTGGTGCGCATGTCGATGTTTTTGTCGGCGTAAAACTTTTCTGCACGAACGTAGACCTTCTCCAGCGGTAAGTCGCCAGACAAGTAGGCTTTTGATAAAGGTGGCCGTTGATAAGGGGGGTAAGCTTCCTCACCCAGGACTATGACTTCGCCCTCATAACCTTCCTGACGAAAACTTGCCGCTGCTTGTCCAGCGCCTTGACCGGCGCCAATAATTACCATAGCCATCGTGATTCTCTTTGTTGCAGTTAAGGCGGTTATTCTACAGAAGGACCCGCGCAACGGGTACCATATAGGGATGACTTTGCGACTCTTACTGCTTTCACCCTATGACGCCATGAGCCACCAATATTGGCGGCAGCAGCTGGTGGCACACTTGCAGCAGTTTGTGGCGCTTCAGGTCACTGAGGTGACCCTGCCGGCGCGGCACTTTAGCTGGCGATTTCGCGGTAACAGCCTGACCTTGTCGCAAGACCCGCAGCTACAGGCTGAATATGACTTGATTATTGCCACCTCAATGACGGACTTTGCCACCCTAAAAGGACTGGCGCCCTGGCTGGGGCATGTGCCGGCCATTATATATTTCCATGAAAATCAGTTTGCCTACCCCGATCAGCATCCAGAGCGTCAGCTAGAGCGGCAAATCACGAGTATTTACAGTGCCATGGCAGCAGACCGACTGGTGTTTAACTCACGGTTTAACCAGCAAAGCTTTTTGCAAGGTGCGGCGCAATTGCTCGGCAAGATGCCTGATGGTGTCCCTGAGGGCATCGTGGCAAAACTTGACGATGTCAGCGAAGTGATTCCGGTGCCTATCCAGATACCCGTGCGGGTGCCTGACGCCAGGCCAACGGATAGTCACCAGGATATTTTGCAGATCGTCTGGAATCATCGCTGGGAGCACGACAAGGGTTTAGATGAACTTGAAGCCCTGGTCACGCAATTGGTGGCATCTGGTCTGGCGTTTCGCTTCCACCTGATTGGTCAGCAGTTTCGCCAGATTCCTGCGCCGATTGAACGAATCAAGGCGATGCTCGGTAGTCGATTGGGGCAGTTTGGTTATATCGAGGATCGCGAGGTTTATCTGGCTTTACTGGCTCAATGTGATGTGGTGCTCTCTACCGCTCGGCATGAGTTCCAGGGCCTTGCCGTGTTGGAAGCGGTGGCAGCAGGTTGTCGCCCCGTGGTGCCTGATGATCTGGCATATCGTGAGTTCATGCCAAAATCCTGCCGTTACGAGGATATTGCTGGCGCGGTGGCGCTACTAAAGGACGCGTCGCACGAAGCGATTCCACTGCCAAAAGAGGTAACCGCAGAACATGTCAAAGATCGCTGGCAGCGGTTGATTCGTCGGGTCTGTGGCCCACTTCCTTGAGTTGCCGCGGCGGTTTGATATAGTCCGCAGCCTCTTCAAGCGAGATCCCTTATGCCGCGTTTTTACAAACTGGATTATGTGCTTCGAAACACCGAGGGTGACATGGTGGATTCGTCCGCCGGGGGCGAGGCACTTCAATTTATCGAAGGTGACGGCACCATGATTCCGGGCCTGGAAAAGGCCGTTCGTGGCAAAGAACCCGGTGATGAGTTTACGGTAACCATCGGCCCGGAAGATGCGTATGGCTGGCCGCAAAAACAGCTTATTCGCACGGTGGCCAAAGACATGATTCAGTCCGATGCTGAAGAAATCGAAGTGGGCATGATCTTCCAGCTCGGCTCCGGGGCGGAAAGCCAGGTAGCGAAGGTGGTGGAGGTAGAACAAGACACCGTGACCATTGACGCCAATCATCCACTTGCCGGGTTAACCTTCGTTTTTGATATCGCGGTGATTGAAGCCCGGGATGCCTTGCCCGGGGATGGTAAGCAAAGCCTGAATTAGAATCTATACTTCAGGTACCTGACGAAATCTTTTGGCGGTGTACCTTGTCTGCTTCGCTCCCACAACGAACGCCTGCTGCGTCAAAACCCCCTTGCCGGTTTTGTGCCGCGACGCGCATTTTGCTCTCTAGTCTGGCGCTGGTGTCAATTGTTTCCCTGATCGCCCTGGACCTATACGCACGCTTTTAGGTTGGTTCGTTAAGCCGTGGCAATGATGACCCGAATGGCATCAAGGCGGATTTGCGTGTTATCCAGTGCCGCGAGCACGTCTTGACGATGTTGGCGTAAATACTCAATTTCCTCATTGCGGATATTACTGTTGACCTTTTGCAGAGAAGTGAGCCGGTTTACCTCGCTATCGAGTTCCGTTTGGGCTTGTTCCCGAGCATTTTCAATGAGTCCGGCAAGTTCCTCTTTCGCCAGTTGCTTGGCGCGATCCAGCATGTTTTTGATACCGTCCGCCTGACTTTCGAGAATCTTTTTGTAGGTTGCCCGTGGCACCTTAACCAGATACTCGGCCATAGAGTCGTAAGGTAGTTTTTCAGTGACGTCATTCAGGCTCGGGGCAACAAGATAGCGCAGGGCTTTGGGCGGCAAATATCGGGCGATACCCAGTTTTTTCTTGGCGGGGCAGTCCACCACAGAAAGGGTCTCTAGCAGCAGCGAGCCCGCTTTGAGGGCCGGATGTTTCACCACAATCATGGTGCTGTTGCCCACGAAGTCACTGGTCACGGCATCAATGGCCTGGGCCACCATAGGGCTTTCCCAGGTTAAGAACTGCACGTCCTCGCGGCTCTGGGCGGTTTCGCGATGATAGGTGTAGCGAATCCCGTCCTCGGGTAGTTCTGGATAATAGAAGTGCCCCATGGTTTCCGCACTCACAGGGTCATGACGCTGGGCGCTTTCAGTAGGTTTGAGCAGCATGATTTTTTGCCCAAGGTCCTCGGATTCAAGCCCAAAGTGGTCAAAGGACGCTTCCATATACTGCTCGAGGCTGCGATCAAGATCTTGATCAATGATGCCATCGATCAAGGCCATGGCTTTCTCTTCGTTAAAAGAGTTCAGTTCAAGCAAGCGGTCGCGCCCGGCTTGCAAGGCCGTCAGGGCTTGTTGATTCTCAGCGGCAATCTCCGGTATTGCAGCGTCCAAATCTGCAAAGGGCACGGCGAGCTTTTCGAACAAATTTTGCGCCACGGGGTTTGGTGCGGCAAACAAGTTGAAGCCTTCTTCATAAAGTCGATAGAGTTGCTCCGATTCAGAGTCAAGGAAGTAGGGCACATGAATTTGCACGTTATAGCGCTGCCCAATTCGATCCAGGCGGCCAATCCGCTGCTCGAGCAAATCCGGGCTCAGCGGCAGATCAAAAAGCACTAGATGACTGGCAAATTGGAAGTTGCGACCTTCACTGCCGATTTCTGAACAAAGCATGATTTGCGCGCCGGCACTATCGGCAAAATAGTTCGCAGCCCGGTCCCGGGCAACCAGATCCATACCTTCATGGAAGGTGGTGGTGCGAATTGGGCTGATGCTGTTGAGCCTGGCTTCTAACGCGAGAATGGTGGTGCGTTTGCGGCCGATCAAAAGAACTTTTTCTTCTGGGTTTTGCTCTAGCAAGTCTTTCAGCCAGTCGACACGGGGGTCCACATCCATCCAGTCATCGTGGGCTTCCTCAGGGTAGAGTTCTGTGCCATAAGCGGCGGGGCGCTTCAATGCCACTGGGTGGCTGATACGCTGGGCAAAGCCGTCAATGCCGGCGCGGACATTGCGGAACAGGACGCGGCCGGTGCCGTGCCGGTCCAGTAGGGCTCGAATTAATGCTTCATCGCTGCTTTCTTTACCCACTAAAGCTTCAATTTTGGCCCTGGCGGCATCCGCTTGATCGGTCTGGTCGATCAGATTGGTTGCGGCCTCGGCGATTTCTGCGAATTTTTCTGATTCTGCTTCAAAGGCGGCAAA
Organism: Pseudomonadales bacterium; assembly: GCA_046290215.1. Taxonomy (GTDB): domain Bacteria; phylum Pseudomonadota; class Gammaproteobacteria; order Pseudomonadales; family Azotimanducaceae; genus JAHRVQ01. The sequence continues at coordinate 14,714 of JBKAGC010000036.1, read as the reverse complement.
ATCGTTAAAGCGATCTGGATCTAACAGTTTTAATCGCGCGAAGTGGCCTTGTTTACCCAATTGTTCTGGCGTGGCCGTGAGGAGCAACAAGCCAGCGGTTCGTTTCGAAAGCTGCTCAACCACCTGGTATTCAATGCTCGGGTTGCCAGGTTCGTATTGCAGATGATGAGCTTCATCGACAATGATCAGGTCCCAATCCGCTTCAAGCGCCTCAGCCAGGCGCGTCTCTGACTCGGTAAAAAGATTAATGCTGCAGATCATTAACTGCTGGGCTTCAAAAGGGTTATTACCTAAAGGGTCGGTAAAATCCAGATCCAGATCTAATGCTTCAGCCGGGGCCATATCACTGCTGATTTCCAGGCAGCGTTGTTCGTCCAGCATGGTGAATTGCAAATTGAAGTGGCGAATCATCTCAACGAACCACTGAAAGGTCAGGGCTTCTGGGACAATAATCAACACGCGCTCGGCGCGCCCGGTTTGCAATTGTTGGTGCAGGATAAGACCGGCTTCGATGGTTTTGCCCAGACCCACCTCATCGGCCAGCAGCACCCGCGGGGCAAAGCGACTGGCCACTTCATTGGCAATATATAGCTGATGAGCAATTAGGCCAATGCGCGGACCCACCAGACCTTGCACATCAGAACTGGCGCGGGCGGCATTTTGCTCCCGGGTTAAGACCCTGAGGTGATAACTGCTGTTCTTATCAAATTGTGCCGTGAACAGCCGGTCTTCCGGTTTTGCGAACCGGACATTGGGGTCCAATTCGGTTTCGATGATGGCAGTGCTGGTTCCGTCATAATCACCGTGGTAGATGAACATATCATCTTGCTCACTGACTGAGCTAATGGTGAGACGTATACCATCCTGGGTGGTGATTTCATCGCCGGGGGAGAACTTTACCCTGGAGAGCGGGGCCTGGTGCATGGCGTAAGTGCGATCTTCTGCCACAAGATCAAAATAAATAGAAACTCGCCGGTCAGCGATACTGATGACGCGGCCCATGGCCAGTTCTGGTTCGGCGTTGCTAATCCATTTTTGGCCGATCTTAAATGTCTGCATGAATTGGGTAACCGGATCCTAAGCGCTGAAGTTCTCAATAAGGTAAAATCGCGCACTTTTGCCGAGTTCACCCTGCTCGCAATAGCCAAACCTGAAGCAATGAGAGGTACCTACATGAACGAATCAACAGAAATCGAACTCCAGGCAGCCGCGTTCCGCCGTCTGGTGGCGCACCTTGATGAAAACAAGCAGGTGCAAAATATCGACTTAATGAATCTTGCAGGTTTCTGTCGTAACTGCCTGAGTAAGTGGTATCGAGCGGCGGCAGAGGATAAAGGAATCGAGATGGATTATGAAGAGGCGCGGGAGATCATTTACGGCATGCCTTACGCTGAATGGAAGGAAAAGTTCCAAACCCCGGCAAGCCCTGAGCAGCTTGCCAAGTTTGACGCTGCAGACAAAACCTAGCTCTTGGCGGTATTAACTCTAAGCGGTGTGCATTTAACCTATGGCACCGATGTCATCCTCGATAACGTTGATCTGGCGATCCAGGCCGGTGATCGAGTCTGTCTGAGTGGTCGCAACGGTAGCGGCAAGTCCACTTTGATGAAAGTCATGTTGGGTGAGGTGGCCGCGGACGATGGCACCATTTGGCGCCAGGATAAGCTGCGGTTTGCCGCCCTGGAACAATCGTTGCCAGCAAGGCAAGACGCGACCATCTTTGCTGCCGTGTCTGGCGCCTTCGCCAACATTGGTGAGCAACTGGCGGAGTATGAGGCAGAAGCGGTAAAACCTGATGTGGATCTGGTGAAGCTCGACAAACTGCAGCAGGCCATTGATGCTGCCGATGGCTGGACCTTGAAGCATCGAATTGATTCCGTCTTGGATCGCCTCGATATGGATCCAACCGCCAGCCTTGCGAATTTGTCCGGCGGTTGGTTAAAACGCGTGGCCATTGCCCGCTCCCTGGTGCAAGAGCCAGATGTGTGGTTCCTCGATGAGCCTACTAACCACCTGGATATTGAAACCATCGAGTGGCTCGAGGGCTTGCTCAAAGAATTTCGCGGCACTCTGGTGTTCGTCAGTCACGACCGGGCGTTGATGCAGGCCGTGGCCACCAGCGTCATCGGCATTGATCGAGGTCAGGTGAAGCGCTGGGATTGTGATTATCAGAGCTTTTTGGAACGCCGCGACCACGAACGAGAAGTGGAAGCCGAGCAGAACAAGCTGTTTGATCAAAAGCTGGCAAAAGAAGAAGCCTGGATTCGTCAAGGCATCAAAGCCCGCAGAACCCGTAATGAGGGACGCGTTCGTGCCTTGCAGCAACTTCGACAAGAACGGGCCGCGCGCCGCGATGAACGCAACCTAAAGCTAGAAATTGGTAGTGGTGGTCAGTCTGGCAAAATTGTCATTGAAACAACCGGGTTAACAAAAAGTTACAACGACACGCCAGTGGTGCGTGATTTTGATTTTATTTTGCAGCGTGGTGACCGGGTTGGTCTGATTGGGCCAAACGGCGCTGGTAAGTCCACGCTGATTCGCCTTTTGCTTGGCAATGAAACCCCCGATGCCGGCAGTGTCAAACAAGGGACTCGCCTGGATATTGCCTATTTCGATCAAAACCGCGAGCAACTCAATCCCGAACAATCTGTGGCGGATTACATATCAGAAGGCAAAGAGTTTATTGAGGTGGGTGGCAAGTCGCTGCATGTGGTGACTTACTTAAGCAACTTTATGTTTAATCCCGACCAGTCCCGGGCACCGATCCGAACCCTTTCTGGTGGCGAGCAGAATCGACTGTTGCTGGCTAGATTGTTCACACAGCCGGCCAACTTTTTGATTCTTGATGAACCCACTAATGATCTGGACGTGGAAACCCTGGAGCTATTAGAAGAGCGCTTGAGTGAGTTCAATGGCACCGTGTTGATCGTGTCCCACGATCGTTACTTCCTCGACAATGTGGTCACCAGCATGTTGGTATTTGGTAAGGCCGGCCACATCACTGAATCCGTTGGCGGCTTTGAGGCAGCCAGAGCATTTCTTGATGTCGGACAAGATGCAACTGCGGCAGCGCAACCAACTACCGAAAAAGCCAGCAAACAGGATTATGCGACACAGAAAAAAGAGAAAGCCGAGCGGCAGAAGCTTGAACGGGAACTGAACCGCCTGCCGGAACAGATAGAAGCCATAGAAACAAAAATCAGCGGCTTGCAGGAAACCATGGCGTTGCCAGATTTTTACCAACAACCGCCGGCGGAGCAGCAACCGCTTTTGACCGAACTAGAAGCTGCTGAAGCCGAACTGTTAGAGTTAATGGCGCGCTGGGAAGCGCTGGAAGCGGAGCTCGGCTAATTATTAAGGGACAAAAGCGAGGGAGAACATTGTGATCGATTTATATTACTGGCCAACACCTAACGGCTGGAAAGTTTCCATCATGTTGGAAGAGTGTGGGTTAGCCTATAACCTCATGCCTGTGGACATTGGCGGGGGCGATCAATTCACCGCGGAGTTTCTGAAAATTAGCCCCAACAATCGCATGCCGGCGATTGTGGATCATGCGCCTTTGTATGGTGGTGACGCGCCATTGGCTTTATTTGAGTCTGGCGCCATCCTTGAATATCTGGCGGATAAAACCGGTAAGTTTCTGCCAGAGTCAGGTGCTGGTCGTTATGAAGTTTTGCAATGGGTGCACTGGCAAATGGCCAATCTTGGCCCAATGATGGGTAACGCCAATCACTTCAAAAACTATGGTAAGAACATCGCTGACGATCCGGCACAGTTGGAATACGGGACCAAACGTTTTGTGGGAGAAGTGGATCGGCTGTCCGGCGTCATGGATGCCCAACTTTCAGCAAACGAATATCTTGCGGGCAACGAATATAGCATTGCCGATATCATTACCTGGCCCTGGGCTTTCTTGATTGGTCGCTTAATTGATGAGTCGATGTGGGAGACCTATCCCCATTTGCGGCGCTGGGTTAAACAAGTGGCAGAGCGCCCGCAAGTACAGTTGGGTCGAAAAGTGGGCGAGGAATTAGGTAAGCGTGAATTAACCGAGGCTGAGGAAAAAGCGCGCCGCGAGTTGTTGTTCAATCAGACTAACGAATCTGTGCGGGCGGCGCGAGAGGCGGCAGCCAAAGCGAAAGCCTAGGTTTGTCTGGCGCTGTCCAATAGCTCAGCTCCGCCCAATGCCTCATTTGCTACCTCGCGGACGGCATGGGCGGTGGTAATACATTCTGGGTGCTCACCAGGTGCACCTGGTGGTGTGTAATAGCCGAGAGCGTACTGTCCCATGGCATAACCCAGGAGATCTTGTAGCTCTGGGGAGAACTGCCGCGCAATCTCTGGTGGACAAGAAAGATATTGATTCTCCTCCTGACGCAACCAACCCAGAGTGTAGGTCAGATTAACACCAATTCGGTCGCCGTTTGATTGATTAGCGCCGCCGGAGTGGAACACGCTACCGGTATATAGCAATACAGAACCCGCTGGCATTTCAGCCTGACAAATTTCATCTGGCTTGGCTTTGCGATCATCCGGCCAATCAATGCTACCCGGCACCACCTGAGTCGCACCGTTTTCCGCGGTGAAATCTGTGATTGCCCAAATGGTATTAAACTGCGGCTCAATGTCCTTTAAGTAGTGCCCCCAGGCCCAACGATCACGATGGATTTCTTGCTTACCCTGGCCTGGTTTTAAACGAATGATCTGTGACAAATGCAGTTGGATGCGTTGACAGTAAGGCTCAAGAAATTTGTTTGCCGCGGCCAGGACAGTGGGATGCATAATCATTTGCCGCGCTTGTTCAGAGCGGCTGACGAGTCCACCAGTGCGAGTGGTAGAGCGGCCAGTAAATTCATCTGTGCCGTTGGCAGTGGCTTCCATATAGGGGTCAAGCTCCTGGCGAAATAGGGCAATTTCCTCTGCGCTCAAAACCCCTTCAAGAATCATCGCGCCGTCTCTTTCGATGACTTTTAAAATTTCCTCGGTAGAGGCGCTGCTGGGTAGAGTTTGTAGTTGTAGTTTGCCTGCCATGGTCAGCTTCCAGTTGTTCGGGTGCGAAGTAAAAGTTATTATGAGCATAGATCAGGTTTTGTCAACGAGTGATTTTATGGGTGCAATTGAGCTCAGGCGAGTTCCCAAGCAGCAGCGCAGTCGAGAAAAATATGATCGAGTGCTGGCGGTGGCGAGCCAACTCATCGGCGAGCGGGGCAATGATGCGGTGAGTATGCGTGAGATTGCTGACGGTGCGGCGCTGCCGATTTCTACTGTGTATCAGTACTTCCCAGACAAAAATGCCATTCTATGGACTTTGTTAGCGAGCCACTTTGAACGGCTGGAACAGCTGTGGTTAGCGGAGTTGGCGGAGGTGAAACATCCGGCCGCATTAACCGATACGTCGCTGCGCTTGTTCGATAATTTTGTTGAGTTATGTCGGTCGGAAGCTGTATTTGCGCGACTGTGGCGTTGCGCACAGGCGAATACGGTGCTGATGGAGCTAGATCAGGCGCTGAATCAGCGCATTGCGACGGCCCTGGTGCAACGGCTTGAACAACTCGGGGTGAAACAAGATTCAGAGCGAACCTGGACCAGCGTTTATATGATGGCGTCTTTATCTAGCTCGGCACTGCAACTTGCCTTCAATGATGAGACCCGGTGCGAGGCAATTCTGGCTGAGTTTAGAGAGTTAATTCGCAGTCAAATGACGCCGTTTGGCCCGGCTAGCTGACCTGTGTTCGCGCTGAGACATATGATTTGCCCCAGCGCGAACACGCACAAGGAAAACGGGCGGAGTAATCACTCCGCCCATTAACCTCTCCCCCCATATTTCTATGCCGCGATGGGCTGTAAGAATGGCTCGCTGCTGTTGTCCTGGGCTTCTGGTGTGACCAACGTCCAGGCCTCGGGTTGTGCAAGCAGGGCTCTTGCCAGCAGGTTGTTGCTGGTGTGGCCAGATTTGTAGCCATCAAACTCACCAATGATGGTGTGACCACACAGGTATAGGTCACCAATAGCGTCTAGTAACTTATGTTTTACGAATTCATCTTCATAACGTAAGCCGTCATGATTGAGGATGGCAAAGTCATCAATACCAATGGCGTTTTCCAGGCTAGAGCCAAGACATTTATTCATGGCCTGGGCTTGATCGAGGTCTTTAGCCAGGCCGAAGGTGCGAGCCCGGCTGACCTCATCAACAAATGATGTCTGGGTAAAGTCTAAACACGCGTGCTTGGGGTAGCGGTTATACACGTGATGGTCATAAACGAACGTGTAAGAGGCTTTAAAGCCATCAAAAGGCTTTAGTGTCGCGACGGCATCGCCATCGCTTACTTCGATTTCAGAGAGGATCCGAATGAATTGCTTGTCGGCATCCAGCGTGTCGATACCGGCATTTTTGATCAAATAAATGAACGGCGCAGCGCTGCCATCCATGATGGGGATCTCTTCACTGTCCACTTCGATAAACAGATTATCAATGCCCATCGCCCATAAGGCAGACATCAGGTGCTCAACACAAGACACGGTAACGCCTTGTTCAGAGAGGCTAGTGGATAACATGGTATTGCTGACATTGCTGGCATGTGCCTGGATAGTAGGCAAGCCTTTGATATCGGTGCGAACAAACACGATACCGGTATTGGCTGGGGCAGGACGGAAAGAGAGTTGGACCTTATTTGCAGTGTGGACCCCAATGCCCACGGTCGAAACAGCCTTTTTTATTGTTCTTTGCTTCACTAGATCCTCAAATTCCAGACGGCACTTCGCCGCAAATACAATGTGGGGCGTACTATAGACGGAAATTCGTTAAAAATGAAGAGAATGTGAAGGAAAAGTGAAACTTTTTGCCCGGGGGATAATTATCTCCTGTTGCCATGGAAGTGTGATGATACCTGCGCTCTGGCGATTTGTGTTTGGTAGTCGCTGATGGGAATTTGCAGGATTTTCCCTCAAGTTTGGCAAAATAGGAGTGATTTTCATTCTCTGCCTGTTGAACTTTCTATCGAATTAGATAATTCTACTTTAATAGAATTAAGTCGAAAGGCGTTCAATGGTTAAACAAACCTCAGACTCTGCGGAGCAGTCTGCAGCATTAAGTCATGTGACCGTACCTCCGGGTAATGACACAAAGTCTGATGGTGATCGTTATCCACTGCGCACCCAGCGCAAGGCTGCAACCCGGCGCAAGATTGTTTCTTCAGCGCTGCGCCTCGCCGGCAGAGAGGGTGCTGCTAACGTCACGATGGCCAAGGTGGCAAAAGAAGCCGACGTTCATGTCACCACGCTGTTTACCCATTTCAGCTCGAAGGCCGAGCTGTTCTCCGGGATTAGCGAGCCAGCCATCGTCAACCTCAAACAACGAATTGAGGAAAGCACTGGCAAAATGCCATTTTTCCAGTTTATTCGAGAGATTCAGGCTGAGTTTGCCGAGACCATGACCCGCCGCGGCCAGGAGGTGGTTGATGAATCTTTGTACTTGCGCACCCAGGTAGAACTGTTACCCGCGTGGATTGACTACGAAAAGACCCAGGTATCGCTGCTCGCTGATTACATTCAGCATGACTTTGCGGTGGATGATATCAAGGCGCGTCTGTTCGCCGGCATGATCGTGTCCGCGAACATTCACAGTTTTGACCTGTGGTTATCGGACCCAACTAATAACGATTTGCTGGCATTGACCAGGCAAAACATTGAGCACATAGAAAAGATTTTCTTTAACGATAGGGCTGCAACAGGCCCAGCGTGAACCATTAGTAAACACAAGCAACTTAAGGGGGTTGAAGCAAAATGGGAGTAAGAGAAGAAGGTAAGAACCGACGCCGCGACAAAATCACTGCTGCAGCACGGGCATTGATCCAGTCTGGTGAATCCGGGTTTCGAATGCGGGCGCTAGCGGAAGAGGCCGGGGTCAGTATCGCGACACCTTATAACCTGTTTGGCTCTAAACGGGCGATCTTGAACGCCGTCATGGATGCAGACCTGTCTCGTTTTAAAGAGACACTGGCGCGGCAGAATGCTGACAGTTTAAATATGTTTCATAAGACGGTGTCCATTGCCCGTGAGTTGATGGAACTAGACCCGCAGTTTTACCGCAACGTAATGATGACAGCGTCGACCCGTGCACCAGAAGCTGATCGCAACCGCCTATTGCACTGGCAGCAGTTAATCGACAATGCTGTGGCCGATGGATTTATTTTAACGTTTACGGATTCCGTCGCTTTAGCCACTCATTTGCGTTCTATCTTCTCCGCAGCTTTTTATCGTTGGGCGAAAGAAGAAATCTCCTTGAAAGAAGCTGAGGCAAACGCCAATTACGCCATTACTCTCGCGTTAGCAGGGGTTTCAACGCCCGTTTCGAAGCAACGTTTACATTCGAACCTGAGAAACTATCAGGAGACGTTACGTACCATCCGCATGCGCAAGATGTGCACCACAGCCAAGACCAGCCGCATGGTTGAGAAAGCACAGGTTAGCTAAGGAGATAGATATGGCTTCAGACAACGCTTTATCCGTAGTACGCCGTTCTATCTTTCCCGCGGATAACGATACGTGGGAAACCATCGCCGAGCGTGAACTCGGTGATGTGTCGCTTGAAGAAGCGGTTTCCCAATTACAGAGCTGGAATTTGCATGTGTTTATGCGCCGGGTGGCAAGTAAAGACAGCCATCAGCAAGCCAGCCAGATACTACCAAGCGACGTAATTTTTCTTGAGCCGCCGCTAGCTTAAGGCCTGGTTCGAGGGAGTTATTCGGTGCCAGCAAAAATAAAACATGCCCGTGTTGCCGCTGCCCATGAAGGGATTGCGGAAATGATTGTGGCCATTGAGTACGACAATGGTGGCGTGACGGAAATTTATTTAGATCGTCACTCCGCCGAGACGCTACTTAGCAATACGGAGTCCAGTTCATTGGACGACCTGGTTGGTGCCAGTTGGGAACAAGTCAGGGATGCCTTAAGTACATCCTTTAATCGATTTTAGTGGAGTAGTGACATGTTAGATCTCGTTATTCGTAATGGCAAAATTGTAGATGGTAGTGGTGCCCCTGCGTTTCAAGGCGATGTGGGTATTGCCGACGGCCGGATTGTGGCTGTGGGTGAAGTACAGGGTGAGGCCCGCCAGGAAATTGATGCTGGTGGCAAAGTCGTTGCACCGGGTTTTATCGACCCGCATACGCATTTTGATGCTCAGTTACTCTGGGATGGTTATGCCAAACCAGCCATGGAACACGGGGTCACAACCATTGTCCCCGGCAACTGTTCTTTGTCGTTAGCACCGCTGAAAGCAGAGCATCGGCCGAAATTGGTAGGCATGTTTAATCAAATTGAAGAAATGCCAGTTCGGGCATTCGCTGAGGGTATTGAATGGACCTGGGAGAGCTTTCCTGAATTCATCGAACGCATTAAAAACGGCCTGGGTATTAATGTTGCGCCATTGGTAGGTCACTCGGTGCTGCGGCTATGGGTGATGGGTGATGCTGCGATGGAGCGTACTGCCACCGATGCGGAACTCAAAGAGATGCAACAATTGTTGCGTGAGTGTTTAGATGCTGGCGCGATTGGTTTATCTACCAGCTTTGTGGATATGGACGAGACCTTACAGCCAGTACCTAGCCGGTATGCGTCTGCGGCAGAGGTTGACGCCTTAAGTGAGGTGTTAGGTGATTATGACCGGATTTTGCAGATCGTAAATGAGTTTTACGATGCTGACCTCACGGTGGCGCGTATTGACCAGTTGGCAGATATCTCTCTTAAGCACAATATCACCACCACCTTTTCACCATTGTTTGTCAATAATGGCGAAGAGGCGATCGTCGACAAGATTATGCAGCGGGTAAACGAGCAGGTGGCTCGCGGCGCGAGAGTATGGCCACAGGTGCAAACCCGGCCCATTGATATCAGCTTTAGTTTTGCGGTGCCTAGCTTACTGTTTATTCGTTTGCCCGGCTGGTACGGCATCATGCGCTTCGGCAGTCATGAAGAAATCATGGCCACCTTTAAAGACGCAGAGAAGCGAGAACAACTCAAAGCCGAGGCTGCGGCCATGGGGCCACTATGGGATATGTTGGTGCTCCGTCAGGTGCAGTCAGAAGCTAACCAGGAACTGGTGGGCAAAAATCTTGCCGAGATCGCCAAAATTCGCGGTACCACGGCGCTGGATGTGATGATTGATCTATCCCTTGAAGAGAACCTCGACGCCCACTTCCTGGCGGCTGATATGGGGCACAACGATGTGGTCCGGGTTGGCGGCTTGCTAAAAGATCCTAATGTGCATATTGGTGCCAGTGACGGCGGCGCGCACATCCTGTCATTTTCAACTTATGGTGATACGGGCTATTTGTTTTCCAAGTATGTGCGTGATACCGGTACTTTCGAATTGGAAGCTGCTGTGAAGAAGATTACCTCGGACACTGCCGCTATCTGGGGGATTAAGGAACGAGGCTTGCTGAAATCCGGCTATATGGCAGATATCACAATTTTTGACCCTGACACCATTGACCGCGGTGAAGAGTATTACGTTCAGGATGTACCCGGTGAAGGTAGCCGTTACGTTCGTGACGCAATTGGTGTGGATTCGGTGTTCGTTGCGGGTCAGCTCGCCTATAGCCAACAAACTGGCTATACCGATAACGCCTGTGGTGACATCTTGCCAGGAGCCAGCGCGTGATCAATGAACGGCGTATTGCCACCAATGGTATTCAGTTAAAAATTGCTGAGCAGGGCGAAGGTCCGCTGGTGCTGTTGCTCCATGGCTTCCCCGAGTCATGGTATTCCTGGCGGCACCAATTTGCGCCCATCGCCGGTGCGGGTTTCAAATGTGTTGCGCCTGATATGCGTGGCTATGGTGAAAGTGACGCCCCGGATAACATAGGCGATTACAATCAAGTTGAAGTGGTCAAGGACATTGTTGGCCTGGTGCAAGCACTAGGTTATGAAACGGCCATTGTCATTGGTCATGACTGGGGGGCGCCTACTGCCTGGGCTTGTGCCAAGGATTACCCAGAGGTTTTCACGGCGGTTGGCGCGCTTTCGGTGCCATTCTCGCCGCGGCCAGAAGCGCCACCCCTGGATACCATGAAGGCAATCTTTAAAGATATGTTCTTCTACCAATTGTACTTCCAGGAGCCAGGTGTTGCCGAGGCGGAGTTTGAGAAGGATCTTGAAGTGTCGCTACGGAAGTTTCTTTACATCGGCTCTGGTGAAGCAGAACTGGGTGATATGCAGCCCAAGCCGGCTGATGCGGATTTGCTCAGTGATATTCCTGATCCAGGCAAGCTTGGCCCCTGGTGCACGGCAGAGGATTTGGCTTATTACGTCAGTCAATTTGAGAAGCACGGCTTTCATGGGCCGATTAGTTACTACCGGAATCATAATGAAACCTGGGAAATGACCGCTGACAAGCCAACGGAAATTCATCAACCGGCCATGTTTGTTGCTGGTGAAAAAGACGGCGTGATTGTTATGGCCGCTGAGGCCTTGAAGAACATGCCAACTTACGTGAAAGACCTGCGCATCAATGAACTCATACCCGGTGCGGGGCATTGGACGCAACAAGAAGCGCCAGAACAGGTGAATGACTACATTCTTCAGTTTCTGAAGGAAGTAGGATAGGAGGGAACAAGATGGCCGAGAATATAGCCATAGTGGGAGCTGGTATTTGTGGATTGTGTACAGCGCTGGCGCTGTCCCGCAAAGGTAATCAAGTCACTGTGTATGAACGCGATGTGCCACCACCGGAAGGCGGCGCCCATGAAGCATTTTTTGAATGGAAGCGGCGCGGTGCCGCGCAATTTCGTCATCCCCACGCGTTTCTTGGTCTGATGTGCAACATTCTAAAAGACAATTATCCCGATCTGGTGGAAGAGTTTTGGGCTGCTGGTGCGCGCAAAGTGACTTTCTCAGATATGGTGCCGCCGGAGTTACGAGATCAGTACACGCCAGAACCAGAAGATGACAAGCTCTGGTTGTTAATGTGCCGTCGCGCCACCATTGAAACGGTGTTACGTCGTTATGTCCTGCGTCAGCCCAATATAGAGATTAACAATCAGGCGAATGTGGTTGGCGCGGTGTTTGACCAAACAGGCGAAATTCCAAAAATGACCGGCATACGCGTGATGCAGGATCGCGAGGAACACACCATTTTGGCAGATGTGATTGTGGATGCCGGAGGGCGCTCCAGCCAGTTTCGCCATTGGTTTAAAGATCTCGGCATTAACGTGCGGGAGGAAGATGATGATGCTGAGATTGTCTACTACACCCGGCACTATGAACTGTTACCTGGCGTCGAAGAACCTTCTCGACATGAGCAAGAACGCTCCGCCGGGGATTTAGGTTACATGAAGTATGGTGTATTCCCGGGCGATGGTGGTCATTTTGCGGTGATTATTTGTGTGCCAGATGGGGAAACCAAACTGCGCGAGGCCATCAAAGATGGTGACACCTATGATGAGATTTGCCGGGCGATTCCAGGACTAAATAACTGGATGGCTGCAGACAAGGCTCGCGCCACAACCAACTCGTTTGGATTTGCTGATATCCACGCTGTGTGGCGACACTACGTAGAGGATGGGCAGCCGCTTGTGATGAACTATTTTGCCGTGGGGGATGCCCAGGTAAGAACCAATCCGCTTTATGGTCGCGGTTGTAGCACTGGTATTTTACATGCCCACTTGCTTGCAGACGTTATTACTGAGCAAGCTGACCCGTTGGAGCGCGCGCGAGTGTTCGATCAGCGCACCGAGGAAGAAATACGGCCGATTTTTAAAACCAGCCTTGAAGAAGATAAACGTGGCATCAAACGGGCCGACGCGATTTTTGCTGGGCAAGAACTCGAAGAAGCCAAAAGCTTTAAGAAATATCTGGGGCTGGCTTTTGGTGACGCAATTTCAGCCGCCTCGCGTTCGGAACTGCACGTGTTTCGCGGCGTAATGAAGACGTTTAACCTCTTAGAGAAGCCTGGCGAATTTTTGAACGATTGGCGGATTAAGCTCACCATCTTTCGTTACATGTTTCGCGGCAGAAAGAAAAACGCTCCGACGCGAATGCAAACAGGGCCGAGCCGCACCGAGATGATTGCGCTTATTGATCGTCTGCAAGGTGCGGCAGATAAGGCTGCTTGATCTGATTTGAGGCAGTGAAAACGTCGCGCTGAAAGAGTATCATCCCGTGCGGTTGATACTCATGAAGTGCAGTTAATGTCACACCCTGATTTATCCGTTGACCCCGAGATCCTGGTGATTACCACCGGGGGTACCATCGATAAGGTCTACTTTGATGCCAAGAGCGATTATGAGGTAGGCGACTCCGTTGTTGGGGATCTACTAGAGCAGGCCCATGTGCACGTGAATTATGAAATGATTCATTTGATGCGCAAAGATAGCCTGGAGTTAACGGAAGATGACCGCAAACTGGTGCGGGATACCATCGCGGCCCGGGAGCAAAAGCTTATCGTGGTCACCCATGGTACCGATACCATGACGGATACCGCCAGAGCGCTCGCAGCCATTGAGGATTGCACTATTGTCATTACCGGCGCATTAGCACCAGGTCGTTTTGCGCAATCCGATGCAACCTTCAATGTTGGTATGGCTATCGCTGCCGTCCAGAGCCTTGATCCCGGGGTTTATATTGTCATGAACGGTCAGGTGTTTAACGGTTTGCAGGTGAGAAAAGACCGCGACTTAAATCGATTTGTCAGAATAGCACCTGAGCACACCGATCACGCATGAGCCAGAGTTGGACGATTCAACATGAAGCGGATAACAACATCATATATGTTGTGTTTCATGAGACGGCATCACTAAAAGATGTGGACCCTGTGGCGCAATCCCTGGAGTCAGAAGAACATCTCACTGAACACCGTCTATTGAGTTTTGTTGAATGTGCCGGACTTAATCCAACCACCACGGAATTATTAGAGATCGCGCGCCGCTCCGCGAACTGGGAGCTCGAAGATCTTAAGATTGCCTGGCTAGCAGGCACGCAAGTTGACGCGGGCTTGTTGCGGATCATTGCTTCAAAATTCTCTGACAAAGTGATGCGGGTTTTTACTTCCGAGGCCGAGGCACGTCGTTGGCTAATGGGCACGAAAGAAGTGGTTCAAGATTCACCAGCGAAAGTTGATCATCAGCCTATTCGCTTGCGAGGTGCAATCAACCTTGAACAGGTGCGGCAAACTCAATTGAGTTTACATAATAGTCAGGATTTTGACCCAACCCGGCCGTTACTCTGGGACCTACGTGAGGCGCAACTCTCTGAGTCTTTGGCAGAAGTTAAGGATCTTGCGGTACCGATTGCGGAAAACCACAATCAAGCGAGAGCAGGACGCAAAAGTGCAGTGTTGGTGGATAGCCATATTATGGATTTGCTTATCCGCGAGATGGCCAAGGTGGACGCCTGGCCGGTAGAAGACGTGCAGGTGTTTCGATCTTATCGGGATGCCATCGCCTGGCTAGGGAAGCGCCGCAAACGATGATTCATTTTCAGGACCACGCGTTATTGCTTAATCAAACCTATCAGCACTGGTTCGGTGACTATCTGGTGAACGAACAAGATCCTGGTAACGTGCTGGCAGCGCTGAATGAGGATGAGCGGGTAATTTTCTCCCTTGGCTTAGAGCCAGAGCCAGTATTCAATTATGGCAATGTCAAAGCGCTGGGTTTGTTCGGCTATGAGCTGACTGAGTTTATTCAACTCCCTGGCCGCGCCACGATGGCCCC
>JBKAGC010000035.1:0-20352 GCA_046290215.1 Pseudomonadales bacterium | reverse complement strand
ATAGCGTGGACTCAAAACATCGTACTCAAGAGACCTCTGGGCCTCGGTACTGCCGTAACTCGCAATTGGACCTGTGACCTCATGATCCGGTACGCCGGGTGTCATAAATATAGCCACGCTAGGGCCTATCTCCCCGTGATGATACATGTGGTTTAAGACGTTGGTGGCTCGTACTGGTCCACTGCGACTCAAATACCAGGCGCCATCGTTAAAAAAGTACACCGAAGGTCGATCTTCTGCTTGCAGTCCTGGTGTGTGGTAAATCCAGATGTTGCGCTTCGTACCCGGGTAAATTTTACTACTATCCCAATCGTTAAGTTTTTGTACCGGCTCCTCGATTATATCGTCAGTCAAAACTGCTTCCGGACAGGGCTGATAGTTCACCTCCCACTCTGGCTGGTTGTTCACGCCATTGCGGCGGCCGTTAATTTCTGCCGGCAGCGGCAAATCCAAACCGAGCTGTTTTAGGGTGTCTGCATCGATGGGCATAAGCGTACCTAAATCAAGTTGACCGGGTCGCCGACCTTAAGTTCGCCCGGAGTGGTTATGGTGCAATACACGCCCAGGTCACCATTGTTTTGCTTTACCAGTTCCCGCATGACTTTAGGTTCCTTGGCCAGATCGCGAAAGCCATGGGTTGTCATAATGCATCTTGGGCAGGTCATCTCGACTTTGAGTGTGACTGTGCCAATTTGCACACTTTTACCAACCCAGGCGTTTTCCGGAAACTCGCCGTCCAGATCAATCAGAAGATTGGGCCGAAAACGGCGCAGATCGTAAGCAATATGGTCGCTGCTATTGGATCTTGTTTGCATGGTGCGCAGCGCGCCAGTGGTCATCAGTAAAATCGGATAGGCATCAAAATAAGTCCCAGGCGGTGATGAGAATTCAAACAAGGCTTTAGGAAAGCCGCTTAAGTCTGGCAGTGGCTCTGATGATGTTCTGGCAAAGGTTTCTCTCAAACCTGCTTCTATATCCGCGTCAGGTGGCGCAGGGGCGCGGCGGTAATGGTCGAGTTGTTCAGCAGGTAGCAGCGGCCACAAACTCAAGGGGCTACCAACTGCTTGAGTCAGTTTCTGATTGACGTCTGCATCGCTGGAGCGGACGGTGCTGTCATCCGGTAAGGTAATCTCAATTTCAGGTGAGGCGGTACTAGCGTCCGGCTCTGCCAGAAACCTCGCGTTCATGGCCATTAACTGCGGAAAGCGTTTGCCGCCTTTTATGTCGCCATGTGCCTCGTCTTTCACCGCCCAGGCGCGATCACCGGGGATACCCCATTCGCCAAGGGATGCTTTATTTAGTTGATGTCCACCCATGCTTTTCACCGGGTAGCGAAAAATACTTTCGAGCTTTGGCATTATTTCACCCTGGTAGGCTTTTGCTGATAGTAGTCGTGTAGGGTTTGCCAGGCGAGCTTCTTCTCGCCCTGATCAGACAGCAAACCTTTGCGATTGTAATAATCCTGGATGCCAACCAGCGGTCGTTTTGGCGTGCGAAAGTCTTTCAGAATCCATGGGGATAGGCCGCGTAAAAATGAAATGTCGTCCATCATGGCAAGCTGTTCTTGATATACCGACTGCTGATAATCCTCAGTCCAGCGCTCGGTTTGAGCGCCGCGGCGGTGCTTCGGTGCGCCAGCACCAAACTCACTCATAATCAGTGGTTTGTTCATATCAGAAAACCACCTTGAGCCGCGAATATCTTCCAGTTTGGTGTAGTACCAGCCGAGGTATTGGTTGCAGCCCATGACGTCGAGATGTTCGGCAAGGGGATCGTCTAGTGTGTAAGTGCGGACCACCTGGCCATCCTCGGTGATTTTTTGCGGGTGCATAAACAAGGCGGCGGTGGTGAGGCGGACCGGGTCTAGTTGTTTCGCGGTGCGTACCAATTCGGCTAAGAAGGTGGTTCGCGCCTCTGAAGTGGGGGTTTCATTGGCCACTGACCAGAGAATAATGCTGGCGCAATTGCGGTCCCGCTCAATCATCTCAGTCAGTTGGTTGCGGGCGTTGTCGAGAACGGATCGGCTTCGCCAGTTAATCCCCCAATATACCGGCACCTCGCACCACAGTAAGATGCCAAGTTCGTCGGCAACCCGGGTCATATGATCGTTGTGGGTGTAGTGGGCAAGGCGGGCAAAGTTACAGCCAAGGGCTTTGATTTCACTGAAGATGCGCCGCGCGTCTGCCTCGCTGTTGGCGCGGCGGGCGGCATCCACTTCATCGGCAAAGGCCTCTTCATGGCTAGAAATACCTTTGAGAAAAATCGACTCGCCGTTTAAGACAATGTTTTCTCCTTCAGTCTTAATGGTGCGAAAGCCAATAAGCTGACTGATCTTGTCCTCACCATAGTGAAAGCTGACTTCATAGCGTTTTGGATTTTCCGGGGACCACAGCTCTGGACTTGCCGCGATGGCAAAGTGTCCGGTGTTGCCATCTAGCGCAATGGTTTCTTCAATGTTCAATTCAGGGATGTGTAATTGAACTCCATCGCCAGTCTTAGCGCCGTCCACCAAGCCGTCCAACGAAACATGACCGCAGATTTCCGAGCCGTCCTGATTTAGTTGGCAGAAGTAGTCGCGAATGAAGGTCTCAGGGGTACTAACCAGCATTACATCCCGGGTGATGCCGCCGTAGTTCCACCAGTCGGTGTTGGTGGTGGGCACGCCATCCTTTAAGCGCTCATCGTTCACCTTGACGATGACAAAGTTGCCGCTGTCTTGAATGAGGTCTGTGATCTCCGCCTCGAACGGCGTAAAGCCGCCCACGTGGCGTACCACCTCAGTGCCGTTGACCCATACCACGGCGGCGTAGTTGGCGGCACCGAAGCGAATAAATGTTCGTTCTCCTGCTGCTTTGAGTTCTGCCCCATCAGGTAGCTTGCTGTGGTACCACACGGTGCCCTCGTACCAGCGAAGCATCTCTACCTGGGTATTCCAATCCCCGGGTACTTGCATGGTTGGGCTTTCCGGTAAGTTGATCTCACTTGCCCAGTGATCCGCCGGGGTGCGATTTTGGAAGTAACCTTGCTCGGACTCGTTGCCGAACATATCGAGACTACCGGTTTCGTAAGGATCGATCACATAGTTCCAATCGCCGTTTAATAAAGTGTGGCGACGTTCGTAAGGATTTTGGATATTGGTCATTGGCTGATTGCTCTTATTGTTTTTCTGATTGTGCCTAACTTAGAGGGCGTCTATGGCTGTTACTACACTATCCGACGAGCTCTTTCCATGGCGGCAATTGCGCCGCGTATTTCCGCCAGTCCTTTGAGGCGGCCGATAGCGGTATAACCTGGATTAATTCGCCCCTTTGTCAGGTCGTCAAGCATCTGGTGGCCATGATCTGGGCGAATCGGGATGTGTCGCCACGGCGAATCTGCATCTCGCTGTGCCTCGGCATCTAGAAGGTTTTCGATCAGGCCAAGCATATCCACATCGCTATTCAGGTGGTCGGCCTCATGAAACGATAAGGGGTTAGCTTCTCGTTTGGTGCCCCTGAGGTGGGAAAAGTAAATGCGCTCGGAGAATTCCCTGGCCATGGCGGCCACGTCATTGTCCGGCCGAACCCCAAAGGTCCCCGCGCATAATGTTAAGCCGTTCGCTGGGTGGTCTACAGCGCTAAACAACTGACGCACGTCGGCAGCGGTGCAAAGCACCCTGGGTAAACCAAGCAGGGGCCGGGGTGGGTCATCTGGATGGATAGCCAATTTAACCCCGGCAGCCTCGGCAGTGGGCACCACTTCTTTAAGAAAGTAAATCAGGTTGGCGCGCAGTTCCTCATCCCCCACGGCCTGATAGCGCGCCAGGGAACCTCTAAAAGACGCCACATCATGAGAGCCGGTTGTGCCCCCTGGTAGACCGGCCAGTATGGTTTCGGTCAGGGCTTGCTTGTCTGCCTGACTCATACCAGCAAAACAGTTTTCCGCACGACTCAAGGCGTCTTGATCGTAATCCGCAGCAGCGTTTTCGCGCTCAAGAATAAACAGGTCGAAGGCAGCAAATTTGTCCGCGTCAAAACCCAGCGCTCTGGCCCCGTTGGGAAGCTCAAGGTTTAAATCGGTGCGGGTCCAATCAATGAGCGGCATAAAGTTGTAGCAAACGGTGTGAACGCCCGCTTCCCCGAGCGCTGTTAAGGTCGCTTTATAGTTTTCAATATATTTTTCAAAGCCAGGTGCTTGAACCTTGATATCGTCGTGGACGTTGACGCTTTCCACCACTTGCCAATAGAGCGGCGCTTTGTGGTGGTTGTCGGCCTCAATTTCTTGTTTGCGTTTCAGGATCTCATCTAAGGGCCAGGTCTCGCCGGTGGCAATATGATGTAATGACGTCACAATGCCCGTAGCACCTGCCTGGCGAATGTGATCAAGTGGGACAGGATCCGTGGGGCCGAACCAGCGCCAGGTTTGTAACATAGTGCCCTCTTTGAGATGGTAGCCACCGCGTGCTGACGCGGTATGTGGTGGCTCGATAATAAATTATTTCAATATGGAACTCGACGGTTAGAATCGTCCCGGGTAACGCTGAAGGAAACTTTGACCTTGAAGGCTTTAACGCTACATCCAGACCGCTTGTTCAGTCCTAATGAGACCGAGCGCAGTATCGCCAGGCGCTTGTATCAGGAAGTGGCGGACCTGCCAATTATTAGTCCCCATGGCCATACAGATCCCGTCTGGTTTGCGGACAATGCGCCATTCCCTGATCCGGCGAACTTATTGGTTACCCCAGATCACTACGTATTCAGAATGTTGTATAGCCAGGGCGTTAGTCTGGAGAGCCTGGGTATTAAGCGTCTGGATGGCGCGGCGGTTGAGACTGACCCGCGTAAAATCTGGGCTTTGTTTGCCGAGCACTATCATTTGTTTCTCGGTACGCCGTCGCGAATCTGGCTGGATCATGCCTTGCATGAGGTGTTTGGTGTGGATGTCGTGTTGAATGCCGAATCTGCCGGGCAGATTTATGACCACTGTGCGGCGGCTTTAGCAACACCAGAATTTACCCCCCGGGCGCTGTTTGAGCGTTTTAACATACAGTTCCTTGCCACAACGGAAGGCGCCCTCGATGATCTTGCCGCCCATGACAAAATCCAATCCTCTGGGTGGCAAGGACAAGTGGTGACGACCTATCGGCCCGATGCCGTGGTGGATCCTGAATTCGAAGGATTTGCGGAAAACATTGCCAGCCTTGGGGATCTCACCGGTGAGGATACCCATAGTTGGACTGGCTACCTGCAAGCGCATCGATTGCGCCGCCAGTACTTTATCGCGAGAGGTGCGACCGCCACAGACCATGGTCATCCTACTGCTAATACCGCCAACCTGAGTGCCAGTGACTGTCAGAAATTGTTGACGGGCGCCGTGAACGGCACCTTAACGCCAGCCCAAGCTGACTTGTTCCGTGGCCAAATGCTCACTGAAATGGCGGCCATGAGTTTAGAGGACGGTCTGGTGATGCAAATCCATGCGGGCGTGGTGCGTAATCACAATGAACTGGTGATGACTCGCTTTGGCCGTGACAAAGGTGGTGACTTGCCCGCAGCTGCGAATTTTGTCACTGGCTTAAAGCCTCTGTTAGATAAGTTTGGCAATGAGGCAGGGCTTAAGGTGATTTTGTTTACCCTGGATGAAACAACCTATGGTCGAGATCTGGCGCCTCTTGCCGGTCACTATCCAGCGCTTCGTCTAGGCCCGCCCTGGTGGTTCTTCGATAGTGTTGAAGGCATGTTGCGATACAAGCGCGCCATTATTGAAACTGCTGGCTTCTATAACACCTGTGGTTTTAATGATGATACCCGGGCGTTCTTATCCATACCTGCTCGTCACGATGTGGCCCGGCGGATGGACTGTCGGCATTTGGCTGAACTGGTGGTGGAACATCGGCTTGATGAAGATCAAGCGCTAGAGCTTGCAAAGTTGCAAGCTAACGGTTTGGTTAAGCAGGCATATAACCTGGATTAGAGACGACATGCAGAGATTGTCCAGGCAGCACTTGCCGAACCTAAATGACTCAGAATTCATTGCACCTGCAGCAAAGGCAACTAACCGTCGCATCGTCCATATTGGTTTAGGACAGTTTGCCAAGGCGCACCTCTTACACTACACCCAGCTAGCCAATGGGGTGGGCGATGACTGGCAAGTTACTGCAGTGAACTTGAATTCACCCAGGGCAAAAACGCAACTACAGCCACAGGACAATTTATATACCGTTACCGCCCATAGTTCGCAACAGACCCGTGTCAGTTTGATATCTGTGCTTGATCAGGTGCT
The DNA here is from genome assembly GCA_046290215.1 of Pseudomonadales bacterium. Lineage (GTDB taxonomy): Bacteria > Pseudomonadota > Gammaproteobacteria > Pseudomonadales > Azotimanducaceae > JAHRVQ01. The sequence goes on along the minus strand of JBKAGC010000035.1, from coordinate 14,091 downwards.
GTTTGCTAAGGCTGATGACGCGGCGGTACGGGGGGTTCTGTTAGACAGTGCAACCAGGATGATCAGCTTAACCATTACCGAAAAGGGCTATTGCCAGACAGCCACGGGTGAGCTCGATACACAGCATTCTGGTATCCAGCATGACCTTGCGCGTGTGACGCACCTGAGACTGCCATAGGCTGGATCGTCTGGGCGCTGCAACAGCGATACGCACAAAATCTACCCCCGGTCACGATATTGCCCCTTGATAACCTGAATCAAAATGGTCAGGTACTGCGCAACATGGTGACGGCCTTTGCGGCGCACATCGACCCGATGCTAGCGGACTATATAGCGGCCGAAATTGGCTTTCCTTGTTCCATGGTGGATCGCATTGTCCCGGCTGTGACCGCGCAAGATGTTGATTTAGTGGCCGGGTCGCTGGGTGTTCGTGATGAAGCTTGTGTGGTGACCGAGCAGTTTAGTCAATGGGTGCTCGAAGACCGGTTTGTGAATGAACGGCCTGCCTGGGATCAGGTGGGTGTGACCATTGTCGAAGAAGTCGCGCCGTTTGAAAAAATGAAGTTAAGACTACTGAACGGTGCCCATTCAGCCCTGGCCTATATTGGTCCCTTGGCCGGGTTAAATACTGTTGCTGATTGTGTGGCAGAGCCAGATGTGCGTGATTTTCTTGAAGGTCTCATGACGGAGGAAGTTTTACCCCAGGTTGTGGTGCCGCCTGGAGTCGATTTGCGAGATTATATTGCGTCGTTGCTGGAGCGATTTGCCAATAGCCATTTGCAACATCGCTGCGAACAAATAGCCATGGATGGTTCCCAGAAGATTCCGCAACGGTGGTTACCAGTATTCGTCGAGCGGCTAGCAGAAAATAAGCCGGTGCGACGACTCCAATTTGCGTTGGCAGCCTGGCTTGCTTATGTGCGCAAGGCCAGGGTTTTAGAAGACCCCCTTGGCACAGAGTTGACAGAGCTGTTGCAGAATCGGACTCCCCATGAAGCTGTCACCACGCTTGTTCAGTCCCGGCTGGTATTGCCGCCAGCGTTTGACAGTCTTGCCCTGGATCTGGCGAAGGGTCTTGAAGTTATTGAAACCCAGGGTGTACGGCAAGGGTTAAGGCATCTTCTTAGGGATTGATGACATATACTTGAGTGATGCCTAGTGAAAACAAATACAACGTCATCGCGCTAATCCGCCATGGCGATTATCATCAGCCTGAACAGGTGCCTAGTGCTCTGTTACCTTATCCTTTAACGGCGCAAGGTCGGGGGCAAGCACTAGCAGCCGCTGCCAATATTAAAATGGTTGCCAGTGAGTATGCGCTTGAGGTGGATTTGACCTTGCACTCGTCTCGACAATTACGTGCCTGGGAAACTGCAACCATTATGGCCAATGAACTGGGCTCGCAGTTCACCGTTGCTGAGTATCCCGAGCTGTCAGAGCGTAGTGTGGGTGCCGTGGCTAATTTGACCGTGGGTCAAATCGAACAAATTCTGGCAGATGATCCTCGCTACGCTGTGCCGCCCAATGGGTGGAAGTCTGATAGTCACTATTGCTTACCTTTTCAGGGGGCAGAATCCCTTATCCATGCCGGGCAGCGCGTCGCTGGCCATGTTCGCCATGTGGCGGAGCAGCTGGAAGAGGCAGGTACTGGTAAGTTAAAGATTATCGTTGGCCACGGGGCGTCAATTCGTCACGCCTGTGCGGAGCTAAATATTCTTGACTTGAAAATGGTAAAGTCTATATCCATGTACCATGCTAGCCCGGTTTATTTCAGCTTTCGGCAGGGAAGTTGGCAGCATCTGACCGGTGAATGGAAACCGCGTAAAGGTAGCAACGATGGAGATGAAATCCGTGAACGTTGAGGTAAATGCGGCTGATGCCGTATTTACTTTGCCGCATGAAGTACAGAGTTGGCCGCGTCGGCACGGCTTTTTGATTGGTCCTGATAATGATCAGGATGATATTAGCAAAGCGGAAGTCCGGCGCTATGCAGATCACAAAATGTGGACCTGGACCGGGCGCAGGGTTTACTTCCTTTGCGATATTCATGCTGACGCCGATGCGTTCTTTCTTTCTCTCGAAGCCTGCGGCAGCATCCGCCGCACGGGCGTAGCAGATGATGAATTTGAATTGACCGATGCCGGGCGCGATGCGCGTTTTATTATTGGTGGTGATTGTTTTGATAAAGGGCCGCACAACTTAAGGCTACTTGAGGCCATTCACCAACTATATTTAAAAGGCGCGGATATTGAGTTGCTTGCAGGTAACCATGATATTCGTACTTACCTTGGGATTTATTACGCTGAGAGTAAGGATCCCTTGTTAGATCATCTGTTCGTGCGCATGGGCAAAAAAACTGTGCCATTGCTGAAAGAAATTTTTGATCTGTACATTAAAGACAATCATGACCAGCAGCTGCTGTTAGAGGATCCCTCGATCAAGTCTTTACTCTACCCCGCTGAGTCCTGGTATGAGGAATTTCCTAAAGTGGCGCAAAAGTGGGTGCCGGAAGTTAAGCTGCAAAAAGAACTAAAGCGCATTCGAGAAAAGGCGCAAGAGTTTGAAGAGCGAGTGGAAGGGTTTGGTCTGGACTTGATCAAAGTGTACGCGGCGGTGAAAAAGTTCCGCGAGCTGTTCTTTGCCCCAGAAGGTCGTTATCACTGGTTTTTTAACAAGATGAAGCTTGCTCACCGCGAGGGTTCCTACTTGTTCGTCCATGCCGGGGTTGATGATGAAGTGGCTGACATGATTTACGAGCGTGGCGTCGATTATTTAAATGAGTACTTTACCGAGCTCATTCAAAGCGATCCGTTTGAGGTATATCATGGCGTCTTAGGTAATGTGTTCCGGACCAAGTATCGAGAGTTTGATTACGACTTTACGCCTAAAGGCGTTGATAAACTGCATCGTGCTGGTATTTACGGGATCGTGCATGGGCATCGAAACATCTTGCAAGGTCAACGGGTAGTGATTCGCGAGGGCATGTTGAACTTCGAATGCGATGTCTCGGTGGATAGTAACACTCGACAAGTTGAAAACTTACATGGCCCAGGTGCCGGTGTGGTGGTGTTTTGTCGAGACGGTCATGTGGATGGCATTAGTGCCGACTATCCCTACATAAAGCGTTTTCACCCAGGTAACATCACCGTGGCACCAGCCACATAAGTCGTTGCGTCACGGGCCGAGGAGAGAATATGGCGAAGTCAAAGAAGTCAGAGCGAAAGAACTCTGAATACCAAAACTTTGAATATAAGAACAAAGAGAGCCTCGACTCGATCTTCAACTATTTGTCCCTGGTCAATAAGGGGTTGAAGCAGCGCCGACTAGCGCTAGGTAAGGAAGGTCATATGATTGACTTTGAATTGCCGGACGAAGTGGAGATGAAGATCACAGCGGATGCCGCTGGTAGTTTGTCGATACAGATTAACTGGTCTAATAAGCCCACGGATGATGCCAGCCAGCATGATGGAGAAGAGACCGAGACGCGGTCTGAAGAAGATGCTGAAAAAGCTGCGGAAAAAGCCGAGAAGAAGCAACAGGAAAAGGCCCTTAAGGCGTTAAAGAAAGAACAAGAGAAGCAAGAAAAGAAGGCCTTGAAGGCGAAAAAAGAAGCAGAAAAACAAGCCAAGGCGGAACAGAAGCGTCTGGAAAAAGCCGCCAAAGATGCGGCAAAAAAGCAAGCAAAGGCGAAACAGGAAGCCGCTAAGGCCCGTCAAGCAGAGGCCGATAAAAAGACTCAACTAGACCAAACTAGGTCGCAATCGACGCCAGCAGTGAAAAGCACAGCTAAGAAAGGTAAGGCAACAAAAGACAAGCCAACCAAAAACAAGCCAGCGAAAGCTAAAGCCACCAGGAGTGATTCGAAAAAGGCCGCGGCAAAAAAAACCAGGGTAAAAACCAAAGCGCAGGCAAAATCACAAGCCAGGCGGAAAGCAAAGCCAGGCCCAAAAGCTAAAACTAAAGCAAAGGCAAAAGCTAAAACCAAGACAAAAGCTAAAACAAAAGCAAAACCCAGAGCATCAGCTAAAAGCCCCGCCAGGGCCAAAGCACCAGCAAAGAAAAAACCCGCACCACGGGCGAAACGTCAGTCCAAAACGCCAGCGAAAAAGTCATCTTAAACGATTGGAGTGTCAAGCAAGTATTGCTTAGGCTGAGTTAACCGTGCCCATCGACGAAGGAATTAATACTGACCTCAGGTTTTTGATCCTGGAGGTAAAGAAGCAGGCCAGAGCCTCGCTGGCGGCGATTGAACGTCCGTCTTTCAAGAAAATCGAAAAAATTATGATCCGCGAAAATTACGTGGATAACCTGAAAAACACCCTCGAAAACAAAAGCTACTTTAATATTCATCGCCAGGAAGAGCGGCAGATGAATTACTTTCGAGCGGTGATAACCATTGCTTCAAATCTCGAACGTTGCGCCGACTTTTTCGCTTCGATTGCCGGGCAGATGGAATATGTGGAAGACCCCGACTCATTCAAATCTTTCAACCTGAAGCGTTATTATCGTGTCATTTACCGGGCCATCGATGCTATTTACCCGGCGCTAACAGAGCACAACTTCGATTTAGCGCAAAAAATCTGCGACTACGAAGAAGTGCTGGATGATTATTACAAAGAGTCCCACGAGCAAATCAAAGCAAGGTTGCAGCGCAAACAGGATGTCAGCGATATGCTGGTGTTGCTTGATATTGTTCGTTATCTAGAGCGCACCGGCGATAGCTTGCTCAACATTGGTGAAGCGATTTTTGATATCCATGTGGGTGAGAAGATGGGTATTGTGCAGTTTAAGAACCTGCGCAAAGGTCTTGAGAGTCAAAATGTTGATCTTGGTGTGGATAGCATCGACTTCGCGCCAATCATGAACACTCGCTCGGGTTGTCGAGTGGCGAAAATAACGATTCCTGAACGGCCCGAAGCCCAGGCAATGTTTTATAAAGAGGGCTTGCGAGAAAAGGTCAAGGCGGACATTTCTGGTTTGAAGTTCTGGCAAGAGAGCTTCCCCGGTAAGACCCCAAGAATACTCTGGAGTAATACCCGCAAAGATCACACCACCTTACTGCTAGAGTACATTGATGGCGATGACCTAATGGCGATTATGTTAAAGCCACGGGCTGATCTGGAAAAAGCTTTAACCCTGTTCGGCAAGAACACACTAAAGATTTGGCAAAAAGCCAAACGGGAAAAGTCACGGAAGCCGGACTTTGTTAGCCAGCTAAGCCGCCGCAAAGGTGACGTGGAGTCTGTGCACAGCGCACTGTTCGATCTAGAGCACCTCGACGATATGTTGGGCCGCGCTCGAAAAATTGAACGTAATCTTAAAGTTCCCTTTACAACGATGATTCATGGTGACTTCAATGCTGACAATATTTTGCTGCAAATGGACGAGGGTAAGGTGTACTACGTCGATGTGCATCGATCTAAGTTCGGTGATTATGTGCAAGATGTGTCAGTGTTTTTAGTTTCAAATATTCGTATTCCTATCTTTAGCTCCGATGTGCGCAGCCGTTTGAACACGGCGAATCGCAAGATGTACGAGGTAGGCTCTACATTTGCCAGGCGGCAAAAAGATCCGTGGTTTGACGCCAGACTGGGACTAGGGCTGTTTCGATCATTAATCACCTCGACCCGATTTATTTTCGACAAGAACTTCTCAATTGCCTTATATGATCGAGCGGAATTGATTTTGGATACGCTTGAGCATCATGGCGCTGATTTGCAGAAGTTTAAGTTAGACGAAGAACTGTTTTTGTATGAGTAAGCCCCTAAATATTGGTGTCATTGGTATTCGTGGCGCCTGGTCCTCGGAAGCATTGAGTGAGCAGCTAAAAAAGAAAGGCGTCGGCGGCGCCATTCTGGAGCTGCATGAGCTAGGGTACGATTTGGCTACCAATGAGTTTACCCACGCGGAGTTAGACCTGGCTGAATTTGATGGTCTGATCATTAAAAAGATGGGCAAAAAATACAGCTCTAATTTGCTTGATCAATTGGAGTTGTTAGAGATGTTAGAGCGGCGTGGTATGGCATTTATATCCTCGCCGGGAAAAATCCGTCAGATGATCTCCAGGCTTGCTTGTACCATTCGGCTTTGGGAAAACGATATTCCCATGCCGCCAACTTTTATCACTGAGAACGAAGACGCCGCAGTAAGTTGGGTTGAGCAACACGGTCCCGCGGTGTTGAAACCTTTGTACAGTACCAAGGCGCGAGGCATGGCGCTGCTTCACAATGGCGATGAGACCATTGCCGCAATCAATCATCTCCATGCTTCTGGCGAAAAGATTATTTACCTGCAAAAGAAACTTGATCTGTCAGGTGCTGATTATGGTCTGGTGTTTCTTGCTGGAGAGTTTATCGGTGCCTACTCCCGGGTGGGTGACGGCAGTAGTTGGCACACTACTACCCGGCAGGGCGGTAAGTACGCGGCGTTTGATCCCCCAGCGGAAATGATTGCCATGGCCGCCCGTGCCCAGGCGCCGTTCGGCCTGGATTTTACCTGCGTGGATGTTGCTGATACTGCAGAACAAGGACCGGTGGTGTTCGAAGTGTCGGCGTTTGGTGCTTATCGAGGTTTGTTTGAAAGTGTCGGGCTGGATGCATCGGATTTGCTGACGGATTACGCCATCAACAAGCTACAACAAAAATCATAACTACTGGCGTTAACAAGAGAAGCCATCATGAACATAGATGAATGTCTGAGCGAGGCGCACGCCCAGTGTGCAAAAGATCTGTACCTCGACTTTGACGGTTTTGTGGTTCAGTTCAAAACCAATTCAGTACCCTTACTGCGAGAGCTTGAGGATTATTACAAACACTTCTTAGCTGATGGCGCGGCTGCGGTGGATCAATTGGTGCTGGGCTTACAGACCGATGCTGCACTTGTGCCGGATGGAGATTGGCAGGTCAAGCAGCCCGACCCTGGTAAAACCAAAATTAAAGAACATCTATTGTTAATGGATGACGACAAGGTGGTACGCAAGGTTTTAACCGGCGTGCACTTGTTTTTTATCGGACAAACTAGAGTTTGTGCGGGACCGCTTGAAGCGAATCCTAATCAGGTGGTTAATTTTATTAACAATATGCATCTCGATTGCCTGCTTGCCGATCAGGGGCAGCTTTTTCACGCTTCTGGTGTATGTAGCGATGGCACAGGCCTTGGCATGGCCGGACAATCAGGCAAAGGTAAGTCCACATTGGCGTTGCGACTGCTCCAGCAAGGTATGGATCTTGTCAGCAATGATCGACTGGTAGTGACCGAAGGCGATGCGGCTTTGAATATGTATGGCATTGCCAAGTATCCACGAATTAACCCCGGTACCGTGATCCATCAGCCGGAATTGGTTTCCATGGTGAAGCCTGAGGATATGGCTCGATACCAGGCACTGGATAGTGACCAACTGTGGGAGTTGGAAGAAAAGTATGATGCCTTTGTGGAGCCGGCGTTTGGTTCGAAGTTTAAGCTTTGCGCCACGATGAAAATGTTTGTGATCCTCAACTGGGATCGACACTTGTCTGAGCCGCCAGAATTAACCCGGGCGAATCCGGCAGATCACCCACAACTTGTGGAAACCGTCATGAAATCGCCAGGTGTGATGTTGCCACGCTCAGCGCGCCGAATTGGTGAAGCGACTGTTGTTCCCTATATTGAGCTGCTTGAGCATTGTGACCTGTATGTGCTGAGTGGTGGCGTGGACTTTGACCTGGCGGCAAGCAACATCAGACAAATCCTGGCAAAAATGTGAATATTGCGTGGATCTCAGTTAAAGTTTGCGTAAAGACGCGGCTGCGGCGCTAGTAAAACTCGCTTCCATCATTACACTTGCGCAGCGCAGAATACCCCTCTTTGGACGCGGCTCCGGAGACAAATCGCGATCAATTTGCTGAACAAATTTTGCTCAACACAATTTGCTGAACATAAAAGGTAAATCCAATTGGCTGAACAGGTAGAGTACGAAGTAACCAAAGCGATCATCGTTGTGGTAGGCGCTACCAACCACTATTTGATGTCGATGAAGCGTGACCCTGGCAGTAGCAATGACAGCAAGCTGGAGTTTCTTGGCGGTCGCATGGAAGCGGATGATCCGCATCCGGTGGCTGGTATTGTGCGCGAGCTAGCAGAGGAAGAAGCAACGGGTCGTCTTGCTGATATCGTTCAGGCGCGCTCGCCGTTACATGTGCAGCAACAAATTCAGACTGCCATGCACTATTTATTCCCTCTGCAAATTACCGAGTCGGATTTCAAACAGCTACGTCACGATCCTTTAGAAAGTTATGGCTTTCAGTTGGTGAATAGCCACCAGCTACAGCGCTGCGACCAGAGCTACACGCGCAAAACGAATCGTATTATCGAGATGTTAGATCTACCGGTTGCGCGGACAGGCACCTAGCCTAATCCTTGCAGGGTTTCTCGCAGAGACTGAATAGATATTGGCTTGGTGATAAAGCCATCCATGCCTGCTTGTAGTGCTTGATGACGATCTTCATGAGTGGCGTTCGCAGTCAGGGCGTAGACTAGTTGGTGGTTTTTGCTCAGGCGTCCTTCACTTTCGCGGAGTTGTGCCACTGCGGTTAGACCGTCCATGACTGGCATTTGAATATCCATTAACACCAGATCGAAGGCATTTTCGTTAAGCTCCGCCAACGCTTCCGCGCCGTTTTCAACAATAATCGATTGCACGCCTAATTTGGCAAGCATGCGATCAATGATTTTCTTATTGAGCTGATTGTCCTCAGCCACAAGCACTTTAAGGTCCGCTGTAAGCCCGGTATCTGCAGTCACGGTTTGTTGATTACGCGGGGCTTGCATCTCGACACTCGCGGTAAAGGTAGAGCCTTGCCCCGGCGTTGACTGCACGGTAATACAGCCGTTCATGAACTGTGCTAACTCATGGCTAATGGACAGTCCCAGGCCGGTGCCACCAAACTTGCGCGTGGTGGAGTTATCAGCCTGACGGAAGGCCTCGAAAATGTGCGAGACCACGTCTTTCGACATACCAATGCCGGTATCCGCCACCTGCAATGAAACGGACACGCCCTGCGCTGCTGGTACTGATTTCAGAGTGACATTGATGCTGCCATGGCTAGTGAATTTGATGGCGTTCGATAAGAGATTACGGGCAATTTGACTCCAACGATTGGCATCGCCGTGCAGGTGCGTGCAGGTCAAGCCGCTGGTGTCTATGTTGAGTTCTATACCTTTGGCGTCAGCTTCAATCTGAAAAGGTTTGATGATGTGAGTCAGGGTTTCCTTGAGGTTAAAGTCCTCGCAATCTAGCTCAACTTTACCAGCTTCGATTTTTGAGAAATCAAGAATGTCACTAACGATGGTTAACAAACTAGCGGAAGCGTGTTGAATGGTTTCAGTGAAAGACTTTTGCTCGTCGTTGAGTCCACTGGTGCCCAGTAGCTGCGTCATGCCGATGATGCCGTTGAGTGGCGTTCTCAACTCGTGACTCATATTGGCAAGAAACAGGCTTTTAGCCTTGTTGGCTTCTTCAGCTGATGTGCGTTCTTTTTGCAGTTTGTCGATTGAATCCAGGATGTGGTCTTGTAGGGCGGAGAAGTTTAAAGCCAGATTGCCCACTTCATCGTTGATGTCTTGCAGTTTGTGCAGGGACACGGGCTGCTTAAAATCATTGTCTGTAAACGTGCGAATTTTCCGCGCCAATTTGATCAACGGGTTGGTTAAGGCGCGTGATAAGTACAAGCACAGGCCCAATGCGATTAACATGAGAGTAGCGATAGAGCCAAACAGCTTCTGGTTAAGGTTAAGGTTTAGTGCCTCGAAATTGTGCTCAATGTCGGTGATGAGTTGCCCGTACTGATTTTCGATTTGCGTTTTGATAGTAGATATTTCAAAAAATACCCCTGAACGATCCCGCAGACCGATGGCTTCATCGAGATTAACAATGGTCAAAAACTGCGCGGCGTAGGCATTGATCTGCTCGATCAACTGTTGCCGTTCCGAGGCAGTTAACTGTGTCTGTTGGTTAACGTCCATGACGAATTGATCGGTACGCGAGAGTAATCGCTCGATGTATTTTTCTTGATTACGAATGATGTAGTCTTTCTCGTGTCTGCGCAGCATCAGGGCATGCACACGAAGTTCCGGATATGGCGTGACGGCTTCTTCAATATTGTGAGCCAGTACACGCATTGCCCCAACCTGGCCGTAGTCTTGAAAACCACGATAGCGAATTTGCTTCAGCAGAGTTTGAAATCGTTCTTCATAGTCAGAAACTGTCGAGGCGATACTGGTCAGCTTGTGACGTGCCGCAGGATCGTCGCGGAAGACAATTTGAAGCTGCTCTATCTCTTGCTGTAAGTCAGCCACAGCCCGTTTATGGGCTTCCGTCAGGCGAGTTTGGCCATGTTCAAAAAAGGACGGATTGATCTGCTCGACACTCAGCAGGATGGTGTCCTTCTGGTATAAATTCAACAGTGATAAGTGAGTTTGCTCTACTTCTTGACCTCGCCGGGTCAGGTCAGCGCGGGCCTCATAATAGTCTCGGCCAATCAATGCAATAGCCAATGGTATGCACATACAAGCGAGAAAGCTGAGTAAGAACTTAACCCGAAAAGTGAACAACGCGGCTGCCTTAGGGATGAATTTTGACCAACAACTCAACAAGTGTAGTTGTTGCTAGACAAAACAGCCGCTGTTTACGAAATCTTAAAGATCGGGCGTCAATTTGTGAGCTTATCGTCGTTTTTCTGGCGCGCAACTTTTTGGCTGGCGCCAATAAAACTAGCCATTAGCTCCAGGGCATCACGCGCCTCGGGTAACTCAGGTCCAAAACCTTGAAACACATGGACGAGTTTCGGCCAGAGCTGCAAGGTGACCTCTGAACCCGCTTGCCTGGCTTTATTGGCATAGCGCTGCGCATCCCCGTACAGGACCTCGTCGGCACTGGCTTGGATCAGAGTTGGCGGTAAGTTCTTGAGGTTTCCTAACAGCGGAGACAGCATGGGATGATTGGGGGCAAGGCCACTAGCAAACCTTTGCGCCAGAAGAATCAGCCCACGGGGTAATTTCATCATCTGGCCAAGACTTGGACCAAGAAATGGATCACTATCTTGATTGCTAGCCCAGGTGGGGCTGCTCATGGTGGCATCGGTTAGTGGCGCCAGAGCAATGGCACCATCTGCTTTGGTTAAACCTTGATCTCGCGCCCAGGCAATAACGCTTAACGTTAAGTTGCCACCAGCAGAGTCACCAGCCACAAATACCTGTTCAGCAGGGGATTTACCTTCAGGGCTGTGGTCTAGTATCCAGCGGTAGGCAGTTTGGCTGTCTTCATGACAGGCGACAATTTTATACTCTGGCTGCATGCGGTAATCGATGGCAAGCACTGCAATTCCTGCACGCCTGGCAAGCTCCGCGGTAATGTAGCGATGGCTGCGCGGGCTGCCCACTCGAAACGCCCCGCCATGGATGTAGAGCAAGCGCCGATCGGGGTCAGAGTTCGGGCCTAGTACCCATTCACCAGGAACGCCATCCACATCTACCGGTATGATTTTGGCATCCACTTCCTGAAAGAACAGCTCCTCCATACGCTGGCGCTGATCGGCGATCTTGACGCCGCTTTGTTTGTGGAATGCCTTGAGTTTCGCCACCACCTCGTCGTGTTGCGAGCTGATTTCGGCAGCAGGTTTAATTAGAGGGTCCTGAGGTGAATCGTACTGGCTCTGGTCTGGTCCTTGATAGCTGCGGGTAACGCCAAGATAAATGGCAATCAAAACAAAGCTGATGATAAGAAAGGTGTACATAAAAACCTCTGCGCCGGATAGTGCCTAAGCCTGACATAGCCTGATAAAACTGCCAAGGGCGGGCTTTAAGCTGCTTAACGCCATGCCACGGGTTTTTCATTGGTGCTTTTTCAGAGACACTAAGGGCATGACAAGTTATGACGCGTTGATCTTTGATTGCGATGGGGTGTTGGTCAACAGCGAAGAGATCGTGCAAGACATCGAGTTGGCACTGCTAGCGGAAAGCGGTCTCCATTATGATCGTTCTGCATTTGCACAACGTTTTCTTGGCGTCTCCGATGAGTACTTCTATCGGGCGCTGAATCGCGATGCCAATAGCCGCCTCGGTAAACCCCTGCCGCAAGACTTCCCTGAGGTGTTGCATCGGCGTGCCCGTGCGGCGTTTCAAGAGCGATTACAGGCCTTTCCCGGAACGGCCGCTGTGCTGCGCCGCTGTACTTCAAAAATTGCCGTGGCCTCTTCCAGTTCTATTGCTGGTTTGAGCTTTAAACTGGCACACACTGAACTCAAGGCTCACTTTGAGCCCCATATATACTCGGCGGAGCATGTAGCGGCAGGCAAGCCTGAGCCGGACATTTATCATTATGCGGCCGCGCAAATTGATAGTCAGCCGGCCGCATGCCTTGTGGTGGAGGACAGTATCAATGGTGTCTTAGCAGGCGTTGCCGCTGGTATGACCGTGTTAGGTTTCACCGCTGGCGCCCATTGTGGTGCTGGCCACGAGGCGCAGCTGCTGGCAGCGGGGGCGCGTAAGGTGGTGAGTTCAATGGCTGAACTGCAAACCGAGCTGCAACGTCTGGGTATGGCGGTGAGCGACACCTGATTTCTACGTTGCTGTGGCCATGGAGGTCGCTATAAACCTTTAAATCTGGCGGCGCGTTTTTCCAAGAATGCCTCGCGACCTTCCTTATAGTCAGCGGTCATGCGAATCGCCGTACGCATGGTCTGGCCCGTTTGTTTGGCCAGTGCTTCATCTTCGAAAACACTACGCCACAAGGTTTCTTTCTGGGCGCGAATGGCCAGCGGTGCTGCCTCTAGACATAGCCTGGTGGCGAAGTCCAACGCAGTGGCCTGAACTTGTCCCGGTTCGCTGATGATTTCCACAAGCCCTGCTCGTTCACACCACTCAGCGGACTTCGGATCACCCGGACTAAGAAAGGCAAAGGCTTTGTTGTAGCCGATTTTTTTACCCAGTTTGATGGGAATGTCCACAGCGTTGGTACCCACTTTTGCTTCTGAGATAATGAACTTTGCAGCCGGGTCAGCCACCACCAGATCGCAACACAAAGCCAGGCTGACGCCCTCGCCAACACAAAAGCCATGTACTGCGGCAATAATGGGTTTGTTGGTGACCATTTCATTGTCGAGCTTTAAGCCGCCTAATGCGGCATTAATACCTTGTTTGGCATTGTCGTTCAGCGCGCTAACATCAGCGCCGGCACTAAAAGCGCGGTCACCGCTCGCTTGAATCACCGCAGCCCAGAGTTCGGGGTCGGTGGCGAATTTATCCAGCGCCTCGTTCACCCCTTCATACATTGCCGCATCAAATGCGTTCAAGCGCTCGGGACGATCCAGGGTGATCACAGCAACGCGATCTTTCACGGTAAAAATCACGCGGTCTTGCAAGCGTTCGGTCATGATAAATTACTCTTGCTGGTTATTGGCTGACTTCAACGAGTTTCGATTTACCTGTTGCGCCGGTCTTTATTTCAAACTCGCTTTCTGATTGCCATTGAATGTCAGCGCGAAAGCGTAGCTGGTGATGGAGGGCGTTTTCTAGTTCGCCTTTGAGCTGTGCTAACTGATGTTCTGAGGCGACAGCGATGTGTTCCACGAGCACCTTCACTGGTGGTTCTACTACTGGTCCGGCTTTCGGGAGCACCATGCGAATATTACCGGTAGTGAGATTAGAATGGCGATTGATCACATCGCGAACCGCATTCGGGAATACGTTTACGCCCTTAATGAGTAGCATGTCATCCACCCGACCCTTAAAGGTCATGCGCACCCCAGGCCTACCGCATTCACAAGGCTCAGTGTTAATGCGAATAATGTCTTTGTCACGCCAGCGAAGTAGCGGCCCGCATTCTCGTTCGAGACCGGTAAAAATAATTTCACCCTCAACGCCGTTTTCGATAGGTAGTGGTTCCATCGTATTAGGGTCAACGATCTCAAAGTAAGCGTTGTCTTCCGCATAGAAGTGAATGCCCGCGTGAGCCTCGCAAGAAATCCCGGTTGGGCTGTGACAACCGGTGGCGCCCATATTGTCGTAAACAGTAGCGCCACCGAAGCCCGCTTCTATTTCGCCATAAATTTCCGGGAT
>JBKAGC010000034.1:0-21045 GCA_046290215.1 Pseudomonadales bacterium | reverse complement strand
TTCCGATGCGAAAGTGATCTATTCAGTCCCCGGTGGCTGGCAAATTGTCAAAGAAACCCAGGTGCTAGATGGTGTCACTACTGGCCACAAAGCCTCGATCGTCGGAGCAATTTTTGACCTTGGTACTCTGCTGGATTCTAAGACAATTTGCCAGCCACCGGGGACTGAATAGATCACTTTCGCATCGGAAACCTGAACATCACCGTTATTGGTTGCCTTGACCTGAACCCAAATACCCTCGTTATCAATTTTCAGCGTTTGCTCAAGGTCAATTTGCGACTCTGGCGCTGGTTTATCCTGAACTTCAAAATCAGCACGCCACAAGGTGCCCCCTTGAAGGTCGACAAACTGGCTATAGGGCGATCCGGCAAAGCGACTGTTGCTGTTACAAGGACTTGCCTCGTAGCGTTCCGCTAGAGAATCCACATCCATTTGAACAATATGAGTGCCCGGCTCAATGCCTTCCATATGCCAGGAACCGTTCTCATCCGTCACCACGTAAGAGCCGTCCTCAAGATAAATCCTGACGCCAGGCACACCTTCTAACGGTTCAGGTGGTATCTCTGTTTCACCTTCACTGGCAGTCTCAGCCACTTCGGTTTCAGGTTCGTCCTCTCGACACTGATTTAAAACCACACGACCCACGAGAAAGGCTTTCTCAGAGAACAGGTCGTTGCGCACCATCACACTGGCAAAGGACGTGTTTGAGGAAGCAATTTGATCACCCTGCACAGTCGCGAGGTTGCGAGCTTCACCAATTTCTGCCGCCGCGGTAATTTCAGTCACATAACTGACGGTGGTGGCCACACCGGAAATGGTTGGCAAGGTAAAGGTCATGGTGCGACCATCTTCTGCCGTCTGTGGGTCGGGTACCCGCTCACCGTTAATGCGCAAAGAGCCTTCTTGAAAACGAAAACCCTTAGGCAAAATATCGATGACTTCAGCACCACTCACGTCACCGCCAATGCGATTTTCAATATTCAGCCGCCACTGAATAAAGTCGCCAATGGCGGCCAGTTCGCGGCTGGTGGTTTTACTTACAAAAACTTCCGCCAGAGGTTCATCCAGGGGAATATCAATGTTTAATGCAGGACCAACTGGTACTTCAAACTCTTCCCCGCGCGAACCTTCAACTACCTGAAACGGCGCACCGGTTAATGACTGAATATCCTCATTGCTGGTAGTACTCGGAAAGACCAGCCCGGCCGGAATATTCTCAAAACGTAATTGGTAAAAACCTGGCTCGACAAATGGGAAGCGATATTCACCTTCTGGGAAGTCATAAAGTAGCCCGGCATCGTCAGTGGTCTGGCCACCGGAAATCACTGTGCTAGGGTAAGGTGCGAAGTTGGGGCCGTCACCGAATACATCTGCAGGTAGTCCGGTAGAAGTATCAATCAGAGTGACGCTAACACCATCAATGAGGCGACCGTCCTTTGTGCTAAAAATACGACCGAACGGATCGACCAGCACCAGCGCGCTAGAAATGTCTGACTCGTCGAAAACGTCAGAGTAACGGGTCTGGATCATTTCATCCTTGACAACCCCCAGCATACAACTGCTCGCATTGCTTTCATTTTCAGTGGACTGGATGTAGCCAACAAACTGTCCAGTATCAGGTCCGGTTTCCATCAATCGGACAAACTCTCGATCTCCACTGGCCGGGACACTTAACTCAATAGTGATCCGTTCTCGTCGAGCTGGATCGAAGTTCTGGTCAAGATCTGTCACTCGAACAAAAATCGGCTGGCCAGCTTTGAACACTGTTGCTGGCGCGAGATTAACAACCCCTGGAACCGGTACGGAAACATCTCGCAGTTCTGCAGCCTGGCTATTTACACCCGCAACACACGTGGTTTGACCCACATCCACAGGCGTACCGAAGTTGGGATTCGCGGAGTACTGTAAAAACTCTATGGTAGATGGTGAAGGTTCGACAGGGGCTGGCGGCAGCATTTGTACCACTGGAATATCGATGCGGGGTACCGCACCCTGGGTAATATGAAAAGGCAAGCCGCGAGAGGCATCAGTCAATATGAAGCGGCCGTTTGAGGTCCTAGTCAGACTTGAAGCACCGCCTAACGCCTGAATCTCACCATCAGGCTTTGGCGAGAAATTCCAACCCTCATCGTTAAAAATCACGAGACGATAACGTCCCTCTGGAATCGCCGGGAAGCGATATTCACCTGGTCCATTTTCATAAACAGCACCCGACGCATCGGTAATAGTCTCACCTGTGATTACTGTTGAAGGGTACGGTGCATAGGTTGGTCCGTCGCCGCTCACAACTGCTGGTTCACCGGTTTCATCATTGATTAAAGCTAGAATGACACCGTTAATAGGCTCACCGGTTTCATCATTAAACAGGATGCCTACAGGTGAAATCTGCGCCAGGGTGCTAACGGTTTGTTCGCCGTTACCATTGGTATAGGTACCGTCAACCTGAGTTCTTGAGGCTACCGTTAAGATACAGTCATTGGTAACGCTTTGCTGGGACGTCGTAAAAACAAAACCGAAGAACACACCAGTGTTAACGTCAGTTTCCACCAGGGTCAAAAGTTCCGAGTCGCCAGTGGCCGGGATATCCAACTGCACTTCAATGCGGTCTAACTCAAACGGATGAATATTGGCTGCCGCGTCGGCCACATTAACAATAACCGGGTCGCCAATGGCATAGGCGTCCACATCACTTAACTCCTGAGGACCTGAAACATCGCCGGGACCAAACGAGAGGCGTAAAGATGAAGCGGCACCAACGTCAGGAATAAAACTAGCCGGTGGCGCACAAGTGGCCTCAGGCACATTGACCGGATTACCGGTGGCATCTGGGGCCATAAAAGCGATGGTTGGCGCACCGCCGCCGGGCGGTGGTGGCGGTGGGTTTGTTGTCACGCTAACCAGAGTTCTAGCTGTTAGTCCGCCCTTGTCTGTGACCAATACCGTAACCGGGATTGTGGTATCCGGCTCAAGCACCACACCTGCGGCCAAACCGAGGATATTGCCATCAATAATGGTGAAGCGATCATCACCCACCACCGAGAAGGTCTGGGTTTCATTGGCGTCCACATCTGATGCCGTAAGTAGGCCAATGCGGCGCTCAGAACTTCCAGGCACCACAAAGCTGTTGTTAGATTGAAGATCAAAGGGTTCTTCGTTGACATCACGGACAACGATGTCGACTACCTTTGTCAGGGTAAACCCTTCCGGATCTAAGACTTCCAGAGTCACCTGCAGGGTCGGTTCTGCCTCGAAGTCGATAAACTCGCCGTCTGCGAGTTTAAGCTGGTTATTAACAACCTCAAAACGGATGTCATCCACCACAGAAATGGTGTGTTCATCCAGCGGGTTTTCATCAACCACTGTGAGGTTGCCGAGAACCTGACCTGGTTGATTTTCAATTACGAGGCCGCCGGTGCAGTTTTCTTCGACAGTACACTCAAGCAAAAGATCTGTCGGGGCAACAGGCTCATCTACCTCACCGCCACCGGCAGTTCGAAAGGTTACATTAGCGCGAGCATCAATACTGCTGCTAACGCCCTGATAGTTTAACGATGCCAGGTTAACAAGTTGGTCACCGTTAGCTGGCTGTGCGTGGGCAGGTAAAACCGAGGCACAAAAAAACGCCAGGGCAACAAGCGTTGCACTGGCGTTCTTGAAAATAGCGTTGAAGATAGTGGCGTTAGAATCGCAGGGCACAGCGCCTACAAAGTTCGCAGGCAAAAAACCTGCGAATTTTGTAGTGCGTTCAATACCATACTTCGTTGCCATCTAAACATGCTATGAATTAAGACAGTGTGACCCGGTAAACTACATTCACTGTAGTACCACCAGTTACACCACCTGTACCCTCATCACCTGAAGTAGTTGGCTGTCCATCTTGAATAGACAGACCGCCGCCATCAGCAGCTGGATCAAGTGGGAAGGTCAAACCACTAGCGTTACCGTCAGCGTTGTTACCGGTACCCTCATCATCTACCTGTTGGCCATTCATGCGCAGAGAACCAGCATTAAAGGTAGTGAAGTCCGCCAACACGTCTGAAATCACAGCGTTAGCCAGCGTACCTGAAGCTGGTGTACTGACACGGATCAAGTAACCAAGTACTTCACCTGGACGTGCATTCACTTCATCGGATGTACCAGAAGTTAGATAGTAGTCCAAGGCACCGGCGCCATCACCTGAGTCGTGAGTCGCATCAGCACTACATGAAGTGGCAGTACCAGAAAGAGTACAGTTGTCACGCGTGATATTGCGGACGTACTTCACAATCGTCACGTTTACGACAGTAACCTGGAAAGTATCTGTGGCGGTTTGCTGACCACCAACAAGCAGTGTGGTTTGCAAAGTGGTTGTGACGTCGTAAGTAGTATCAGCGCCTTCAACAACCTGATTACCAACACCTGCAGTACCGTCTGTTTCAACTGTGAACGTAGTACGTTCGAACACACCGGTACCAACTGGTAATCCGGCTGGTAAAGCCGTGTTCAATGTCAAAGTGACTGAACCGGAACCTGTGTCATTCACAGCGCCAGTAATGGTGTATTCAACGCCGTTGATAACCACAGTGTCGTCTTGCTCTAGACCGTTTACAGATGTATCAGCCGTACCATCTGAAGGGACTGTGAGGGTGTTTGTGGCCGTTGACACGACATTTAATGCCGAAGCACCTAATCCTAACGAAGTCACCGTTGCGCCGTCAGCGTCCTTATAGATGTAACTCACGTTGGTGAAGTTAACGTTGGTACCACCACCAGTACTGGTGTCCGTCAAACCATCACCATCAATGAGGGTAGAAGGCTCGAAGGTATAGGTATCAAAACCGTTATTGGTTGCCGTTACCGTGTACTGTGCTTCAGTGGTAATGGCCTGGTTTTCAGCCTTGGTAATGTCAGCAGGTGCAGTCAATGTTGGCGCAGAAGCGACCACATTCACTTTAACCGATGCCTGGGCTTGAATACCCGTTGCGTTACCTGTGTAAGTCAGGGTAGCAACGTTATCCAAACTTAAATTACCTGGCGTGATCGCGTGCGCTGCGCCAGAGGCAAGCCAGAAGCTTCCCGCTAGAGCAATTGCTACTATTTTTCTGATCATTTTCTTTCGCTCTGTTTAAGTAAAAAAATTGTCATCGAACCCGGCTAGCTGATGCTAGCCGGGTTTGTGATTTAGCTGTCTACAGTGACTCGGAAGGTGAACACCGAGGCGTTTGCTTCTGAAGTGCCTGAACTTGCAGGGATTTGACCACCCGTTGATTCATCAGTTGGTGCAGCGTTTGGTGTACCGGTGTCACCACCAGCAAACTCAACCTGGTCTGGATCAGGCGTTGTGTTGAAGAACACAAAGTCATCACCGCTCACGTCGTCGTCAGTGGGAGTCACAACAGTTGGTGCACCACCAGCGCCATCGTCCACAGTACAAGTACCATTGGTTGTATGACAAAGGTTGCCACCGTTACTCGCTGTCACCGTTGGGTATAGACGTGCACTGTCATCAGAATAAGTTGTGAACAGTACGATTGGGTCAATACCTGTAACCGCAGTCACTTGACCGTTTACGTTGTAAAGCAGGATTGCGTACTCAAGAACGTCACCAGGGTTAGCAGTCACGCCTTCAGCGTAGTAAGTGACGCCTGAACCGCCGTCTTCAATGGTTAAACATTCGAAAGTCGCAGCAGTACCACAACTACCATCGAAGCCGCTGTCAGTAACATTACGAACGAACTTTTCAACTCGCAGATCAACTGCGATGACGTTGATAGAGATAGGACCAAGGGCAACTGTGTCGTTATCGTCTGTGTTGTTCAGATCAGCATTGAACTCAACTTCACCAGTGACGTCACCAGCTTCAATATTGACCTCAAGGGTTTGTCGCTCGCCAATCTGGTCACCGAAAACCACCTCGCGAGCAGCGCCGCCAGTATCACATGGATTCACGATTGTGATGGTGGCCGTATCGTTTACCACTGCGCCATCAGTAATGCCGCCCGTGTCAATGGTACAAACTACATCACCAGCAGTTGCGCTACCGGTAGTACCCGTCGCGCGGAATACCAGAATATCGCCATCGGCGAAACCACTCAGGTCGTCGCCGGAGGTGCTATCCATAGGCACGAAGAAAGAAGTAGAAGAAGGTACACCGAACTCATCAAAGGTCAACGGATCACCGAAAGTGGTGCCATCACCGGAGTAAGACGAACCACCCAGCGCTAGCGTACCGGAGCCTGGATTAGTGCTGGTCACCGAGGTTGTGGCCGCCGCGGTACCACTAACATCGGAAAACGCCACATTCTCGAAATCGTAATTATCCAAACCATTGGCATTACTTGTTACCTGGAACAGCAACGTAACAGTTTGGTTGGTGCTCACTGGGTCAAGGCTATCAGTTGTAGTGTTCGCTACAGAAGGCGCTGCTTGAACCAGGTTCACGGTGATTTGCACGGAGTCTGAGTCGGTGTATGCCGTGGCTGTACCATTAACACCGGTACCACTACCGTCCAAGTACTCTACAGACACGCTGTTTTCGATTACGTGATCAGCTGCCAGGGTCGCGTGAGCGGCCTGGGAAAAGCCAAACAACGCAACAACGAAAAACCCGAGTTGGGCTAAGCGACCTGCTTGTTGGTTAAATGTCGACTTCATTACGAATGCCTCGTTACTTATAAATATCTAATTAACAAACTTGAATACAAGATTTGTGCCAATAGTTTGACTATTGCACCAAAACTACAAAACTGACTTCACCTGCACTACCGGCAGGCACTTCTTCGATCATCCAGCGAATGTTGGTATAACGCTCTGGATTGGCTTTGCGGCGATCCGTACCACCACCAAATACAGCCACCTCATAGGTCACCTCCTCTGGAGCCCCGTAGTTTTCGCCGCCATCAGCGGAGAAGACAATCTTGGAGCCATCACCTGAGGCAGAGTCACTCACGTAAACCGTCAGATCGGGAATTGGATTTTCAATCCGTACTTCGGTTGCTGGCTCGTCGCCAACATTTAAATAGCGAACCGTGTAACGCAGCTTCTGACCTGGTTCGATATCTTCCGCATCGACCCAGCGCGTCACTTCCTGACCATTTTCTTCAATCACGATCTCTTTCGCGACCGACATATCTAGCTGGATGTTCGGATCAGCAACAGCCATAGCCGGGCTTAGCACCGCCATCAATAACAATTCGAGAAACATCTTTTTGCTCCTACCCCTTGCTAGTGAATTGCTTACAGATTTCATCGTTCACTCTTCTCTTCATGCTCCGAGCCGGACATTTTAAGGCTAAACGCCGAAAAAAACCGCCCCGTTTGGTTCATTTAAATGACTCACCCAAACAACGATACAGCCTGTTCTCTCGGCAGTTTATCCAATGACCAGCGCACCCTCAAGCAAAAACATCAATAAAAATATGGTGTTAAGCAACATTCCAGATACTTTTATTGAACAAAATCCGCTAACTCACTAACTTATTTAATTTCTGATTTGGCAATTATAGGGATGCTTACGTCAAACGATGTAAGCAGGATGTAAACAGAGGATAAACGGTTATTCACAAGTGACTAACGGCGCAATTGGCAGCATTTGGCGTCAACTAGTCGTCGGGTGACGACTTTAAGGCTATGAATTTATTGATAATTCACAGTTTATGTCACTTTCCCCGCGACGGCTGGCTGAATTGAGCAACTGTCCAGCGTTTCATCAAACACAAGCACCGCGTCACCAGCCCTTAACTGCCTCAAAACCTGCCTTACCTTTGCGTCGAGATCGGGCATTGCATGGCCATAGTCAGTGCCCTCACGAGTGACAAATTCCTCAATAACACCCATGAGGGCATCTTGTGACAATTCTTGCCAGGGAATGATCAAGTTTTCGTCCCTTCAATCACTTTATATCCATATGATATAAAGCTGATCTGATTACTGACTAATACTAGTCCATCTGGAGCAGTACACTTGGTAGAGCCCGTAAAATTATTAGTGGTCGAAGACGAACCCATAACCCGGTCCCGCCTGGCCGCCCACTTTGAGAAAGAAGGCTACACGGTAGTCTGCCGTGAGGACAGCGAGGATGTCGTCGATCTCGTCGCGCAGGATAACATTGAGCTTTGCCTCATAGACATCAATTTACCGGGCAAAGATGGCTTAACCCTGACCAGGGAGTTACGCGCCACATCCGATGTTGGCATTATTTTGGTGACCGGCAAAGACGAACAAATAGATCGAATTGTTGGCCTCGAAAGCGGTGCCGATGACTATGTCACGAAACCCTTCGACCTGCGGGAGCTTCTTTCCCGGGTGAAAAACCTGTTGCGTCGCGTCCAGGCTCAGGAAACTCAAAAGGCAAAAGGCTTCACACGTACTTTCGAGGGCTGGAGCCTTGATCTCAATAAACGCCAACTGGTCACGCCAGACAATCAAGTACAAACTTTATCCGCCGGAGAGTTTCATCTTCTTCTGGCGCTCATTGAAAACGCTGGCGAGGTTATGACCAGAGACCAGCTAATGAACAAGATCAGAAACCGCGAATGGTATCCAGACGACCGCTATATTGACGTGCTGGTTGGTCAGGTTCGACGTAAGTTTCGCCAGCACGCACCGGACAAGACCTTTATTAGTACGATCCATGGTACCGGCTACCTGTTTGCTCCCAGCGTTGAATAACCGAGCCTTGCCCGATGGGTAAAACATGATTGCGCTTAGCGGCTACACCGATTATCAACCGCTACAACAGACCTCATCTATTATGCTGGTCTCGGCGACTCAAGTTGCCACAGATTTATCGGTCGTGCTGAAGTTCCCCAATCCGCAGCACACAACTCTCGACCAGATCAGCCGTATCCACGGCGAATACGAAACCCTCAAGCGGCTTGACTCTAACTTCATCCCACAGGTGTACGACCTAACGGAGTATGAAGGTGTGCCGGTACTGGTTTTGGAGAACATTCCTTACGCCACATTAGAGCAGCGCTTACTTGGCAATCCCCTGACAGTGGCTGACATTTTTAAACTGGCGCAACTCCTCACGCAAGCACTGGACGATTTACACTCCTTTGGCGTCATCTATAAAAACCTAAATCCCGCGAACATTTTGGTGAATGAGGATTACACGCAACTGCGCTTAATCAACTTTGGTCTGGCAGTTTTCGAAAACATCAATCAAGACCGCAGCGAAGGCTCGCAGTTTGAAGTTGCGGCTGAATACATTTCGCCGGAGCAAACTGGACGCTTAAACAGTGCCGTGGACTATCGTACGGACATTTATTCACTAGGCACCTGTTTGTATCAACTCGCCACCGGTAGGCCGCCCTTCTCCAGCGATGACTTTCTTGACCTGATATTTCAGCACCTTGCACGTGAACCAGAACCACCATCCGCTGCAAACAGCGCGATCCCACACACACTCGATAAAATCATCTTAAAATTGTTAGAGAAAGAACCAGGCGATCGCTACCAGAGCACCTATGCCATCAGCTCGGATCTAAAAAAGGCCGAGGACCTTTTGGCTCAGGCTTCTGAAGTCCCTGAAAACTTCGCGGTAGCCCTGGATGATGTACCCGAGCAGCTTTCTATCGCCAACAATTTGTTGCAGCGAGAGACACAACTAAACCAGATTAACGCGCTCCTAAATCGCGCTGTTAGCGAACCCGTGAAACCCATCATCGTTCGCGGCGAGTCGGGAGTAGGCAAAACGTCGGTCCTCCGAGAAACTGTTCGACGGGCTTCTGAAGATGCTGGCATTCAGTGTCTTTGCCGCGCGGCTCTGGTTGAAAAAGACATACCTTACAATGCTCTGACCAATTTACTGACCGAGCTCTCTCGTCAGCTGCTTTTGCGAGATGACTTATCCCAATTACAAAGCCAACTCTATGCAAGACTGGGCGACAAGCTAGAGTACCTCATTGAACTTTGTCCGGAGCTACAGAAGGTACTGGGGAGAAACTTCGAAAGCCCAGCGCTTAACCAGCCGCTAGAAACCCACTCCAGGCTCTACGAGGCCTTTCGCGGGTTCATTCTCAACATTAGCGAGTTTGCTCGGCCACTCATCCTTTGTTTTGACGACGCCCATTGGATTGACCCCAGCAGTGCAGAAATGTTCGCCAACACAGCACAACAAGCAGTGCCTGGCCTGGTCTTTATCTATTCCGTTCGCAGCGACCTGACAAACCAGAGTATTCTCACGGAACCGTTAGACGATACCAATCAGTTTAAGCTGGACAACCTTAATCAGGATTCCGTGAAACAACTCCTCACCAGTTGCTTGTATCGATCCCCTGAAGAGGTAGAAGGACTTGCTGAAATCGTGCACCAAAAGACCCGTGGTAACCCGCTTGCGGTGCGCGAATTTCTTAACGAAGTTTATCGTGCTAAACACCTATTCTTCGACCGCAAGCACCGGGAGTGGAACTGGGACATCGACGGCATCTCGATGTCGAAGCCAACCAACAACGTTGGTGAGGTGCTAGCACAAAATCTGGGAAAACTTGACCGCTCCACGCTTGAGGTACTGAAGATCGCCGCCTGCATAGGTGATGAATTTAGTCTCGATACTGTAAAACGAGTTTCGGGGCTATCATTTTCTGAAAGCTCTGCTTCCTTAATCCATGCTGTGAGCGAAGGCTTTTTGCTATACAGCGACAGCGGCAGCCGCTCTGTGTACAAATTTGCACATCAGCAAATTCAGCAAGCCGCCTACCAGCTAATGAACGGCATCGAGCGTGGTCAGATCCATGCCCAAATCGGCCGAACTTACTTATCCCAGGATGATTCTGATCATCGCATATTCGAGGTAGTGAATCAGCTCAACAACAGCCTTGATGAATCTAACCTCAGTGACGCTGAGAGGCTTGAGCTCGCCCAACTCAATCTAAACGCTGGCCAGAAAGCCAAGCAACAGGCCGCCTTTCAAGCTTCTTTTCGCTACTTGCGAATCGCCATTGCAGTGCAAGGCAAGCACGTCTGGGACAACTACGAGTTGAGCATGAGAGCGCACCTCGAAGCCGCAGAAGCTGCTTATTTTTGCGGTGACCGTAATCAGCTGATTATTTTGACGTCTGCCATCCTATCCAAAGCAAAAACAGCCTTAGAAAAAACCAGGGCTTACGAGATCCAGCTAAAAGCCCTGATCTCTACTGGCGAGTTGGATCTTGCCATAGAGATTGGCAACCAGGTCTTAGAACTACTTAACCAGAAAGTTCCAACGAATTTAACGAGGGGCGGGTTAGCTCTCTGGTCGGCGCGCATCGTTCTTAAAGCCAGGTTCTTGCCATCGCAAACCCAGCAAATGACTGACCCCGAAGAGCTGGCCGCCATGCGCATCATGCGGATTCTCTCACAAGCGGGGTACCTGGCTAGCCGGTTCGGCACTGCGGCTTATGCATTTAAAATGACAGAGCTATCTTTGGACAAAGGCCCTGCCCCAGAATCATCTTTCGCATTTCCTTTGTTTGGCGCCATTATCATCCGCTTTTTTGGCACCATCAGCCTTGGCTACGAATTCGGTCAACGAGCGCTGGACAATCTGCATGCAGACAATCGTGAGATGTATAGCGTTACTCACGCCATCGTCCATAGCTTTGTTTCATTTTGGAAGCAAAACCTACGCGCCACCCTTGAGCCGTTAAATACTGCCGAGAAGGTTGGCTTCGAACTAGGTGATATCGAGTTTGCACAAATCGCCGGCACAGCTGCATGTCTCAACGGTCTACTGGCCGGCCAGGATCTCAATACCCTCGATGCCAGCCTCAGCGAAAGAAACGCACGGGCGATTGAGTTCAACCAGCAGCCGATGTTAGCGCTGGGTAATATTTTTCAGCAAACCGTACAAAACCTTCTCCACGACAAACACACGCCCTGGTTGATGGAAGGCCCTCTCTATACTGAGGGGGATAACACCAATGGCGATCAACGTGACCGGGACAATACCAGCCACGCCAACCTATATGTTTTAAAAACTGCACTGGCGGTTATTTTTCGGCAGCGAGATTTAGCCTTCGAATACGCTAAAGAAGCTCGTTCCGTCCTTGACTCGCTAATTTCATCACCACTGGTGCCGTTTTTTACTGTGTTTGAATCCCTGGCAGTCATTTGGCAACTGCCCCGTAGTAACTTCTTAGATACTTTGAAACTCAAGCACCGGATTCGGCAGAACATTGGCAGCTTACGCAAATGGAGCCAGCACGCACCAATGAATAATTTGCCGGGTTATCAGCTCATTCTGGCTGAGGTGGCGCGAATGGATCAACGAGACATTGATGCCGCCAACCATTACGAACAAGCAATGAGTGCCGCGGAGCAGTATGGACAAAATCAAATGCTCGCTATCGCTCAGGAATCCACCGGGAGATTTTACGAAACCCGTGGTTCAGACTCACTTGCCAGTTACTACCTCATTCGTTGCCGTAGCGCCTACTTACGTTGGGGCGCGGCAGCCAAGGTGCAGCAACTTGACGAACAGTATCGCGATCTTGCAGAGCAAGGCTCACTGCTGTTTCGCCGCACACCTACCATGCTCGATACAACGGAGCAGGCTTACGGCGATTACCTTGACCTCGGCAGCGTCATCAAAGCCTCCCAGGCACTGTCAGGAGAAATCATCTTAGCCACCCTGCTAGAAAAACTAATGCAGGTAGCACTTGAAAACGCCGGTGCGAACGCAGCCGGCCTGGTGCTATCAGATGGCGACGAACTCTGGGTCGAAATTCTCAGCCGCTATAACGGTGTGACCACTGACCATAAGTTGCAACGCCACCCTCTGAGGGAAAGTCAGGAGGTGCCAGCTTCTGTACTCAAGTATGTGGCACGTACTGAAGAGGACCTGGTATTAAACGACGCAACCAATGACGATATGTTCACTCAAGATAACTATATCGTTAAAACCAAACCTCGCTCCATTCTTTGTGTGCCTATCCTCAGTAAGTCACACCTCACCGGCGTGCTGTATCTTGAGAACTCAAAGAACAAAGCCGCCTTCAGTGAGGACCGCGTTGCGGTGTTGCGTTTGCTCGCCTCGCAATCTGCGATCGCTATTGAAAACGCCAAGCTCTATCAACAACTTAACGAATCCCGTGACAAATATTTGAGCCTTTATGAAAATGCGGTGGAAGGCATTTTTGAGATCGGTATGGATGGCGTATTAATTAGTGTCAATCCGGCGGCCGCCCAGCTAATTGGCTTCCCCGACTCGATTTATAACGGCAAGCGAAAAATGGACTTTGCCAGTCTCTTTGTCGACCCGGAAGAACTCAAAGTTTTCTCCAGACGACTGCTAGCAGAACAACGCGTTGTAGGCTTTGAAACGCAACTCAGACGTATGGACGGCAAAGAAATCTGGGTCGCTGTTTCTGCTCACATTATTTATGACAAGGCCGTGCCGGATAAAATTGACGGCTCGATCATCGACATTACAGAACGCAAGTTACGCCAACAGGCAGAGCAGGCTACTCGAATGGCGGAAGCAGCAACTGCGACAAAAAGCCAGTTCTTAGCCAACATGAGCCACGAAATTCGTACGCCCATGAATGCCATACTGGGTTACACCCGACTGGCCCTGGAAACTGAACTTGACGCCCAGCAACAGAACTACTTACAAACCATTAAAAACTCGTCAGATCACCTACTGCGTGTGGTCAATGATATCCTTGATATTTCTAAAATTGAGTCAGGCAAACTAGAACTACAAAGTAGTGTGTTTGACCTCAATGATGTACTCAATGACGTCCGTCAGCTATTCCGTTTAGCAGCGGAAAAGAAAAATCTGCAATTCGACGTACCCAACGTCAAAGCGGTTAAATACAAGGGCGACGCAGTCAGACTAGGTCAAGTGCTGATAAATCTCGTGTCGAACGCCATCAAATTTACAGACAAAGGCAAGGTCTCAGTGAGCACAGACATCTTACCGCTCCATGACGGTGCCCATAGTTTAAACTTCGTCGTTTCCGATACCGGTTGCGGTATACCGGCAGATCAAATAGAAAGTATTTTTGACTCCTTTAGTCAGGCCGGCCATGCCAGCGACGAGAGCGGTACCGGTCTTGGTCTTACCATTAGCCGCAACATCATCCAAATGATGAACGGCCATATTCACGTATCCAGTGCACCAGGCACGGGAAGCAAGTTCTTTTTCACCGTAGTCCTAGAGCCGGCAGCGGAACCAGCTTCGGAAACCAACAGTTCTTTTCACGTTCCTGAGCCTGGATCTGCTGGGACCATATTATTGGTGGAAGACAACCCCATTAACCGCAATCTCGCGCGGGAAATCCTCGTCAACGGAGGTTATGAGGTGGTGGAGGCAGAGCACGGCCAAGAGGCACTGGACTTAAGCGAGCAGCGCTCTTTCAGCGCCATATTGATGGATTTACGCATGCCGGTAATGTCTGGCAATGAAGCGATCATCGAACTCCGTAAACGCGAACAGTACAAGGACATCCCGGTGATCGCGTTGTCCGCTGGGGTGTTGCAACACGAAATCGACGCCGCCCTTGAGAATGGCTTTGATCACTACATCACCAAGCCCGTCGACTTCGAAAAGCTGATGTCGTTACTTGCAGAGGTGACCAACCAGGACCATTCCCCTGCTTTATCACAGGGATCAGAACAGCTTCATATGTCTGGCGGTGCCACACAACCGCCAGCACTCGCTGTCACATCACAAGCCAAAAGCACTGCAGTCAATGCAGACAGACAACAGGTGCTTGGCGTTGATTTCGGTATCGCGCTGGAAAATCATGACCATGATGAAGCCTTACTAAATCGTCTGCTCGATGACTTTATTGAGTTTTACGCCGATGCCCCCGAACAATTGAACGCAGCCCTTACAGACAACCGCTTGGAAGTCGCCGGTAGGCTGGTACACAACCTCGCTGGGTTAGCCGGTACATTCGGCGCTAACAGCCTCATGACCATGTGCCGCGGCTATGAAAAATCCATCAATGGCGGCGAAACTTTAAGCCACCAACAACAAAGCGAATTTACAGACGCGATGCAGAACTTTGTAGATGCAATCAAGATCTACCGCGGCGATCATCACGAGCAGAAAGCAACTGACTCACAAAGCCCGGGTTAAAGTTGCACCACATCCAGGTGCCGGGTGGGCTTAAGTCCAGGAAAGTCATGCAACTCAGTATCTAACATATGGGAAGGTACTACATTGCAGATAGCGCGAAAGATATTTTCCAGGCGGCCCGGTGAATGACGCTCCCATTCCTGGAGCATGGCCTTAATCATGGGGCGTTGCAGATTCTCTTGAGAGCCACAAAGGTTGCACGGAATGATGGGCATTTCACACATGGTGGCATAAGCCTCAATGTCCGCTTCCCGGCAGTAGGCTAGCGGCCGTATCACCACATTGCGACCGTCGTCGCTGAGCAGCTTAGGTGGCATGGTTTTCATCTTGCCGCCGTGGAACATGTTTAAAAATAACGTTTCGATGATGTCGTCGCGATGATGGCCAAGGGCAACTTTAGTAAAGCCCTGGGCTTGAGCATGCTTGTATAAGATTCCACGGCGAAATCGAGAGCACCAACCACAATAGGTTTTGCCCTCGGGTACCATTTCAGTCACCAGCGAGTAGGTGTCCTCTTCAAGAATGGTGTATTCAACACCTAGCTTTTGAAAATAGGCCGGTAAAACTTCTTCTGGAAAGCCAGGTTGCTTTTGATCAAGATTGACCGCTATCAGGTCGAAATTGATGGGCGCATGCTTCTGCAAATTGCGCAAGATATCCAGCATGGTCAGACTGTCTTTACCGCCTGAAATACACACCATGATCTTGTCACCATCTTCGATCATGCCAAAGTCCGCAATTGCCTTGCCCACATCACGGCGGAGGCGTTTTTGCAGCTTATTATTTTCGTATCGTTGTTTATCCACGGTAAAACCTGTTGATTCCGGCGCGCAATTCTAACCCCGGCCATGCATAATCGTCGAGCTATGGAGAATATTATGCGAATCTTTATCCTGGCGTTGTGCTTCTTGAGCGCTTTCAGCCACTCTGCCGTGGTACTTCAATATCACCACATCGACACCACCACGCCGCCCATCACCAGTACAGATCCTGAGATGTATCTAGCTCATCTAGACTACCTCGAAAAGGCTGGCTTCCAGGTCGTGGCCTTACAGGACATTGTCGATACACCTGAAATCGGCGATGACAATCGAGTCGCCATTACCTTTGATGACGCCTACGCCAATCTACTTGATAACGCAGTGCCGGCACTCACCGCACGGAACTGGCCTTTTACCATCTTCGTCGCCACAGAATTTGTTGGCCAACAAGGCTACCTGTCATGGGAGGATCTTCGGGGTATCGAACGCCAGGGCGGCACCCTGGCGAATCACACCCATAGCCATTTGCACATGCTCCGCAAACTGGACGGGGAAGCCGATGCACAGTGGTTTCAACGTCTGCAAGGAGAAATCACAAAATCCCAGGCGCTGCTTGAAGAACACCTCGACGCACCAGCCAGACACTTTGCTTACCCTTATGGCGAATACAATTATCCAATTCTGGAACTGATTGATGAGTTGGATTTTGTGGGCTTTGGCCAGCAAAGTGGTGCTATCGGCAAGCTTTCAGATCACCGTCTATTGCCTAGATTCCCACTCAGTGGCATCTACGCCAACTTCGAGACCTTTAAAACCAAAGTCCATACTCAAGCGCTCCCCGCCCGGATAGGCAAAACACCGCCTGTGATCGACGAAAATCCTCCCGAGCTGATCCTGTCCTTCGATGAACCTGAGTCATTACGGCTTAACGCCCTGACCTGCTACGGCCCGGGAGGCACTACCAGCCTTGAAGAGAAA
Organism: Pseudomonadales bacterium; assembly: GCA_046290215.1. Lineage (GTDB taxonomy): Bacteria > Pseudomonadota > Gammaproteobacteria > Pseudomonadales > Azotimanducaceae > JAHRVQ01. Next base: position 4,257 of record JBKAGC010000034.1, on the reverse strand, counting down.
TCCGCCGGAGTGTTCGTGGCAAAAAACAAAACGCCACTTCCCGTTGGCAGATCACGTTATAACTGCACTATGCCCATGCAAAACAGCAGGCACTTTTACTGGTTTAGCCAGTTGTGGATCAACAAGAAGCCAGATGGCAGCTGGTACGCGGAATAGATTCTTTACGATTACCCAACTTCTCTAAGCACTGTGGTGGGCGGCGTACGAACCACTTTCAACGTCGCCAGGGTTCCAACCGTACCAATTAAAACCAGCCCAACCGCCGGCCCAAGCACCCAGAGAATAGGATTAACATTGTAGTCCAGGTCAAATATCTCGGTTTCTAAGGCATAGACTGTGATCTCTGAGCCAAGCGTTGCCAGCAAACCTGCGAAAAACCCAAGAGCACAAAACTCCACCACCAGGCTACCCATGACCAGTTTGCGGCCTGCCCCTAACGTTCTTAAGATGGCGTGCTGTTTGAAGCGTTCATCCATGCTGGCTTGAATACTCGCCAGCAAGACCATACCACCTGATATCAAAATCAGTGCAAGCACTAGCTCAATCGCCAGGGTCACCTGTTCAATAATGGCTTTGATTTGCGCAATGATGGCATCCACTTCTAGTACCGTCATGGTGGGGAAGCTACGCAAAAGTTGGTTAAGGAAAATCTTATTACTGCGCTCCAGATAGAAGCTCGTCATGAACGTTGACGGGAAGTCCTCCAGCGCTGTGGGAGAAAAGATGATGTAGAAGTTCGGTTGCATATTGTCCCAGGCAACCGAGCGAATACTCGCCACCTCCGTCACCAATTGCCGACCCTGAATCTCAAAGGTTAACTCATCCCCTACTTTTAGCTTATTGCGGAGGGCCAGTTCCTTTTCCAGCGAAACAAGTGGTTTACCTTGATAGTCGGTGGGCCACCACTCGCCGCTTAAGATCTCATTGTCCGGCGGTAAGTCTGCCGCATAGGTCAGGTTACGATTGGAACTGGACCTGGGTGCATCGACATCCTCGCCTCCCTCAGCACGCTGGCGTTCACGATTTTCCTCATCATATTCCCGGGAGGCTTTACCGTTCACGGCACTAATGCGACCTTGAATCATCGGGTACAAAGGTTGCGCCGCAATATTGTTGTCGCTAAGCATGTTGCGAATCGGCGCAACATCCTCGGGGGAAATATTAATGGCAAAGTGATTGGGCGCATCCTCTGGTATCTGGGTTTGCCACTCATCAATCAGTGCCGTACGCACCAAAAATAGAATTAACAGCAACATGATTGCCAGACTAAACACCAGAATTTGCACGGTATTTTCCTGTCCACGGCGCTGCATACCCGCTAGCGCCAGACGCCAGATACTGCCGGCCTGCATGCCTAACAAACGCCCCGAACGAAGCATGCTATAGGCCACCAGACCAAGCACTAATATGGCGGCCACAGCGCCAGAGAAAATGATAAAGGTGAGATAGAGATCGTTGCTATACCACCACATCAAGCCCAGGGTACCCGCAATACCGCAACCATAGGCCAGTCGGTCATTGATGTTGGCCGCTTCCAGGTCACGCCGAATCACTCGCACCGGTTCAATGCCGCGCAGGCGAATCAACGGCGGTAACGCAAAAGACAGCAAGCAAACAAACCCGGTAATTAAACCAAGCAGAATGGGTTGTGCTCCTGGCGCTGGCAACTCAATAGGAATGTAAGGCTGCAGGATGGCCACCACACCTAACTGCGTTACATAACCTAACAAACTACCTAACAGCGTCGCGGCAATGCCAAGCGCGACAAAAATGGTGATAAACAAACCATCGATACCGTTCGGGGTTGCTCCCAGGGTTTTTAGGATGGCCACATGATCATAATGGCGTAGAGAATAGCGCTGGGCTGACAACGCAATCGCCACCCCGGCAAGCACCACACCCAGCAGGCCACCTAACAGCAAAAACCGCTCGGCCCGTTCCAGCGCGTTACCAATGCCCTCGGTGCCTTCTTTAACCCCAAACAGCCGGAAGCCTTCCGGCAATTCCGGTCTTGCCCACTGGGTGAAAGCCTCTAGATCGGCCTCTGAACCGCGAAACAAATAGCGATAAGTGAGGCGACTGCCAGGTTGCACCACCCCAGTGGCAGCAACGTCCGCCATATGCATCATGACGCGCGGGCCAGCATTATTGAAACCACCACCACTGCCGCGATCTGGCTCCTTGATCAGCGCTTTACTCACATTGAAGCTACTAGCACCAACGTCCAACAGTTGCCCGGGCTTAACGTCTAAAGACGGCAGTAAGCGACTTTCCAACCAGACCTCGCCGGGTTTTGGCCCCCGGGTCACGATCTCGCCAAACTTGAATGCCTCATCAGATATGATCAATTCGCCGCGCAGCGGATACTTGTCGGTAACTGCTTTGACCGAAGCAAACTGGGCACGGTCAGCAGAGAACACCATGGACAAGAAACTCAAGGTGGTGGCGTGCTCGAGATTTAGGCTTTCCGCTTTTTCAAGAAACTCTGGCCCTAGTTCACTGCGGCCACTGATGACACGGTCCGCTGCCAGAAACTGCGAGGATTCTTGCACCAGCGCCTGTTGCAGGCGATCAACAAACAAGGTGATGGTGGTCACTGTTGCCACTGCAATCACCAGTGACGCCAACAACAACGTTAATTCACCGGAGCGCCAGTCACGCCACAGTAACCTTAGAGCGAGTAATGGATTCATATTAGCCCGCCGCTGCTTCTACTTGCGGCGTAACCACCTTGCCTGAAGCGATCTGGATTGCCCGATCACAGCGGTCAGCGAGACGCAGGTCGTGAGTTACCAGAACCAAGGTGGTGCCGAAGTCCGCATTTAAATCAAACAGCAGATCAATTACCTTCGCACCGGTTTCAGAATCCAGGTTACCCGTGGGCTCGTCGGCAAATAGGATCTCAACAGAGGAAGCAAAAGCCCTGGCGATAGCGACCCGTTGCTGCTCGCCACCGGATAACTGTCTTGGATAATGGTGTAAACGATGCTCTAAACCTACTCTGGCTAATAACTCCCGGGCTTTGCTCTCAGCTTCTGGATCCCGGCTCAGTTCACTAGGTAACATGACGTTTTCCAGGGCCGTTAAGCTTGCCAGTAGTTGAAAGGTCTGGAATACAAACCCCACCATATCCGCCCGGACATTGGCGCGTTGTTCTTCATCCATTTCGGTAATGCGATGGGGACCGATAAATATATCGCCACGGGAAGGCACATCAAGGCCAGCAATTAGGCTTAGCAGCGTGGTTTTACCTGATCCGGACGCCCCAACAATCGCTACACTCTCAGACTTCTTGATTTCAAGGTCGATCCCTTTCAATATGGACAGCTCGCCTTCAGAGGTGCTGACCGTCTTACCGAGATCTACCGCTTTAATGATTGTTTCCGTATCCATTCGTTACCTAAAAATATGTTTATGTGGCGGGCTGTTTTGGCTTTACGCCTCTTCTGTATACGCTAATTCAAGCACGATAGTTGTGTTTGGTGACAGTATCAGTGCCGCTTACGGGATGGAGCAGAGTCTTGGTTGGGTCAACCTACTCTCAGAACACCTCGAGACGCACCATCCGGGCACCAGTGTCGTCAATGCCAGCGTCAGCGGTGAAACCACAGGTGGTGGTCTGGTTAGGCTGGCGAAAACCCTGGAAGCCCATAATCCGGACATTCTCATCTTGGAACTCGGCGGTAACGACGGTTTGCGAGGTTATCCGATTGACAAGATAGAAGCCAATTTGGATGAGATGACGCGACTGGCAAAAGCGGCAGGTGCCGAGGTGCTACTGGTGGGTATGGTTTTACCGCCCAACTACGGCCGGCGTTATACCAGTGCGTTTGAGGGGACGTTTGCCAATGTTGCCGAGAAATACGACTTGCCGTTCGTACCGTTTATCCTCGACGGTGTAGCCACTTCCAGCAGTTTGATCCAGCGCGATGGCATCCATCCAAAACCCGAGGCCCAGCAAATGATCCTCGAAGATATCCTGCCAACCCTCTTGCCATTGCTAGAGCACCAGGGCCAAGGGCCAAGGGCTAAAAAAGCTCCAACTGGCGTCTTGGTTTATCAATAGGTTCACCACACTCGGGCGGGGCTTTTAGCAACTTCTCGACCTCTCTCCAGCCCGGCATTGCAGTATCCAGCAAACCATAAAATGCCGCGTCATGATGAAAATGCTGCAAGTGACAAAGCTCATGATTGATCACCAGGTCAATGGCTTGCGGGTCTTTCTGCAGCAGCATGGAATTCAGGCAAATCTCCCCT
>JBKAGC010000033.1:0-21059 GCA_046290215.1 Pseudomonadales bacterium | reverse complement strand
GGGGTTAAGCCAATAGGCTTTAGCCCAGCCATTGCGGCGAGGTTATCAGCCCAGGCGCCAGCGGCATTGACGATGATTGGGGCGGTAAACGTATTCTTGTTGGTGCTGATTTGCCAGGTGCCTTTGTATGTCAGTGTTTGCACTTTAGCGTCGGTCACGATTTCGCCGCCGTTGTGGCGCAGCAGCTTCAAGTAACCTTGCAAAATGGCGTCGACATCGAGATCGCCGCCGCTCTCATCTAACAAGCCATGGCTCATCTGATCGTGAAAAATCGGTACCTGATTTTTTAGATCTGCTGCGTTCAGCCGCTGTAAGTCAGGTTGTTCGGCATGCATGACTGCAATGCTCTCGGACTGTGTTTCGGTTCCTACAAATAATGCACTACGCCGACGGATGACCGGGTAGGCGAATAGATCTGCGGTTTCATAGGTGTCTGCGCTCGCCCTGGTTAACGCGCGAATCACATCGTTACCGTAGGCCGGTGCAAAATAAGCTGCGGATCGGCCAGTGGCGTGATAGCCGGGCGTTGCCTCCATTTCAACTACTGCCGTACGGACCTTGCTACTGAGCAAAGCGCCCAGTGATACACCGGCGATACCACCGCCAATGATAATGACATCAAATGGCTGATTACTCATGACAAACAAACACTAGACTTCTCGCGTTACCATTTAAGTACTTGAGTTGCAGCCGGGCGCGTGCGGTAACGTTCATCCCAGGCGCGAAGTAATGGTCTTTCACCTAGCACGTCAGCCTCAGCAAAACGCATGAACTGGAACGCGGCTTGTAAAGTGCAATCAGCAATAGACACCTGTTCGCCTAACAGTAGGCTTCTGTGATCCGACAATTGTTGTTCTAGGAAGTTAAGAGGTGTCTGCATTTCATCGAGCAGTTGCCTCGCGAGCTCTGGGTCTTGCGGTAAGCCCAGGGGTGAATTTACCGCGTGAACATACCGTGCCATCAAGCTTGCAAACCGTACATCCACGATACGTTCCACGTCCCAGGCATGCGCCTTATGCTCTGGGGCGCCTGTCACCAGGGCATGGTCTGGAAACTTCTCTTCCAGATAGTGGATGATCGACAGTGATTCTAAGAGAAAGTGGTCGGGATCAATCTCTAACACAGGCAAGGTGCCAAAAGGATTTCTGGCCAGGTGTTCGGGTGACCGCTGTTCGCCCTTTAAAGTGTTCACGGTAATTTGCTCAAGATCCAAAGCCGCGCCCAGATCATTACGCTCGGCAATGTACAACATCACCTTGGTGGGATTAGGCGCGAGTGCGACCTTGTAGAGTTTCATGGCAAGTCCTTAAGTATAACGCTGGCCTTTTTGAGCCGTGCGAAACGCACCGGCGGGATTATAGCTTTTACTTAAGGTAACGCATCAAGATGTGTCTTGATAGCGTTAAGTACGACCTCAGGACCAGAGCGCCATTGGTAGTTGTCCGCGTGTTCCAGCCAGAGTACTTTGCCTGCAGCATCAATCAGCATTGTGGTTGGCACCGGCAAGGCCTCCGCTGCACCCTCGCCGACAGGGCCAGAATGGGTGAGTTGATTGCGTAGACCAAACGCATCAGTGACGCGAAGATCATGGTCAGACAGCATAATAGCATCTAAGCTGTGGGCACCACGTCGTTTACTGATAACCTCAGGTTTGTCAGTACAGAGCGTAACCACCTGTAAGTCGCGAGCAGTAAACTCGTTTTCAATTTCAGTCCAGCGCCGTAACTCGGCGACACAGTAAGGTCACCAGTGACCGCGAAAAAACTTAATGAGCGTCGGTTTGCCAGACAAGCGATTGGAGTTAAAACGCTCACCTTGATCATTTAGAGCTATAAATGTCGGAATGGTGTCGCCAACCTTAATGGGATTGTCAGCGACTTGTTGTGGGCTTATATAAACAGTCGCTGTCATAAAGCCGCCAGCGATAATCGCGAGCAGAGCCGGCAGCGCACCGAACCAACGACTACGCGCAATCAGTGCGACGATACCCATAGCAGCTGCGCTAACAAACGCTGCAACAAAGAAGCTACGATCCTCAGGCAGGGCCACTAAATTGACCTGACGAAACCAGAGCCAGATCGTACCCAGTGCAAACAGTAAGGAAAAAATGCCGAGTAGCGTGGCGATGTTTTTACTTATACGCATCCATTGCCCAGATGAGTTAGATATTAAATGAGGTTTAAGTTAATGCAGGGCATTATATCACGGCTCGCCTGGTTTGTAACTCACTAGATTTGTTGAGGTTTATTGCTGGTGTCTTGTGTCTCTGCCAGAAAATGCCGTGGGTGATCAAAAATTTCAATCGAAACCATAATATTATTTCGATGTACTGAACATTTCTTGCGCCCTAACATCCAGCCCGTTGTATGAGTAATCTCCGGTGAATTTGTCACCTTCATGTAGAACAAAGTAAGAGGGCTACATTTATGAAATTTCCCCTAAAGCGATCAATGGTAACGTTGCTCGCAACCGTTGGCCTGGCCGCGGCTTCCCCCGCTGCGCTTGCTGACGATCATATGAGCAAGCCGAAAGGTGCCATGGGCACAGGCATGGCGAAAACTGGTGAGGCAAAAACCAATCAGTTCTGGTGGCCAGATCAGTTGAGCCTGGCACCCTTGCGTGATCATGACGCGCGCTCCAACCCATTGGGTGAGGATTTTGACTACGCAGAAGCAGCAGCCACCCTGGACTTTGACCAGGTTAAAGCGGATTTGCGAACCTTGTTAACAGACAGTCAAGACTGGTGGCCAGCGGACTTTGGTCACTACGGTCCGTTTTTCATTCGCCTCTCCTGGCACAGTGCAGGAACGTATCGCACCCTGGACGGACGGGGTGGTGGCGACGGTGGCCAAATGCGTTTTGACCCGCTGAATAGCTGGCCCGATAACGGTAACCTGGATAAGGCCAAGCGCTTGCTGTGGCCATTAAAGCAAAAGTACGGCGAAGCCCTGTCCTGGGGTGATTTGATGATTCTCGCCGGTACCGTGGGTATGGAAGATATGGGCTTTAAAACCTATGGTTTCGCTTACGGCCGCGCTGATGATTGGGAACCCGACATGGTGTATTGGGGCCCAGAAGTGAAAATGTTGGCCAGTGACCGCCAGGAGCGGGATGGCAAGTTACAACGGCCCCTTGGCGCAACTCACATGGGTTTGATTTATGTGAATCCTGAAGGTCCTATGGGTAAGCCTGATCCACTAGGTTCCGCGAAAAACATTCGTGTGGCATTTAGCCGCATGGCCATGAATGACGAGGAAACCGTTGCCCTGATCGCCGGTGGTCACACCTTCGGCAAGATGCACGGTGCGCACAAGCCTACCGACTGCGTGGGACCAGAGCCCGGTGGTGCAGCGATAGAAGAGCAAGGCCTGGGCTGGAAGAACAAATGTGGCAAGGGTCATTCAGAAGATACCGTCACCAGTGGTCTTGAGGGTGCATGGACTCAGGCACCGACCCGTTGGACGAGCTTATACCTGTCTAACCTTCTGAATATGGAATGGCAGCAAACCCGTAGCCCAGCTGGTGCGATTCAGTGGATTCCAACGGATGAGGCAATGCACACGGCAGTGCCAGATGCTCACGTGGAAGGTAAGCGTAATCCACCGGTGATGACCACCGCTGATTTGGCGCTCAAAGCTGATCCTGAGTATCGAAAAATTGCTGAGCGATTCCTGGCGGATCCAGAAGAGTATCGTTTAGCCTTTGCCAAGGCCTGGTTTAAACTGACTCACAGGGATATGGGGCCAAAAGCTCGCTATGTGGGCAACGAGGTTCCAGAGGAAGCATTGCTCTGGCAAGACCCAGTAACGCCACCTGAGTACAGCTCAATCTCAAATCGCAACCAGCGTAAACTGAAAAAGGCCGTACTCGATTCTGGCCTAACGGTTCCTGAGCTGGTGCGTACTGCCTGGGCTTCGGCTGCAAACTATCGCGCCAGCGACATGCGCGGCGGTGCCAACGGTGCACGAATTGCGCTGGCACCACAAAAGGACTGGGCTGTTAACAATCCTGCAGAATTGAACAAGGTGATAACGACCTTGCAAGAGATTCGCGCGGACTTTGGTGAAGACAAGGTCTCCCTTGCAGACCTGATCGTGCTTGCTGGCGCAGCCGCCATTGAAAAAGCCGCTGCCGATGCAGGGGTTGATGTTGACGTGCCTTTCGCAGCCGGTCGGGGTGACGCAACCCAGGCGCAAACTGATGTGAATTCTTTCAGCTTGCTTGAGCCTAGTGCTGATGCCTTTCGCAACTACTTCAATGTGGATGCAGCTTATCGTTCACCTACAGAAATGTTGGTTGATCGTGCCGATCAATTGAATCTGACCGTGCCTGAAATGACGGTTCTGCTTGGTGGTATGCGGGCGCTCGGTGCCAACGTTAGTGGTAACCACGGTGTGTTCACTGATGCGCCCGGCACGCTGAGCAACGACTTCTTTGTTAACCTGCTCGACATGAACACAGTTTGGCGTAAGTCTGACACAGAAGGCGTCTATGAGGGCCTGGATCGTGACAGTGGTGCGGTGAAGTACACAGCGACACCAGTGGATCTTATCTTCGGTTCAAACTCCGAGCTGCGTGCCGTGGCAGAAGTGTATGCTTTTGCTAACTCTCAAGAGCGATTCGTTAATGATTTTGTCGCTGCGTGGGTGAAGGTAATGCAAAACGACCGTTTTGATTTGAAGTAAGTTTCAATAACGGTTCGGTGCTAAAACGGCAGGGGAGACCCTGCCGTTTTTTTATGTGCGTCTAAAAAGCGCCACAACAAAGGCTGTGAAGTTTTATACTGGAATTATGAAAAACACGAGTCCATTTAACTTTAGTGGATTTGCGCCCCTGTTTGCCGCGCAAATCATCGCGCTACTTGGTCAGGGGTTATCCACCGTAGCACTCGCCTTGTTCGCCTATGATCTCGAGGGCGGTAACGCCGGGGTTTTGTTAGGTCAGGTATTGGTGGTGAAGATGGTGGCGTATGTGACCATCGCGCCCATTGCCGGTAGCTTTGCCAATCACTTTCCGCGTAAGCGCTTGCTCGTGAGTCTTGATGTGGTTCGAGCGCTCTGTGTGGGTGCCATGTTCTTTGTGGATAGCGTCTGGCAAATCTATGTCCTGATGTTTGCCTTAAGCGCCTGCTCCGCCAGCTTTAAACCCGTGTTTCAAGCAACGATCCCGGACATCGTGGTGAATGAAACGGCTTACAACAAGGCGCTGGCTTACTCCAGGGTGGCGTATGATTTGGAATCGCTACTTAGCCCGCTAATGGCGGGGCTGGCATTGTTGGTCTTTACCTTTAGCGATTTGTTTTTGCTCAATGCTCTGGCATTTGCTGTATCTGGATTGCTGATTGTGACCACGCGCTTGAAGTTGCCAGTGACAGCCCCAGAAGCGCAATCCTGGCAAGAGGTAAGCTTTGGTATCGTGTCCTATTTGCGGACCCCGCGCCTAAGAGGCGTGTTGTTCCTGTTTTTACCCATCGCTGGGGTGAGCGCTATGATGATTATCAATAGCGTGGTTTACGTGAAAAGTGATCTTGGTCTAGATGACGAAATGCTGGCGTTAGCGCTGGCAGTGTCGGGTATAGGATCAATGGCCGTGGCGCTAGCCGTGCCAAAATTACTGGAGTTTATGCGCGCCAGAACCATTATGTTAGCGGGTGTAATTGTGGGTTTGTTGGCAACTGCTTGCTTGTGGTTTGCGCCTGATTTTCTACAGTTTTGTGTCATTTTAGGCTTTGTGGGGGCTGGTTTGTCGTTAGCGCAGACCCCCGTTGGCTCAGTGATTACTCAGTCTTCCAATGCGGTAGATCGACCAGCCTACTTTAGCGCACAGTTTTCCTTGAGCCACCTGTGCTGGATGTTTGCGTACCCCTTGGTGGGTTATCTGGGCGCGGAGTTCACCGTACCGGTGGCCGGGCTAATGATTGCTCTGATCGGTGCCGTATTTCTTTTGGTTGCGATATTCACCTGGCCAGCACACGAACGATTCAGCTTGCGCCACGAACATGAAGAGCTGCACCACCAACATAAGATGGCGAACGATGAGTTACACCCGGCCATCGAAGATGAAGACGGCCGTGGTCATGTGCATCCGGCGAAAGTTCATGAACACCACTTTGTAATTGATCGGCATCACCGGCACTGGCCAGAGTAAGTAAAGGTACTACCAACTGGCAATATGGCTACCAAGAGGTACGGTCACTTGTTCCCACCGGGGTGGTGTTTCTGACATGGTGAGAATCGGCCCAAGGTGGTGGAGCTTGCCGAAACCTGAATTTGAGCTGGTCATAAAAGGCGCCACCAGCTGTGGACCGAAACCTTCCGCAGCATTCGTTTGTTTATTAAAACCGAAGCTGTACAACCAGTTTGCGGTTTGCGCCAGAGACACCTGAACATGATAGCTGCCGCCGTGTAGTGCCCGCCGGTTGAGTGCTGCCATAGCGCCGCAGGCAGCGAGGTAGCCGGTGGTGTAGTCCGTAGCGGCTGCTGCGATCAATTGCGGTTTATCCGCACTACCTTCATCAATCGCTATGCCGCTGGCGGTTTGCGCTAGTTGTTCCCAGCCAGGTCGCTGCGCCCATGGGCCAACATGGCCATAGGCATTAATGGAAACATAGATAATACCGGGGCGAGTTGCTGCCAGTGCCGCTGGGCTTAACTCTCGTTTGTCCAGCGCCCCTTTACGATAACCCTGGCTAAAAATATCGGTTGTCTGGATAAGTTGATGCAGTGTTTCCAGGTCCGAGGCCTGGTCTAAATCTAAAAACGCACTGCGCTTCCCGTGCCCGGTGTCCATGACAAAAGGCGGCACGCTAGGTAAGTTAGGGCTGTTAATCTTCAAGACATTAGCCCCATGAGAGGCCAGTGTTCTACCGCAGGTCGGCCCGGCCAGCACCCGGGTTAAATCTAGTACATTGATTTGGCTAAGGGGTCGCGAGGCTGCAGGCGGTGGCATAGGCTCCGAATCACCGATTTTATCAATCACAATGGCGGGGACGTTGTGCAGAGCAATGCCCTGCGGATGTGATAACCATTCTTCTCGGGTTCGCGCCATAGCCCCACACATACCCGCCGCGGCAAGGGCATCCTCAAGGTCCTGGGCTTGCCATTCGGCAACGGCTGCTCCAATGGAATCGCGATCACCAGTGCATTGCAAAACTTCTAAGGTGCCTGCTGCTAGCTTCGGAAACGCGCCATGTAGATGGAGCCAACGGTCATCTTTAGTCTGGTAAAAACCTACCAGTGGCCGGTTTGGATCGCGCTCTGGTTGTGAATCATCGTCCAGACGCTGGCAGGCAAAGCTTAACAAGGAAGCTGCTGCGCCCCTGGTGTCCACATGAACTTGTTGGGGCTGGCCGCCGCGTAATTGCCAGAAACTATCCGCTGCGCTGCCGCAAGCCGCCAGAGCTGTTGCTGCCGCCTGGCCTATGCAAAAGCGGCTGGGAATAGGTTCGCCGTTATCAGCGATCTGGACATTGGCGTTCGGTGGAAGCTCAACGCTGTCTAACAAATGGGTAAAGGCAGTAGTCATGGCGAGATAGCACCGTGTGATGGTTCTTAAATCTTGTTGGGCAGAGCATAGTCCTGACGTTGAAGGCCACGCAAGTGACCATAGAATACGAGAAAGTTAAGGTCGATGAGTAGTGCCAGGATCCACTCAATGGCATCTTCAACGTTGTCGTGCCAGTGGGTGTAAGCATCGATGAGTAGACTGACGATGCCGATGCTTAAGCAAGCAATGCAGAACGCGAACATTGTATAAAGCCAGAGGTTTGACTTGCCTTCAGTTGGTCTAAACCGGAATAGCCAGGCCACCAATAGCAACTGGGCCAGATAGGTAAAGGTGAAATAGACCGTCGCACCGATCTGACGTTGACGGCGGAATAGGTCGCCGGCTTCTCCCAGCGCTATCGTGTAAATCGCCAGGCAAACGGCGCCAATGCAACCAATGACCATTATGGCGCGTTGTTGCTGCGCGCTGCTGCTGACCTGCCAGGCAAACAAGGCACGCCAGAATAGGAATAGAATGATCGCCGCCGGAATCATGGTGAGCTTAAACCAACCGTAGGCAATGCCATGCCGTCCTGTTGCGCTAATGGAGGTGCAGGAATCAAAGTAAGGAATGCACCAGGGTACGTGTCCCTGGCTTGCGGCAATAAGATAAGACGCATGGATGGCCAGGAGCGGCAACAGACCCGCCCACAGCGCTAGAAGCATGAGCTTTCGATGTTCTACCATGGGGATATTGAAGCGTCGCTGGCTGGTTGCGTCAATCGGCTTGTGATTGCGAAAGGGCTCGATATAACCTGCTCCATCCAGCGTGCAGGCAAACCAGGGCAACGCTTCTCGCGTAGTCATAGGGTATGTCAAACATCCAGGAAACCCTCAGCCATGAAATTGTTCACTGCCGCCATGTTAGTACTGTACAGCAGCTCTGTGTTTGCTGATTGTCCTGATATTCTAAACTACGAAACACGTAAGCTCAGATCCCAGGAAACCATCAACTTCTGTGAGGCATTTGAAAATAAGGTGGTGCTGATGGTGAATACCGCCAGCCGCTGTGGTTATACGCCGCAGTTTTCTGAGTTAGAAGCGCTTTTTACTAGATACAAAGATCAAGGTCTGGCGATCGTTGGTTTTCCTTCAAATGACTTTCGACAGGAATATAGCAGTGAAGACAAGGTTGCCGATGTTTGTTACGTGAACTACGGTGTTAGCTTTCCGATGGTCGCCACTAGCCCTGTCCGCGGCAATGCTGCCAACGCCATGTTTCAGCGCCTGGAAGCGGCAACAGGCAAAGCGCCGGGCTGGAACTTTAACAAATATCTGGTTTCCAGCGATGGCAAAAAGGTAGTCCATTTCCCTGCCAGCGCGAAGCCCCTGGGTGCAGAAATAGAAGCAGCAATCAAAGAACTACTGTAATCGCGTTGGGTGGCGGTCGTTAATCGGCGACGTTTTTTAACCGCAGGCTTTGCATTATGGCCAGAATGCCCACAGCAGCGAGGATATAGAGTACCGAGATGGTGCCAAGCATGGCGTCAGCAATGCCAACAGTGCCGCCAACGAGCAACATAACGCCAATCACCGTGTTACCCACGGCGGTGTATTGGGCGCGATTGTCTGAATTGGCCAGGTCAACAAGGTAAGTTTTGCGGCCAACGCGAGTGCCCTGATGAGCCACAGAGGCAAGAAAGAGCAAACTGCCACCAACGAAGTAGTGGGTAAAAAGGTTTTGCTGGAAGGTATACAAGGCGATGGCTGTGGCAATAGTTAATACTGACAATACCGCGGAAAGCGCCATGACATGGTGAGATCGAGTGTCTGAGAGTTTGCCCCAGAAATAGCCGGAGCTCATGGCGGCTAAACCGTCAGCAAAGATTAATACACCAAGACCAGTGAGGGCGCCACTGCCTGATTGTTGGATTAAGATGACGAGATAAGGGGTGGCGAAAGCGGTGGCAATCAGTAAGGCACGGGCGATGACAAAGGCGCGAAAATCGTCGTCAGTTTTCAGCAAAGACAAGCTTTGCAGCGCCTCAGAAAATGCATTGCCGCCACCTTCCGTGGCACCAGCCACTTCAGGCAGTTGACCAAATGTAAAAGCCGCAATCATCCACAAGGCAGCGGCACTAAGTAACATGACGGAATACAGCTGAAGGTTTTCCGGTGCCAGGCCGAGTATTAATAGCGCTGCCGAACCGAGGGCAATCACTCCAGATATGGTGGTTGCGGTGCCAGTCAGGCGGCCGCGCCGGGATTTTGAAATGGTTTTGCCGAGGACATCCTTATGGGCCACTGAACAAATGCCGCGCGATAAACTCAGCAATGCCAATAAGCCAATCACGGCGTATCCAGCGGCCGCTCCGGTTAATTGACCAATCGCGATTACCATACCAATGAGTGCAACACCCTGGCCGATGGCGCCAGCTACCCAGGCCCACTTGCGGACGGGTAACTCACGAATTACCTGAGCAATAAAAAGTTGTGGCAGCAGCGACAGCGATTCCCGAACAGGCACCAGCAGTGACAAGAAGATTGCCGGCGCACCTAGTGAAGAGAGAATCCATGCCAGAACTAATTTAGCGCTTGATAGCGTATCGGCGAGTTTAGATAAGCTTTGCGAGACCAGTTGCAAGGTAAACGAGATCGGTTGCTCGTTGCAGGCGGCGTCGGGAATGTCCTTGCAAACTCTAGCGTCCTCATCATCGGCGAGGTAACCATAAATTTGCTCGGAAAGCGTTTTTTCCATAGAGGTCGGCACGACGTTTCTGAGGTGCGATGATGTTGTGAATGACGGTAGCTGTTACGTGATGGTAACCATTGCCGATCACCTATACCAGCGGGATAGCCGACCCTGTGAGTAGCCTGGTGTAGCTAGCTGATCACCGAGGCAAAGTAGCGGTGAAACTTGTGTTGTAGGCTTGCTTCCCGCAGGTGTATGCCGATCTGAAAACCTTTCGCGGCGTTCATACCCTCGCGCCACTTCACCACACCCAGGCAATTGATGTCGTTGCCTTCCCTGAGGATGTGGCCTAGCTGCGCAAACTCATCTTCATTGACGTCAAGGAAGTCACCCCACTCGCCAATGCCCTGGAAATTAACCAGAATCTTTTCCCCGGCTTTGACGGGTTCATACACTTGAACGCGATAACCCTCTGAAGAAAAATCCACCATGTGGAATTCAAGTGGCGAACCAACGGGCGTAATAATGTCAGAGAAACCCTTTACCGGTTGAATAAATCCGCGGATGTTAAAAATATCCACGGGTACCCGGGTATCGATTCGACGTTCTTCAATTTGAGACATAAGTTAAATGTATGCGGCTGCTGCCGGGTCGCTCTTAGCAAAAGTATAGCACCGGATTAAGATTCACGAGATTGCCGGGCCTCGTCCTCCTGTGGCTCTTTGCCAGGCTGGTTACCAGGATCTTCGTGTAAAAATACCGTTCGATGGGGGAAGGGTATTTCAATGCCTTGCTTATCAAACGCCTGCTTAATGCGGCGGTTAAACTCGCGGCCCACGGTCCACTTGGCGTGAGGGTTAGTTTTGGTTCTGGCTTTGATAATGACAGCGCTGTCAGCAAACTGATCGACGCCAAGAATTTCAATGGGGCCGTGAATCAGTGAGCCGAATTCGTCGCTTTCACGCATGTCTTGGTCTACAGCCTCAACACACTCAACCACCTTGTCGGTGTCCTCCTTGTATGCAACACCGATGTCCATAAGATAATAAGCGAAGTCTTTGGTGTAATTATCCACTACCGTGACTTCACTATGCGGCACCGTATGCACCACGCCATCCAGGCTGCGTAGCTGAATTTTACGCAAGGTAATACGCTCCACTTTGCCCTCGCGATTGCCCACCGCGACGATGTCGCCCACCTGGATTAAGTCTTCCAAAACGATGGTAATGCCAGAGATAAAATCTTTGACCATGGTTTGTGCACCGAAACCAACGGCGATGCCGACGACACCGGCGCCGGCTAGCAACGGCAAGATGTTGACGCCCAGTTCGGACATGGTGATGAGAAAGATGAGTAGGACAATGGCGAAGAAAGCTGTGTTCCTGATGACTGGGAGAAGCGTTTCGACGCGGCTGGAGTTGATAGATGAGCGTGACCCCATCCCATATTCTAAAGCACCATTGAGTAACTCCCAGGTCAAAGTCACCAGGAACACCAGAACGAAAGAGATCGCGGTGTATTCTGCAACGGTTAGGCCCCACATGCCGAAACGGATGGAGTCTGGCGGCGAAAACAAAATGGAGTAGGCTGTATAGGAAAGCAGTAGGACCGCGACGCAAGCACCAAAGACCCGTTGTAATCTGAACAGCGCGGCAAAGCGCCGGGGCGTCAGCTCCAGGCTGTCCCTTAAACCTTGAAGCCTTGAGTTAAGGTAACGTGACAAACGCGCATTTACATAGGCAAAGCCGTAGCAACCGAAGAATACGAGTAGTAGCAAGAGGCTCTTGTTGATGATGGAGCTGTCCAGATCGGCGCGCTGAATCAGTTGAATGTAGTCGCGAAACAAATCACTGCTGGTCTCGTCAATGTGGAACCTTTCGCTAAACGAAAATGATACATGGCTTGAGTCGTTGGCATTGGTGAGTAACTTGAGTTGCTCAATCAGGTTGGCGCGGGCGGTTTCACTTTCCAGGGTGACGATCAGGTCTTCTACCTGCTGGGCGTCCACCTGGTTCTCCGCTGGTGTTTCAGCGATGTCCGTTTTAGTGTTTGCCTGGGCAAAAGCGCTACCCAGGAGCCAACATAAAAGGCTTGTGCAGAGAAGATTGGTGTTTCTCGCGAAACCACGCATAACAATTTTACCGTGCCTAATGGTCTTGTAGTTCTCCAGTCAGGAGCAATCTCCGTGCCAGCAGGAGAACTAACGGAATCGCAGGGGTATGGGGAGTGATAACGTGATCGCGCGGGCTTTAGTGGGAAATACTTGCCGATGGCGGGTAAATGTTACGGTTTAGCTTTCGTCGGCTTTATATTTTTCAAGCTTGTTGTAAAGCGTCTTAACGCTAATGCCCAGCCGTTCAGCGGTTTCATTTTTCTTACCGCCAGTTTCATCCAGGGTCGTCAAGATTGCCTGCTTTTCGATCTCTTCCAGGCTAAGTCCTTCTGGAACGCTGAGGCTGGTGGTTGGTTCTTCAAGACTATCTAGCAAAATGTGGTTAGCCTCGATCACGCTTTCCGCAAGAATATAAGCTCGCTCGATGGTGTACTTCAGGTCACGAACGTTGCCCGGCCAGGCATGGCTGCTGAGTTTTTCCAGAGCTGCCTCAGAGATCACGGTGGCGGTGTTTTCCTCGTTATTGCGGTATGCCAGAAAGTGTTGCGCAAGACCGACAATATCCTCCCCGCGAGCTCTAAGCGGCGGCACCTTGATGGGAAATTGAGCAAGACGAAAGTACAAATCCTCGCGGAAAATCTCATCGTTAATCGCCTGGGCAGGATCGCGATTGGTGGCGCTAACCACTCTGACATCACAGTGCTGAATCTCATTGCTGCCAACTTTTTTAAATTCTCCGGTTTCTAACACGCGGAGTAGTTTGACCTGCTGCTCCAATGGCATTTCAGTCACTTCATCAAGAAACAAAGTGCTGCCGTCGGCCTGTTCAAAAATGCCGGTGCGAGTTTCAGTGGCGCCGGTAAATGCGCCTTTAACATGTCCAAACAGCTCGCTCTCAATCAGTTCTGGGCTAATAGCGCCGCAGTTTAAAGTCATAATTTCTTGATCACGACGGTCGCTCATAAGATGGATTGTGTTGGCCACCAGCTCTTTGCCGACGCCGCTTTCGCCGTTAACCAGCACGTTGACATGGGATGCTGCGGCTTTACGAATCACCCTAAACAGCTTGCGCATGGGTTTTGACGAGCCTAATAACAAACCAAATTGATCGAGTTCACTGCGCACCGCATCTACCGACTTGCCTTGTTCCGCAGCGGTTTCTGCAATGAGTTCTTCGATAAGCTCGTTGAGAAAATCTGCTTCTAGCGGTGTTCGCAAATGATAACTGGCACCCGTTAACATAGCCTGGTCGACATATTCATTGGGGGTACCATCGCTGAGAAAAATCACATCGGCCTGCTCTGTGAGGCCGCTCTCTGCGAGTTGCTCCAGGTCATCAGCAGAGAAACCATCGACTCTGGCAATCACAGCGTCCGCATCGCTAGCAGCGGCTTCCTGTAGCCAATTGTCTGCAGATTCCGCGAGGCTAACCTCGCAATCTGGTATGCAAGATAAAGCCAGGACCTGATTCAGTAGATCCGCGTCGGGTACAGAGATAAAGAGGTTAAGTTTTGCCAAGATCTAGGTCACATAAAAAGTTGAGGGAGCCTACGTGAGGTAGGTAAGTATGACAAGCAAATGGGTAAGTCTTTCCGATTTTCGGCCTGAGATCGCTTACCACAAGGCCGCAAACCCTTACTGTACAGGCCCTGCCCCGCTGGCACGAAGTTTGATTGTAATCTCCCGGGCAAGCAATCTGAAAGATCGGAGTTGTGAAAATACTAGACATTAAATCCGCTGCGGAGACATCGGTTGACCACCAGGATTTGCTGGGTTGTGTCAGAGAGATTTGTCAGGCCAGTGCAGAAGCCTTGCACTGCACGGCGCGGCGAGCGAACAATCCACAGATTGAGCGCGCTATGACCCGCGTCAAACTAGAGCGCCAGCGTCTGGTGCGCCGGCTGCCTGGGCAAGAGAATCAAGCAGATGTTGCGGCTCTGGTCGGGGACACTTGCGCCAGTTACCGGGCTTATTGCAGCTCTGGGCAGCTGCGAAATGAAGAATTGCGCGGGCTGATTGAACTTGATCGTGAAGTTGCCCAGGCACTTAGAGGTGTCGTCCGCGACATCACGGCAACTACCACGGCGCTCAAGTTGTCTGCTGTGTTAGCAGAATTTCAGATGAGTAGCGACGAGCTTCGCGCAGACATTGAGCGGTAACCAGGGAGTAAAGTGATGCTGAATCATATAGGCAAGGTGTTTTTGCGCGGTCTTGGAGTGGTTGTGCCATTGAGCTTAACCCTCTATATCGCGTACGCGGTTGTTATGGCATCGGAGAAAGCCGTTGGCGGAGTGATAGCAGCAATGCTGCCGCAAGGCTGGTATTGGCCTGGCGTAGGCACCCTGGTGGCTCTAGGCCTGGTCTTTGTCATCGGCGTGCTAACACGCGTGCCGCTGGTGAATGTACTGTTTCGGTTTACCAGTTGGGCCTTGGAGAAGCTCCCAGTGGTGAGAACCATATACTCTACTACCAAAGACTTTATGAACTTTATTTCCAGTTCGCCAGGTGATGGCGAGGATAAAAAGGCCGTGTTGGTGAAATGGGCGGATGGTGCTGACGTGCTTGGTTTTGTCACGAACGCCAACCCAGCGGAAATGTTAGGGGATTACCTGGATGATCGCGTTATGGTGTATTTTCCAATGAGCTATCAGGTTGGCGGTTATTCTGTGCTAATCGAGCGAGAGCGGATTACAGAAATCGACGTGACTATGGAAGATGCCATGAGTTTTATCTTAACTGCAGGAATCCGCTCTGACTCAGCAGAAACAATAGGCCGCGGTTAGGGAACCTCGGCTGGCCCCTTTGGCCCAAACAAAAACCAGAGAATTAAACCGACCAGTGGCAACAGTAGGATAACAACCACCCAGAGAACCTTGCCGCCAGTGCTGGCGCCGCTTTGCACTGTTTTAATAATTGCCCAGACATCGAGAATTAGCAGAATTAAGCCGCCAATGCCGGTAACTTCAAGACCCATAACTTATAGTCCATGTTTGTTGATTCAGTAATGATGCTACTAAACGAGCCATGAAAGGGGAAGTATGAAGAGTATTAGTCTTATCTGGCTGGCCAGGTTGAGGTCGAGCTTTTGGTTTACTCCCATTTTTATGGCGACACTTGCTGGCCTGTTGGCATTATTGCTTGGGGTGATCTGGCCGGCATCTCAAGAGGAAATGCCAAGTATTTCCTGGCTGGATAAAATGAGTTCCGATAACGCCAGCTTAATTCTTTCAACTCTGGCGGGGTCTACCATCACCATTGCCGGTGCAATTTTCTCTATTACCATCGTGTCACTGAATATGACCTCCGCCCAGTTTGGGCCTGGTCTTATCGAAAAGTTTCTGCGTGCCGGTGCAACCCAGATCACCATGGGCACCTTCCTGGCTTGTTTCGTATTCTGTTTATTGATGTTGACCTTGATGCCCGATGTAGAAAACCGTGAGGACCGTTACGCGGTGATGCAGTTGTCGGTAGCCTGTGGCATCGCTCTTGGCATTCTAAGCTTTGTGGTGTTGATCTATTTCATTCAGAGCACCTCGCGTTTGCTGCAAGCCCGTTACATTGTTTTCAGCCTGGCAGAGGATGCGCTGCGGGTTGTTCCGCGCGTGTTCAAGCCAGAAACTGGCGACTGTTCTGAGCTGGGTGAGCAGTGTGAATACCCCATTACCGTGGAAGTGGGCGGTTATATTCAAACCATCGACAAAGCTGGTATAGCAGCCGCGGCGGCGAAATCCGAAAATCTAGTACGCCTTGATGTGAATGTTGGTGACTACTTGTTGTCCGGTCAGGCTATCGGTGCCTTGAGGGAAGCCGATGAGGAGCTGGAAACTGCGGTGCGAGCCGCTTTGCGTACTGGCGTTGAACGTACCCCCGCGGAAGATCCCGAGTTTGCTATGGAGCGCATCACAGAAGTGGCTGTACGTTGTTTGTCCCCAGGTATTAACGATCCATACACGGCGCTTTCCTGCATAGATCAGCTTGGCAGAATTATTAATGAGTTAAGACACTACAGTGAACCTGGTACTTGTTTCCGCGATGAGCGGAATAGCGTTCGCCTGGTTGTGCCGCCAATTTTGTTTGAAAACATCATACGAACGGCATTTGACCCCATTTGTATGAATATTGGCGAGCAGCACCAGGTTCGCGAGCGTTTGGTAGCACTACTAACCGATCTAACCAAAAATACCCAGCAGCCTTGCCTCCTCGCCGGGTTGAACCTTCAGTTAGAAATGATTCGCCAGGCGCAGGCGATTAACCGGTAACTCTTGCCTTTTGTTAAGTAGAATTTTCCGCGGCAAAGATTAACCGTTGGCACTGAAGGTTGGTTTTAACGATGGGGCAACTTGCGGAGGCCCCGCCATTAAAGCTTTACAGAGTAATACCGGCTGATTTTTCGAACCTGGCACGAGGATTGAATAGTTAATTGCCAAGAGTGAAATTCACAAAGAGTACCCACAAGGAGCACAACCATGAAAAAGCTAATCGCAATCGCCGCACTGACAACCTTGCTTGCTGCCTGCAGCGACGAATCAGAAGTGGAGCAAGCCGCTGATAATGCCGGTGATGCCATGAACGATGTGGCAGAAGGCTTTGGCAACGCTGTAGATGAAATTGATGGCGAGAGTGCTGCCGAAGACGCCGTGGAGGACATTGAGGCGGCGGCTGAAGACATGGCCAATAGTGTCAAAGACAAGGCTAAAGAGTTGGAAGAGAAAGCCAAAAAGATGGGTGACGGATAGACCGCTCATTAGTAGCACTTGATCCAGATAACGCGCTCACACCGCTTAAGGAGGATTTATGAGCCATGCAAAGAAAAGCTTTATCGCAACGTTAATGCTAGTGACCATGTTCTCGCTACAAGGCTGCTGGTTCGCAGCAGGTGCGGCCACAGGTGCCGCGGTGCATGAGGCCATGGACGAGAACGGTTATGAAATTGGTTCTCCTATCAAGCGAGATGACGACGACTAGGTTCACTGCATGCAGTGTTAACGAAACAAAAAGGGGGCAATGCCCCCTTTCTTATGCCGCTGAATTACGTGCAATGCGTTGCTTTGCTGCAGTGGCTACTAGCCATTTAAACAAGCGCCGCTGCCTTGGCAAGTACATCATATACTCGGGATGCCATTGCACGCCGAGGATGTGCCGCTCAGGACACTCGGTGGCCTGACTGAAGTCATCCAGATCTTTGGCAACTACCGACAGACCTTTGCCGGGCTGTTCTACCGCCTGATGGTGTAGGCTGTTTATACGGAAGCGATTTGAGCTAACGGTCCTACTTAGTAAGGTGTCGCCGTTCGCGACCGCGGTTTTCCTTGGCAAAATGGTGCCGAAATTGGAAGTTTTGCTGCGCATTTTGCGTATGTCTGAATGCAACTTGCCGCCCAGGGAAACATTAATCAATTGGTAGCCGCGGCAAATGCCTAGCATGGGTAAGCTATTGTTCAGGGCATGGCGGATGACCCGCTGTTCAAGCTCGTCTCTTGGCTGGTCGTAGTCTGCCTTTGGCATGCCTTCTTCACCGTACAGGGACGGGTGGATGTCATCACCGCCGCTGATGATAAAGCCCTCAAGTTCCGCTAAGTCATTGGGATGACGAACACTAATCCGCACGGGGTCGCCGCCGGCTAGCCAAACGCAAAAGCGAATGCTGAACCAGGATGGCGACAGACGTTTGTGATTGCCAGTTACGCCGATTCTAGGTCGGCGAGAATCTTGTTGAGTGTCGAATGCCACGGGGCCCTTTCTAACGGAATAATTTTGTCGAGATGAGTTATGCACTGAGCTGACAAGTCAGCGAGCTGGTCAGGATGGTTAGCAAGATGTTCGATGACGCACCACACTTGCCAGCTCGGACGTAGATTCCAGCCTGATTGCTCTATGTTGCAGTTCGGCATGCGGTAGTGGAATGTTGGTCGGCTGTTTATGCGAGTGTCCGTTAGTTGGCTGGTTAAGCGAGTTTCATCAATGTGTTTAAACAACGGCGTCATATCGAGGGCGCGATTGCGGGTTGGGTTGAACTTCAGGTAATCATCTATGATCTGTTCCATGGGCTCATTGCCACTGTAAGTCAGTACCTGTCGCAAATAATCTTTGGGGTATAGGTCAATATACGGAGTAACTCGCCTGATGGGATCAACCTTATGAGCTGAGATTAACCAGTCCTGACATACCGCGTAAGCTTGCAAGTAGCTCTGTACGGTAGGGGCCTCTAGATCGGGTAATTCTGCGTTGATATGTACACCAAAGGCATACAGCAGTGATTCGTGCGTCCCGAGCGCGCCGGCTTTACGTAACGCCGCAATCGGCGCATCGAGACGGTGTAGGGTGTCGATGGCCATGGGCGGGCAAACAATCTCAACGGGGACAATCTGGCTAGCAATGCGCGTAAGCCATTCCATAAAGGGATCATCTGCTGCATCTATGCCGGAAGCCTCAGCGTGTTGTCTGGCGCGTTCTTTTGCCGTTTCCTTGGCGAACTCCCAGTCTAGCTCCACAACAAACTTGCCGATGTCCGGGACATTGACGACGCACTCCGCGTGCGTTTTTGGTTCCACCTCACCGTCCATGGAGCTTGCCAGCAGGCTCGCCACTTCATTCATTTCCAGGCCAGCAAATTCTAGTTCAAAGCCAACCCGACGGGGCTCCCCTGTGCTGGTTGTTTGCCTTGCGGGTTGTGTGAACGGAACTGATGCCACCACTGAATCCTGAAGCAAATTTGTTGCATTGTAACATGACCAGGTTAGCGGATTTTTTGTGAGTGAAATGTAGAGTCACTAGACCAGACCGCGCTCTGTTGTCACTATAGAGGCTCGATTTCGCCGGTGGCTAAAGTCCATGATCCGATCACTCTTGTTTTGTCTTGCTCTGTCTCTGATCGCCGGGTGCCAGAGCCCATCTCCCGTCACCAACGCGGCTGCCGAGAGCGTCCCCTCGGACATGAGCCAGCTACGTAATACGGCGTGGCAGTTGGTTGAAATTCAGTCAATGGATGACACCGTGTATCAGCCAATGAGTGCCGATGAATTTGAATTACAGTTTCTCGCTGGCGGCGAGTTACTGGTGAAGTCCGCGTGTAACCGTGGCCGGGGCAGTTGGCAAGCAAATGGTGCCAACTTGCAATTTGGTCCAGTGGCGTTAACGCGACGCGCCTGTCATCCCGAATCCATAGACGGCCGCTTTAATCAGGATCTCAGTTATGTGCGTTCCTTCGTGCGCCGCGACGGTAAGTTATTTTTGGCCACCAGGGCTGATGGTGCGATTCTTGAGTTTCGACCCCTGACCCTGGCACCGAGTTTTGCTTGTGATAATGCTGCCGGGGAAGTGGAAGACATGATTTGTAGTAGCCCCGGACTTGCCGCGTTGGATCAAAAGCTTGACGCTTTGTATAAGAAAGCGCTGAGCCAGGATCCCGATGTTGATCGTTTGCGGGCCATGCAGCGAGGCTGGATTAAAGGTCGCAACGACTGCTGGAAGGCGAGCGATGTTCATGCTTGTGTAAGTGAAAGTTACGCTGTGCGCATTACCGAACTACAAGTGGCAACCGGTGCCACATTGGTTCCGGAACCCGTGACTTACCAGTGCCAGAGTAATGAGCCGCTGTTAACCGTGTTTTACTATTCAGGTACCCACAAACGTTCTGCGATGGTGAACTATGCTGGCGGACAAAGACTGGCATTTGCTGCACCGGCAGCGAGCGGCGCAAAGTATGAAGGACGTAATGTGATGATCTGGGCGAAAGGCAGCGATGGCCGCTTAACCTGGGATAGTCAGGACTTTTCTTGTAAGCAAATTCTAAAAAAATCTGCTGCAGACATGTAACAACTCAAGGGCTGCTGCCTCTATTTATTGAGCATTCAAAAGATAGAGGTGGATCATGGCAGCGATCAAAATCACAGTGTTCCGCTGGGGCGGTGAGTGGGGCCCGTTTCGCGTAAATATTCCTTGCGGTGAATGTACCCTTACACAGGATATCATTCAGAGCACCCTGGACAATGAACTTAAAGCCTACGACGTTGAAGTGGCAACGCTAGACTGGTTAAGCCACTGGTGGCAGCCGCTATTAAAAGGTGGTTGGCATGCGCCGATTGTGATGGTGAATGACCAGATTGTTAGTCAGGGTGAGGCACTTAATCGCGGTGTGTTAACCCAGGCCGTGATCGCGGCTGGAGTCGAACAAAAACCAGTTCAAGGGAATCTGGTATACGGTAAGCCAGGCTGTCCTTATTGCGTGCGCGCAAAGGCATTGTTGGATGGGGCAAATTTGCCCTATGAGTATCAAGACGTCGTTGCTAGCCCTAATGCGTTGTATGAAATGCTGGGCCGGGTGAAGCCATTGGTTGGCCCAAAGACGCCCATCACCATGCCGCAAATTTGGTTGGATGGGGGCTACATCGGTGGGGCCACAGAACTGGAGGCGGCTTTAACGCAAAGCGGAAAGTTGCTTGAGGAAAACGGCTTACGAATAGCATCTTGACTGGTATATTGATGGGGCCTATAGCCATTGAGTCTGATATGAACGAGCTATTGATCCCATCATTAACTGAAATTGTCGCTGCCCTAAGAGCCCGGGAATTCTCCGCCGTTGAGCTCATGCAGGCGACACTGGATCGAGTGGCAGCGACGCACTCAGAACTGAATGCCTTGATCTATCCGCGAGGCGCGGATCAATGCCTGGCGGATGCCGCACTGGCAGATGAACGGATTGCTAGCGGCATAGCTAGACCGTTAGAAGGCGTTCCTCTGGCGGTCAAGGATTTAGAAGATGCTGCAGGGT
>JBKAGC010000032.1:0-21223 GCA_046290215.1 Pseudomonadales bacterium | reverse complement strand
AGGATTCGCAGAATCGCGCCGCGACGTCGACGAACCCGGCGACATCGGTGAAACCGGCACGACGCTTCGCCGGCAACCGTGTCGGGTCGCCTAAAGTCAGAACTCAGGGGTACAGCCGGAGTGGTCTGGGAAGGTGAGGGTGCCTCAGCAGACGAAATCGAATCCACCCGGTCCTGGCTCCGGGATCGCGCTGTGACCATTTATGGCGGTACCAATGAAGTGCAAATGAACATCATTGCCAAACGGGTCCTGGGTCTGCCTGACTAACTTTAGACGCTTTCTGGTGGTTGTCTGGCTGGTAACGCGCAATGCCAGCAATCGCCAGAATTATGATCCAGGTCAGTGATTGTGCAAATGGATCCGCTTATGGTGAAAGCTCATTGAATGTGAGAGAGAAGCCATGAGCAAGAAAGATTTCGATGCCTATATGCAAGAACTCAAAACCCAGCGCGACGAACTGAAACTGCAGATCCATCTGGCTGCCACTGAAATTAGAGAGGAATGGCAGCATATTGAAGAAAAACGTTGGCCAGAACTTGAGCATAAGCTGCGCAATTTGGCCGGTGATATCGAGGAGCAGGCGGAAGACCTCGGCGAAGCAGTGGAAGTGGTGGGTGAAGAGATTAAAGCCACCTACAATCGCATCAAAGCACGGTTAAAAGAAATCGATTAAATGACCAGTCATGTTGCAGCAGAAGTAGAACAGCAAACGGCCTTAAGTGCAGAGGCGGCCAGATGGCGTTGTTTGCCAGAAACATTGGGTTTTAGTCGCAGCAGCGAGTTGTCGCCACAGGATAATATTCTTGGCCAGGAGGATGCGGTCACCGCACTTCGATACGGTCTAGAAAACCGCCTCAAAGGTAACAACGTGTTCGTCCGCGGCTTGTCTGGTTTTGGTCGTACAGCCTTGATTCATGAGGTCATTGAGGATCTGGAGCTGCAACCGGCGAATGCCTCAGACCTTTGTTATATCCACAACTTTGAAGCGCCAGACCAGCCACAACTGCTGTCTCTACCTTGTGGTCGCGGTCTTGAGTTCCGCGATCAAATGGATGATTTCGCCGAGTTTGTTACGGTGGAATTGCCGCAGTTTCTGTCCTCTGACTATATTAAGGGCAAAGTTAAGCAGCTGATCGCCACTCATCAAGAGCAGCTTAAAGTGCTGGGTCAGCCGTTCGAGGCGGATCTGCAAGCTGCCGGTCTGGTGATGGTGCCAATGCAAGTAGGCCAGAACACCATACCGGTGATCTTACCGGTTATCGAAGGCAAGGCCGTGCAGTTTGAAGAGCTGCAACAAATGCGTCTGGATGGTCGAATTCCTGAAGAGGAATTTGCTGCTATCGTGGAAAAAATAGCCGGTTTTGAGAAAACCCTTGGCGAAATCGGCGAACAAGTTCAGGCCAAGCAAGCAACCCAGCGAGATGAGCAGCGTCAGCTTTACATGCAAGAGGCTACAGTGTTTGTGGAAGCCCGGATCAAGGCGATTCAGACCCGCTTCCAAATCGATGCAGTAGCGGAATTTCTGGCCCGGGTACAGCAGGACCTGATTCACCATCGACTTACAGAGCAAGCCAGCAGCGAGGACTTTTCGCGGTTTTATCGGGTTAACTTGATCAGTCACCATCAGACTGACGAAAGGCGCAAAGTCATTAACCTCAATACGCCGAATTTGAGCAGTCTCGTGGGTAAGATTGATCGCACGATTACGGCTAACGCGGGCCTGGCCTTGTCTGATCACTTAATGATTAAGCCAGGTGCATTGCTAGAAGCCAGCAGTGGCTTTTTGATTATCGAAGCCCAGGATTTGTTGAATGAGCCTGGTGCCTGGCAAGCGTTGCTGCGCACATTGAAGTCTGGCTCGCTGGAGATTAATCAGTCCGAGTATTTGCTGCCCTGGTCGGCAACACAGCTACGCCCGGAGCCCATACCGGTAGATGTTAAGGTCGTGCTAGTAGGGGACCCTGAGATCTACCAGTTGTTAGATATGTATGAGCGGCGCTTTGCCAGCATGTTTAAGATCCTCGCTGATTTCGGTGACACCATGCCCCGCGATAAGTCCGGCTTTGATGCTTACGCAAATGTGGTGGCGCGGTTGGTGAAACGCGATGGTTTGTTAGATCTAAGCGCTGATGCGATTGCTCGCCTGATTGAGCACGGCGCGAGAATTTGCTCGCAAAAAGGCCAGCTAACGAGTCGTTTTGGCCGCGTCGCGGATATTACCAGAGAGGCGTCTTTTATTGCTCAGGGTGAAAAAGCTGAGCTAGTGAGTGCTGATCATGTCAGTGCGGCCATTGCCAATTCAAAGCGCCGGGCTGATTTGCCGGCGCGGCGATTCCGCCGGATGATCGGGGAAGGTACTTTGCGTATTGATGTGAAGGGTGAAGAGGTTGGGCAGGTCAACGGTTTGGCCGTGGCCACTGCCGGGCCCTTAACGTTTGGTTTCCCAACGCGAATCACCGCTTCTATCGGCCCCGGCTCTGCTGGTGCTATCAATATTGAAAGAGAGTCGTCTCTGTCAGGGTCAGTGCACACAAAAGGCTTCCTTATTCTTAGTGGCTTACTGCGGCACAAGCTAAAGCTGGATCATCCATTGGCATTTTCTGCCTCTATTGCTTTTGAGCAAACCTACGGCGGCATCGATGGCGACTCGGCTTCCGGTGCAGAGTTTTGTTGTTTAATGAGCGCCTTGACCGGCATTCCTTTGCGGCAGAACCTCGCTATGACCGGCGCGATTGACCAAAAGGGCCATATCCTACCCATCGGCGGTGTCACGGAGAAAATCGAGGGCTTTTATGATGCTTGTCAGAGTGTCGAGTTCACAGGATCTCAAGGGGTGGTGATTCCCACCGCGAATGCCGGTGAACTGATGTTGCGAGAAGACGTGGTGGCAGCGATCGCTGAGGGTAAGTTCCACGTCTATGCTATTGAAAACATTGATCAAGCGCTGGCACTACTCTTGAACGAAAAAGCCGGGTCGTTTGTAGATGGCGAGTATGAAACCGGTTCGATTTTGCATGGAGCCCGAGAAAAAGCCCACGCCTACTGGGAGACCGCTCGCGCGCTTAAAAACTAATCAAGCGCTAATCTTTTCTCTCTCTTTATTCCCTCTGTATCCCCATGTGGCGCGTTTTTGCAGACAACGCCCCTCCTGCGAGTTTATTGCCAATTCAGCTCAGAATAGTTGCTAGTCTCGAGGCTATTTCGCTAAGGTAGGATCCTCTCAAAAAACAATAAGGCAAACGCAGGGGCTGTTATGACCAAAGCATCAGATTTATTTATAGAATGTCTTGAAGCCGAAGGATGTGAGTACGTCTTTGGCATCCCCGGGGAAGAAAACCTCGATTTCCTCGATAGTCTCAGCAGATCGAAAAAGATCAAGCTGGTGTTGACGCGACACGAACAGGGCGCCGGTTTTATGGCGGCGGTGTATGGTCGTTTAACCGGTAAGACCGGGGTTTGTGTTTCTACCCTTGGTCCTGGCGCAACCAACTTCACAACGGCGGCGGCTTACGCGCAGCTTGGCGGTATGCCAATGATGATGGTGACCGGGCAAAAGCCAGTGAAGAAATCCAAGCAGGGCCGCTTCCAGATCCTTGATGTAGTGGAAATGATGAAGCCCATTACCAAGTACGCGGTGTCATTGGTGGCTGGGGACAATATCCCATCGCGAATTCGCGAGGCTTATCGAATCGCCGAGGAAGAGAAACCTGGCGCAGTGCATATCGAGCTGCCAGAAGATATTGCCGATGAAGAAACTGACGAGCGACCGCTGGCTGCTTCAGGCGTCCGTCGTCCGGTTGCTGAGGTTAAATCCATTCGCCTGGCATTAGACAAATTGCACGCTGCTAAATCGCCCATCATTATTATTGGCGCTGGCGGTAATCGTAAGATGACCTCAAAAATGCTGACTGAGTTTATCGATAAGACCGGGATTCCTTTTGTTACCACACAACTTGGTAAAGGTGTGGTGGATGAGCGCCACCCATTGTTTATGGGTTGTGCGGCGTTGTCAGCCGGAGACTATGTGCATCGCGCTATTGAAGCCTCGGACTTGATTCTTAACGTTGGTCATGACGTGATTGAGAAGCCACCATTCTTTATGCAAAACGGCGGCACTGAGGTGATCCATATTTCCTACAACACTGCCGAAGTTGACCCGGTTTATTTCCCTCAGGTTGAGGTCATCGGTGATGTGGGTAACGCTATTTGGCAAATGAAAGAAGAAGTCAAAACCGCTGCTGAGGCGGGTTGGGACTTTAGCCGCATGATGGAAGTGCGGGAGCACCACGACGCTAATATTATGGAAGGTGCAGATGACATGCGCTTTCCTATTTATCCCCAGCATCTGGTGCAACAGGTTCGTGAAATCATGCCTGATGACGGCATGATTTGTTTAGACAACGGTGTCTACAAGATCTGGTTTGCTCGTAACTACCGCGCTCACCAGCCCAATACCGTGCTGCTGGACAACGCCTTAGCAACCATGGGTGCTGGTTTACCTTCCGCCATGGCTGCCCATATGGTGTATCCAGACCGCAAAGTATTGGCGATCTGTGGTGACGGCGGCTTTATGATGAATTCTCAGGAATTAGAAACAGCTGTTCGAGAAAAAATGAACATTGCCGTACTGATCTTAAA
The DNA here is from genome assembly GCA_046290215.1 of Pseudomonadales bacterium. Classification (GTDB taxonomy): domain Bacteria; phylum Pseudomonadota; class Gammaproteobacteria; order Pseudomonadales; family Azotimanducaceae; genus JAHRVQ01. The sequence continues at coordinate 16,585 of JBKAGC010000032.1, read as the reverse complement.
TGACAGTTCTTACGGCATGATCCGCTGGAAGCAAGCCAATATGGGCTTCGGCGATTGGGGCTTGGAATACGGCAACCCTGACTTTGTGAAATACGTTGAGTCCTATGGCGGTATTGGCCACCGGGTTGGCTCTGCAGGTGAATTGCCGGGCATTCTGGAAACAGCGTTGACAACACCTGGCGTGCATTTGATTGATTGCCCAGTGGATTACGCTGAAAACGACCAGATCCTCAATATTGATATTAAGAAAAAATCAGCCGCAATCTGATTTTCTCAAATAAGGAGAGACTCCATGTCCACGCTTCAAGATAAGTATCCTTACTACTTGAACAACAAAGCGGTGTACGCCAACGAGGACCTTGAGGTTACTGACAAGTTCTCCGGTGAAGTGGCTACTCGCTGTGCGCTGGCAGATGCCAAAGCAATTGATGAAGGCATAGCGGGGGCAGTGCGCGCCGCTGAGCCGATGGCAAAAATGCCGTCATATGAAAAAAAGGCAATCATCGATCACTGTGTGGCGCGCTTTAAGGAACGTTTCGACGAACTGGCTATGGCACTTTGCATTGAAGCGGGCAAGCCGATTAATGATGCGGAAGGGGAAGTGTCGCGTTTGATCGATACTTTTCAAATTGCCGCGGAAGAAGCCACGCGTATGCACGGGGAGCTTCAGGCCCTGGATATTTCGCCGCGAGCTAAAGGCTATCAAGGTATGTGGAAGCGAGTGCCGATTGGTCCTTGTTCGTTTATCTCGCCGTTTAACTTTCCGCTGAATCTCGCCGCGCATAAGATTGCGCCGGCGCTTGCGGTAGGTTGTCCGTTTGTCATGAAGCCTGCCTCACGTACGCCGTTAGGTGCCATTATTATGGGTGAAGTGCTCGCGGAAACTGACTTGCCAGAGGGTGCATTCTCGATTTTGGCTTGTTCGCGCGACGGTGCGGACTTGTTTACCGAGGATGATCGCCTGAAGTTGCTGTCGTTTACTGGCTCGCCAGGTGTTGGCTGGGACCTAAAAGCCCGTAGCGGTAAAAAGAAAGTGGTGCTGGAATTAGGCGGTAACGCTGCCGTGGTGGTGGATGCGGATACCAGGAATCTTGATGATGCGGTTGATCGCATCATATTTGGTGCATTCTATCAGTCTGGGCAGTCTTGTATTGGCGTGCAACGCATCATGATCCATGAAGACATTTATGATGAGTTTAAAGCCAAGCTAGTGGCTAAAACCGCTACTCTGGTAAAAGGCGATCCTAAAGACCGCAAAACCTTTATTGGTCCAATGATTTCTGAAGGTGAAGCGAAGCGCTTGCACGGCTGGATTGAAGCCGCCGCCGCAGCCGGTGGGACGATTCTTTGCGGTGGTACTCGTGAAGGCGCCATGCTCGATGCAACCCTGATGGAAAATGTCCCAACTGATCAAGATCTCTGTGTGGAAGAAGCCTTTGGTCCCGCGGCTGTGCTGCAGAAGTTCTCCGATTGGGATCAAGCCATTCATATGGTTAACGACAGTAAATTTGGTTTGCAGGCCGGTATCTTTACCCGTGACTTCTACAAGGTGCAGCAGGCCTGGGACGAAATGGAAGTAGGCGGCGTGGTGGTAGGTGATGTGCCTTCTTATCGGGTCGATAATATGCCTTATGGCGGTGTCAAAGATTCAGGTCTTGGCCGCGAAGGTATCTTGTTTGCGATGGAGGACATGACCGAAATTCGCAACCTGGTGATTCGCACACCACCTGAATAGTCCGATGAAAAAGTACCTGGTGACTTCACTGTTGTTGTTGGCCTCTTCTGCATTGGCACACCAACCCAGGGTGGTGTCGGCAGAAGATGTCACGATGGTGAAGTTTCCAGGGCACGACACCTATCTGCTTGCTGACGCCGATTCGACGCCCTCTGAAGTTGCAGTTCTCGAACTTGAATTGCCGCCCCGAACCTTCGGTGCACCGCCGCATATTCATACTAACGAAGATGAACACTTCTATGTGATATCAGGGGAAGTGGAATTTTTAAGTGGCGAGGTTGTGAAAACGGTTGCTGCCGGAGGGCTGGTGGTTTTGCCCCGGGGCCATATTCACGGTTTTTGGAATCAGCAAGATAAACCAGCAAAAATGCTACTGGTGGTGACACCGGGTAAGTTTGCTTCTTTTTTTGATCAGGTGGTGGCGGAGATTCGCGAGGCTAATCCTGGGAATCCCCAGCTGGTGGGCAAAATCATTGCCGAACAAGCCGCTAAGTTTGGCGTCAAAGTGATGCCTGAGAAAGTGCCTGCAGCGGCGCTACCACTCTTGCCGAAATAGTTCTTTTCATAAGTTCTGTCTTGCAACCGCCTTGCAGGAGTAATCGATGCTGTGTTAATAGTTAGCATGCTATCTAATTGCAGGCTAACTTTATGTCAAATGAGCCGCGTGAGCAGTTTGTTTCCCAGCTTTTCCACGCCCGCAACCGAATTCGGTTTGCGATGGATGAAGCGTTTAAACCCGCCGGTATCACTGATGCCACCTGGCGCACGCTATTTTATCTAGAGCAGTGCGGTGAAGCCGTGGCACAAAAACATCTAGCGGAGGTCATGGGAATTGAAGGCCCGAGCCTGGTGCGACTGCTTGATAACCTCGAGGCGAAAGACCTGATCAAGCGCTGCCCGAGCCAGACTGACCGGCGTGTCAAGCTAGTGGAATTGACAGGTCCTGCCCGTGAACTCCTGATAGATTTACATCGTACCGCCGGCCGCGTTCGTGCAGAACTATTGCGAGATGTTAGCGATGCCGAGATCGCGGCTTGTTTAAAAGTTCTGGAGCGTATTAATCGCTCAGAGGAGGTGCTACATGAGTGACACCAAACAGATCTGGACCCCTACTAACGTTGCTGCCGTGGTCTTACTGATTCTGTCCACCCTTTGGTTAGCCTGGTGGTTCTATGACCGCTCGAACTACGTCTACGTCACGGATGCACGCATTTCATCTACCATGATTAACGTTAGCAGCCGCATTCCCGGTTGGGTTGTAGATTTTCCTTTAACAGAAGGGCAACGAGTTAACGAAGGGGAGTTGTTGGTTAAGATTGATGCGAGAGATACCGAACTGCAACTGAAAGAAATTGAGGCGCGCCTTGTAACCTGGGGATCAGAGTTTGAAAAACGCCAGTTAGAGTTAACCCTGGCGGAAAAACAAACTGCCTCAGCGTTAGCCACCGAGCAGTCAGTGCTAGCGGCATCCCAGGCCCAGTTGTCCGGCGCATTGGTTGAGAAAAATCGCGCTGCCAAGGAGCTGAAACGTGCAACGTCATTGCTGGCGGACAAAATGATTTCAGAAGAAACCTTTGATCAGCGTGAGGCGGCTTACCATCAGGCGGTTGAAGCGGAATCACGACAAAAAGCGGAAGTGTCTGCCGCAAAAGCCAGGGTGCTTAGTGCTGAGGCTAATCTGGCCCGGCTCGACGTGTTGCGCAAGGAGTTAGAAATTACCGGACAAAAGCGCCGCGAGCTTGAAGTTGAAAGAGATCGATTGGCAACCCGGCTAGATGACCACCTAATTCTTAGCCAAATTCCTGGAGTGGTCGACGAAACGTTTATCAACGCCGGTGAATATGTGTACCCGGGCCAGCGAATACTCATGCTGCACAATCCGGACAATGTCTGGGTGAAGGCCAATATTAAAGAAACGGATATTCGCAACATCAAAGTAGGTAGTCCGGTAGAAGTCTCGGTGGATGCTTATCCCGGTCAGACGTTGCAAGGCAAAGTGACGAGAATCGGCGAGTCGGCCACGAGTCAATTTGCCATGCTGCCGTCGCCTAATCCCAGCGGCAACTTTACCAAGACCACGCAGCGGCTCGAGGTGCGAGTGGATTTAACCGAGGTTGGGGCATTGCCATTAAAACCCGGCATGATGGTAGAACTGCAAATCCCGGTGTCTTCCTAGAGGCATTGGCCTGATGAGTAGCAGTACACAGAGCCGAGTCCCAGAGGGTATCCAGGCATCGCCGGGAATCCTTGCGATGTTTGAACTATATGGGCCGCGTTATGTTTGGTTCGCAGTGGCGGCGTCGATGTTGGGTTCCTTTGCCACATTGCTCACCGGGACCATTATCAATGTGGCAATTCCCGAGGTAATGGGTGCCTTCGGGGTGGGTCAGGATGAGGCGCAGTGGCTTAGCACCGGCTTTCTCGCGGCTGGCACAGTGACCATGTTGCTCAGCGCCTGGTGTGTAGAGGCGTTTGGCATGCGCGCCACCAATATCGTTTCAATGGTGGTGTTTTTTCTCGGCTCAATTCTTGGCGGCATTGCGCCGAATATTGAGGTGCTGATTATCGCCCGCCTGATCCAGGGCGCTGCATCCGGCATTCTGGGGCCAATGGCCATGGTGATTAACTACCAGATATTTCCCGCCCAGCATCGAGGGTTGGCAATGGGCATATTTGGTATTGGAGTGGTGTTGGCGCCAGCCCTTGGCCCTACCCTTGGCGGCTTACTCATCGACAATTTTGATTGGCGGTATGTGTTTTACATTGCCGTACCTTTTGCCTTTGTCAGTATTCCGTTGGCGATGATGTTTATGCCAGAGCGTGAAGGCGGTGGACCTATTCCGAAATTTGATTGGCTTGGTGCAATTCTCTCCAGTATTTTTCTCGTGGCCTTATTAACCGCGTTTAGTAACGGTCAGAAGGAAGGCTGGTGGTCTGAGTATATTGTTGGCTTGTTTGGCGCCTCGTTTATCTCGTTGGTGGTTTTTATCTGGTGGGAAAGCCAGGTCGAAAAACCCATGCTCAACTTGCGTTTGTTTTTACACTTTCGCTTTCTTGCTGCCTCAATCGTTACGCTAGTAGTTGGCGTTGGCTTATATGGCTCGACCTATATCTTGCCGCTGTTTCTGCAAACCTTGCAGGGCATTACTCCTACAGATTCTGGTTTGCTGATGTTACCTGCAGGTATTGCCATGGCGAGCTTCTTCCCTTTAGCCGGGGCGCTAAGCGATCGAATTCAGCCCCGTTACGTGATCATTGCCGGGCTTGTTCTGTTTGGTTTATCGAGCTGGCTGTTGCGCTCGGTGGATGTACAGTCACCCTACGCGCTGATTTTGCTCTGGGCATTGATTGGTCGAATTGGGCTGGCGTTGATATTTCCTAGTTTAAACGCGGCATCGCTGGCTAGCTTGCCCATGGAGCTACTTAGTCAGGGTTCCGGTGTGGTGAATTTTCTTCGGCAGCTTGGCGGGGCCATGGGGGTGAATTTGTTGTCGATCTTCCTCGCCCAGCGCACGGCGGAATACAGCCAGCAGCTAACCAGTACTCAAAATTGGCGGCCAGCAACCATGGAGATGCTGCACACACTGCAGGATTCAGTGTTTCATATGCAGCTTGAGTATTTGCGCGAATTTCCGATGACGTTCGGCTTTTTGTCCCAGGCCATTTATGCCCAGGCGCGAACCCTGGCCTTTCGCGAGGGATTTATCCTCATTGCCGCGGTGTTTTTTATTTCAGTTATCCCAACCCTGTACATGAAGGTACAGCGTCATTAGTTGGCGCTAAACTAAGGAGTTTTATGTCTGAGCAACCATTGCCATTTCCATTTGCTGATCTTCTAGGATTCTCGGTGACGTCTCGAGATGATGGCCGCAGCGAGTGTGAGATCACGTTGAATGAACACCATATGAATCCCCACGGTATTGCTCATGGTGGCGTGGTGTTCTCGCTGGTGGATACCGGTATGGGGGCCGCGGTGTCGAGTACGCTAGCGGCGGGAGAAATCTGTTCAACCATCGAGATAAAAATTAACTATATGCGGCCGGCAGTGGCTGGCACATTAATGTGTCACACAGAACTGGTAAGCAAAGGTAAGCGCACAGCCGTGGTGGAAAGTCGCGTTGTGGACGAAAAGGACAAAGAAATTTGCCGTGCGCTGGGGACCTTCATGATTATTGGCACCTAAGCCTGTTTTCTCAAAGCAGGGGAGGGCATCGCGGGCTGCGATTTTATGCAGCAGTGTCTGGCAGTCTTATCACTGAGGCTGTGGTCTCACGTAGGTACCTTGTGCTACTGCCACGGTTTTGTCAGGAGCATCTTCCATCCAGCAACGAATGCTGCCGATCACGGAACGGCGACCCACATGATGTAGGTCACAGCGGGCCAGGACGACGTTACCTTTGGCAGGCCGAAGAAAGCGGATCGACAGTTCGCTGGTGAGTGCCATGGGCTCAATCCCTACAGCGCCAAATAGGGCATACCAGAGCACACCATCACAAATGCCGAATAAGGTTGGGCCAGAGATGATGTCGCCAGGACGCAGCATATCTTGATTCGCCTCGTGGCGAGCTACTGCGAAAGTATCGCCTACTTCAATGCAACGGCTATTCAAGCTGCCAAAGGCATCTTCAAGAAAGGTGTTGATGGCTTCTGGTGTCACTGCCGGCATTTTCTTAGTAGCTCCTAATTTTGACGAGATTTTAGCGCATGGCCACGCCCTTGAATGGCTTCAATAGCCTCGCTGATCACCTGATGGGACAGCCAAAGACAGTTAAGGATAATGACAAGTGCAGAAACTTCATAGCAAACTGGTTTATGATGAGCTATCGCGATTTTCTATCACTCAGCAAGTAGGACTTTGTCACTATGAACGATCGCCTAAAGGCCTTTTTCGAAGAGCAACTGTTACCGGCAGAAGATGCAGATGAGTATGAAAGAGCAGTAGGTATCCAGTACGCCACTGCAGCCCTGTTGATTGAAGTATCGAAAGCAGATTCCGAGCAAGATGAGTTAGAGCGGGCAGTGATTAAAGCCATGCTGCAAGACACCTTTGATCTTTCCGATGATATGCTCGAAAAAATTGTTGAGCTTGCTGATGCCGCCACGGCTGAGGCCGGCGGCGTTAGCCAGTTTACTGCCATGATCAATGACAACTATGGCCATGCCGACAAAAAGAAGCTGGTGGAATATCTCTGGGTGGTCGCCTTTGCCGACGGTCGATTGGATCGCTATGAAGAGCAGTTTATTGCCAAGGTGGCGGGTGAACTAAGCCTCACTGAAGAAGACCTGGAAGAGGCGAAAGTCGCTGCTCAGGATTCCCAGTTTTAGAATGAGTCAGCCGGAAACTTATACACCGCGCGAAATGTTAGCGAAGCTCGTCAGCTTTGCGACAGTTTCTTCCGAATCGAATCTTGAACTTATCGATTTCGTCCAGAGCTACCTCGATAGCTATGGCGTGAAGTCCCATCGAGTGGTGAGTGAGTGCGGCAACAAAGCAAATCTCTACGCCACCATTGGCCCAGATGTGCCAGGCGGGGTGGTGTTGTCAGGGCATACTGATGTTGTGCCTGTGGCAGATCAAAATTGGCATTCAGACCCGTTTACGTTAACAGAAAAGGACGGCCTCCTTTATGGCCGAGGCACCTGTGATATGAAGGCGTTTAGCGCCATTGCACTGGCGTTAGTGCCTGAGATGACCAATCTGAAGCGACCTATCCATTTGGCGCTGTCTTACGATGAGGAAATTGGCTGTCTCGGTGCGCCGAAGATGATTGATGAGATAAAAGAAGTTTTACCACCCATCCGGGCGGTAATCGTTGGCGAGCCCACCAGTATGCGTGTGGTATCTGGTCACAAGAGTATTTTACATTTTGATACTCATGTAACTGGCATTGAGGCCCATTCTAGTCAGCAGCATCGGGGCGTCTCAGCCGTCATGGTTGCAGGTCGATTGATTAATTGGCTGGGCGAGCGGCAGCGTAAAAATGCCGCCGAAGCGGCGCCAGGTGTTGAATTTGTACCTCCTTATACAACCTTGCACTGTGGCGTGGTGAGTGGCGGTACCGCGCACAATATTATCGCGCGCCATTGTAGCTTTGTTACTGATATTCGCGCGTTGCCCAGTGAAGATCCACAAACCTATCTTGCCGAGTACGAGGCCTTTATTCGTGAAGTTGTGGAGCCTGAAATGCGCGCGATTCATCCGGATACCGGAGTCGAACTTGATGTTCATGCCCATGTGCCGGGTTTTGCCGAGCCACTGGACTCAGAGGCGATCTTGTTGGCAAAACAACTTTCCGGGCAAAACGATACGGAGGTTGCGCCATACGCTGCAGAATCAGGTCAATTCCAACAGGCCGGTTTTGCCGTGGCAATGTGTGGGCCTGGCTCTATTGACCAGGCCCATCAGCCAGATGAGTTTATTTCTATAGAGCAATTAGAGGCGGGTACAGACTTTACGCGGCGCTTGATTCAAGTCCAGTCCGCGCAGGACAACGTTTAACCCATGCGCGTCTAAGACGCGCTATGGGATTTATTTCGCGTGGACTAGTCGTCAAAGCCCAAAAATCGAGCGGCTTCATCTACGGATTTACGTTCCGACACCACGGCATTCGCCGGGAAACTATCATCAGGCCAACCCAGTGCAACCGCTTTCATAATCACTTGATCGTCGGGGATATTGGCGTGTTCGCGAACCACGGGTGACTGCATGATGCCTTGACTATTGATGACGCAACCCAGCCCACGCGACCAGGCCGCGTTAACCAGGGCAGTCGTGACCGCGCCGCAATCAAATGCCGTGTCATCACTGTCGGCGAGTTCCTTATCGTATGTGATGATTACACAAACTGGCGCATCAAACTGGCGGAAGCCCCGTAGCACCCAGTCTTGACGACCTTCTTTGTCTTCACGGGCAATCCCCATGGCTGAGAACAGCTGTTTGGCGACGCCAATCTGGCGCTCCCGATGTTGACCAGCAAACGGTTGGCCAATGCGGAACTCCCGGGAATGGGGTATGCCGGCCAAATTGCGTTCAGTATTGCCAGCGCGAATACGATCCAGGACCTCGCCGGAAACCACAGTAAAATTCCACGGCTGGGTATTCATGGAAGATGGTGAACGCATGGCGAGAGAAAGCACTTCTTCAATCAATTTACGTGGCACTGGCTCTGGTTTGTAGCCGCGAATACTACGGCGACCTAGAACGACTTCATCATATTGCATGGCAAGACTCTGCTTCATTTAAAAGCCGCTAGTGTACGGTAATCCTGCTAGATAAAGAGCGCTTAACAGTTTCGCGAATGCGCTAAATAGATGGTGCTAATGACTTGAAACACTTCTCTTTCTCGGCCGTGGTGTGATCAGGTGGGGGCGGAAAATTTCACTTCCATGGCTTGTACCAGAGCGGTAATGGTTGCGTTCACTGGTGCGGTAGCGCTCACCTTTGCGGCTTCCCGTGGTACGGCACCGTTAATCACAGTGATCTCGCTGCGACGCCCAGCTTCGATATCGAGCAGCACGGAAGGTTTTGCTGCCGGCATACTTGCAGCAAAGTCGCGCACATAGGCGATGGGGTCAGTAAATGATAATTTGATGCCGCGCAGCTTTGCGATGTCAAATGCTTCCACGGCCGCAGCTCGACTCACTTCACCCATAATAGGGTCGTCCATCATTTCACCGACCGTCATGCCGGTAAGTGCACAGGGGCCACTGTAGGCCACATTGCAGATTAGCTTTTCCCACTGCACCGCTGTGATGTCATGGCTAAGCTCGGTGTCAAAGCCCGCTGCAGTAAATAGTCTGGCTGCGGCAGCAACATTTGTGTCTTGATTAACTTCAAAAGCGCCAAGCCGAATGGCCTTCATGCCGTTGTGGTGACTATGGCCAGGTCCGGCCAATGATGCGCCAAACCCCTGGGCGATACCCACAATCAGTTGGTCTTTGCCAAGCAACTCAGCCACCATTTCTGCACTGCCTAGACCGTTTTGCAGCGTGACGATGATGCTTTGCTCATAGAGCATTTGTTTGGCCGCGGAAACAAACGGGATATCGGCGGCTTTGAGACTGATAACTAAAACCTCAAACTTCTCGTTGGGAATCTGCGTGACGGCTTTAACCTGAACAGTACGATCGCCGCTGGCACCGCTAACCCGCAAGCCCCTGCGATTGATCGCGTCAACGTGATTCTGGTTGCGGCTAATGCAAACCACTTCATGGCCGGCTGCAGCGAGTAGCGCTGCATAGATTGATCCCATGGCACCGCAACCTAACACAGCAACTCGGGTCACGTGGCTAAGACCTGTTTTAGAAAGGGAACCAGCTCAGGCTTTTCTTCTAGGCCAAACCCTGGTGCTGAAGAGGGTTTAACTCGCCCGCGAATCATTTCGCAGGTCGGTGAAAAACCACCAAAGGGTTGGAATACGCCAGGATAAGCCTCGCAACCACCAAGGCCCAGGCCCGCGACAATATGCAAATTAATCAGGTGGCCGCCGTGGGGCACGAGTTGGTCCAGGTTATGTCCCGACTGTCTTACCAACTCCACAATGCGGAGGTACTCGGTGAGTCCATAGCTTAGTCCAGCATCCATTTGAAATAGATCTTTGCCCCTGCGCATCCCGGCAAACTGTAACAGATTTGCCGAATCAGCCATGCTGAAGAGATTCTCCCCAGTGGCAATGGGGATGTCCGTAGCCGCGATTAAGTCACTTAGTGCAAGGTAGGCGAGCGGGTCAACGGGCTCTTCAAACCAGGCAGGTGGCTGTTTCGCCAGGGCTTGCAAGTATTTCATGGCGGTTGTTTGATCGAAGCGGCCATTGGCGTCTACCGCTACTAACGAACTTGCCCCCATAACCTTTGTTGCCACCTCAAAACGCGCCATGTCCTCCGCCAGGGTTGCACCACCGATCTTGATTTTGCAGCGTTCAAAGCCGAGGCGTTGATAGCTTTTTAGCTCGTTTTCGAGTCCATGATAGTTACCGTCATAGTAGTAACCGCCGGCGGCGTAGGTTAATACTCTGGGATCCGGTGCGGTTTGGCCTGCCGCTTTTGCGATGGTCAGGTAAGCGGGTTCGTCCAAGAGTTTTGCGTTCAAATCCCATATTGCTAGTTCTAGTGCCGCAATCGCACCGGCCCGGTCGCCGTGGCCGCCTGGTTTTTCGTTTTGCATGGCAACGCGAGTCACCGCGCCAGGGTCCAGGGTCTGCTGGTCAGATCTAAGTAAGGTCTCGGACCTGGCTGCCAAAATCCGGGGAATGATCCGTGATTTTAGAATTCCAGATTGGGCAAACCGACCGATAGAATTAAAGCCAAAGCCTGTGGTGAGTGCGCCGTTGCGATTGGCCGTCACCGCCACCAGAGAAACATCATGCTGGGAGAAATTCACCACTGCATTGGTGATGTTGCCTTGGAGGCGAACGGGCAGTTCTTGAACGGCGACTATTTCAATCATGGCAGTAGATTACTATAACAACAGCACAACAGTTGACCACTTTCGTGATCAGGGTCAGTGTATTCAGGTGCGGTTTTGGTACAATCGCGGCCTTTGCCAGGGCGTGTTGTACTAACTTGAATCTAGCTTCTCAGACCAGCCGCGTGACTGCGGTGTCGCGTTTTTATAGGTTTTTTCTCGGTTACCCGAAAGTATTGCTGTTGGCTGTGTTGGCTTTGACCTGCGTGGCGATTTGGCAAGCTAGAACATTTACTTTCGACGCTTCTGCCGACACGCTCGTGGTCCAGGGTGACCCGAAACTCGCAACCTATCTTGAGATGAGTGATTTGTTTGGCGGCGATGAGTTTTTGGTACTCGCCTACAGCCCGAAGGAATCTCCAATGTTTGCCGAGGCAGCGCTACAACGGCTTAGCGCCTTGCAAGCAGAAGTGGCGCAGATCAAAGGCGTGGCAGGGGTATTTTCAATCCTGGACGCGCCCTTGATCAAAAGTCCGCCTATCCCCTTAGAGGAAATGTCGGAAGGTTATAAAACGCTTCGGGATAAAGGCGTGGACTTAGAGCTTGCGCGTCAGGAACTTACCACCAGCCCGTTGTTTCGAAATTATCTGGTAGCAGCAGATGGCACGGCGTCGGCAATTAGCATCGATCTTGAGCGAGACGATACACTTAATCAGCTCCGCGAGCAGCGTGACGCCATGCGCGCCGAGCCTCAAGTTGATCCGGCGCAGCTGGCTACAGTTGAGGCGGACTATCGAGCCGCTCGCGAGGCCTACGTTGCCGACCGCGCTGAACTCATAAGCGCAGTCCGGCAAGTCCGTGACCGATTTGACGACGATGCGACAATCTATATTAGCGGTGTGCCGATGATCGCTGCAGATATGATTAAGTATGTGAAGTCTGATTTGGCGCTGTTCGGCTCACTAGTGTTTGGCTTAATTGTCATGTTCCTGGCGTTTTTCTTTCGCCGGGTGCGCTGGGTGGTGCTGCCGATTGTGGTGAGTGCGTTGTCAATTCTAATGACTGTAGGGATTTTGTCGTTCTTTGAAAAGCCAGTGACAGTGATCTCGTCTAACTTCATCTCCTTATTGGCGATTATTTGTATTTCTTTCTCTATCCATCTAATTGTTCGCTACCGCGAGTTGCTGGAAGAAAATCCTGAGATCGAACACAGCGCGCTGGTGCTAGAAACTATGGAGTCAAAGTTCGCCCCTTGTGTTTATACCGCGCTCACAACCATGCTTGCATTTGGTTCAATGTTGGCCAGTCGCATTGTCCCGGTAGAAGACTTTGGTTGGATGATGTGTCTTGGTATCGTCCTGGCGTTTTTTGTGACTTATATTGTTTTCCCCGCGCTGTTGCTGGTACTCGGCAAAGGTGAACCAAGTAGCACGCTGGGTAGTCAGGTTGAACTAACAGTAGTATTGAGTCGCTTTTGTGTGCGTTACTCAGGTCGCGTGTTGATCTTTGCTGCGCTTGTAGCGGCGGTCGCCGTGGTGGGTTTAAGTAAGGTGTCTTTTGATAATCGTTTTGTGGATTATTTTGATGAAGATACTGACATTAACGCTGGCATGATATTTATCGACCAGCACCTCGGAGGTACATTACCCTTCGATGTGTACTTACAACTGGCAAGTACGAGGCTTATGTAGATGAAGATGATCCTTTTGCTTCGCCCAGTGACGATGATTGGCCGGAACGCTATTGGTTCACTGATGATCGCATCGCTGCGATTCGCAAAGTCCACGAAAATCTTGAAGCCAAGAGCATGACTGGTAAGGTCATTTCCCTGGCAACTCTTGAGCGGGTAACGCGAGAGTTTAATGAAGGTGAGGCCCTGACAAATTTAGAGCTGGCCTATGTGCTTGGCCAACTACCAGAGACCGTGCGAGAACGCTTGATTGAGCCCTATGCCAAGCCCGCAAGCGGTTATGCTCGGCTTAATGCGCGGATTATGGAAAGTGGGCCGCATTTTTCTCGCCTGGATTTAATTAAGGATGTGCGCCAGCACGCCACAAGCGAAGCGGGCTTTGCCGAAGACGAGGTGATTGTGACTGGTATGTTGGTGCTCTTTAACGATATGTTGCAGCAGCTGGCAGAATCGCAAAAGCAAACCTTGTTGTATGTGGTGCTCGCCACCTTCTTCATGTTTGCTTTATTGCTACGCTCCATAAAGCTGGCGTTGCTGGCCCTGATACCAAACATCATCGCTGCAGCATCGGTGGTCTCAATCATGGGGTATGCCAACATTCCGCTAGACATGATGACCATCACCATCGCTGCAATTTGTATCGGTATCGGTGTGGATGACGCCATTCACTATTTGCATCGCTTCCGCGAAGAATACCAGGAGGGGCAGTCTGTCACTGAGGCGGTTCAAGAGTCCCATCTGACCATCGGGCGAGCCATGTATTTCACCACCATGGTGATTATTGGCGGCTTTTCTATTCTCGCCTTCTCAAACTTTTTGCCAACGGTCTACTTTGGCATCTTGACCGCCATTGCCATGGGATTGGCCATGTTGGCTAACTTAACGGTGCTGCCTAGCCTGCTGATTCGCTTTTACAGGTAAGCGGGGTGAGTTCTTGTAGTGAAACTGCCGACATAATGATAATTTGCAAATGAGAAATATTATCAATATGATTCGCGCTTGTTTTTATATTGATGAGATTCACCTACATGCGGTATTTGATGATGTTTATGGCGGCCAGCCTGGCAGCGGGCCACACTTCGCTGGTTTCAGCCGAAACCGATCCCCAGGGGGATATGGAAGAGGTGGTGGTTGTTGGCGAACTATCGAAGTTCGGTGCGACAAAATCAGATGCGTTAATCTCGGAAATTCCCCGGTCAGTGTCGGTTATCTCAGCAGAAGAGTTTCTTGATCGCGGTGCTTTGAACCTCAGCAATACCCTTGAATATACTGCCGGTGTCGTGGGCAATGCGTTTGGCCCAGCAACCCGGGGTGACTTCACCAGTATTCGTGGTCTTGATGCCCCAGAGTATCAGGATAACTTACAGGTACTGTTTGGCTTTTATAACAATGCCCGGGTCGATATTTACACCCTTGAACAAGTGGAAGTGCTAAAGGGTCCGGCGTCGGTTCTGTATGGCCAGGCAGCGCCCGGCGGCATCGTCAGCACCGTTTCCAAACTAGCAGGGCCAACCAAACAAGATAAAGAAATTGTTGTCACAGCAGGTAATCATGATCGTTACCAGGCCTCAGTGGATGCCGGGTTTGATTTAACCGGTGATGGCCGTTGGACAGCACGTGTTGTTGGTATCTATCGGGATAGCGATACCCAGATAGATTATGTGGAAGATGACGCCGTTGTGGTTGCGCCTTCGCTTACCTTTACCACCGATAACAGTTCCCTCTCTTTGCTTTTGAACTACACGGAGCGCGAGGGTGACACGGCAGCACAGTTTCTACCGCTGTCTGCAACCGCGTGCGGTAACAGTGATGTAACGATCTCAGAGCCGGCAGTTTGTGCCACCAGCACGGGGCTTGAGATTGATAGTGACCTTTACGTCGGTGATCCCGGCTTTAATAAGTACGATACTGAAGCGACCACCATTAGTTTGTTTGGTACTCATGCCATTAATGATCGTTGGTCAATTGAGGGGACGGCGCGCTATCGGGACAACGAGGCTGACTATGAACAGACCTGGATCTCTTTCCTGGGTGCTGGCACCCCGCGCTTGCTACCTGATGGTACTGCAGTAGGCCGTACCTGGAACAGTGCTCCGGCAAGTTCAGAGCAAAAGGCGTTTGATATTCGATTGCGTGGCAACTTTGAAACAGGTGAGGTCAGGCACGAGTTGTTAGTGGGTGCGAATTACCAGAATGTTGAGACCGAAACGAACTCCGCTAATCTGTATGCGCTGCCCACCACCTTTAACGTTTTTAATCCAGTTTATGACGGTTCGGAAATTCCTACCGCTGCGGCGTTTGACGCGGTTCGCGCCAGGTCTAGTGATGAAACTACCGCGTCAGATCTTTATGTTACTAACAATATGTATCTGGGTAATTTGGTGGCCACTGCAGGGGTGCGATTTTCAAGCGTTGAGTCTAAAGATGCTGTAAACGATCAGGATGATGATGAAACACCTATCACCCTGGGGCTTCTATACAAAACACGCCTTGGCTTGAATCCTTACGTGAGCTATGCAGAATCCTTTCGCGCGACCGTTGGTACTGACGTCAACACCGGTAGTTCGCTGAAGCCAAGAGAAGGTGAGCAAACTGAGGTGGGTATTAAGTATCAGCCTGAAGGCAGTAATAGCCTGATCACTTTTGCCTACTTTGATTTGGAAGAGAACAATCTCGTGGACTTTGTTGCTGGAGGTCGAACGCAACCCGGTTTAACCATTGAAACCCGCGGTTTTGAAGTGGAAGCACTAATTGTGCTGGATGACTTTACCTTTGACTTCAACTATCGCCATCTGGACGCGGAAGAAGTGGATGAGTTTGGCGTTTCAGTGCCAAGACCAAGTCTGCCGGATAATGCTGGATCATTGTGGACTAACTGGACGCCGTCAGACATTGAAGGCTTGAGAGTGGGTGTTGGGGTTCGTTATGCCAGTGAAAACGAAAGTAACGGCACCGCCTTTTTAGCTGCCAATGCGTTCGCGCCAACCCCAGTACAGGTTAAAACCGATGGTTACACCGTTGTGGATGCCATGGTGGGTTATGAATGGGCTGGATATGACTTGACCCTGAATTTCCGCAACATTGGCGATAAAGACTACTATGCCACTTGTTTGTCTCGTGGGGATTGTTTCCCGGGCGAGCAGCGCACGGTAGTTGGTACTATTACGCGGAAGTTTTAAATGAATTTGTTTCTGGCCCTGATCTCCGTCGCCAGCATAGCTGGCGGCATCGGTCTGCTATACCTTAGTTGGGTGGGCAAACTGCCTGCACTATCAGCAAAAATTGTTGGTTGGACGGTGATTGCTGCGAGCGGTGCTGGATCAGTATTGGCCTGGGGGCCGGAATTCGGGCCACTTTACCTGTTTTTGATGATGTCTCTAGCGGCGGGTTTGTTTGTCGCATTGGAGGCTGAGGCCTGGGTTGCCAAAGCGCCCTGGCAACGTGCCGGACTACCGGCATTCAAACTGGCAGGTTGGGCGACACATATTGGTGTGTTTCTGTTTGTGTTCCTGGTTGGCGGATTGGCGAGTCTTAGCAGCGCGATTTTGCTTGGTTTAGTGGTTCCCGGCGAATTTGTTGATGGTGTGGCTCTGGCGGTATTGTTAACACCTGTACTATGGGGCGGTGCATTCTTCTGGGCAACCGCCTATTGGCGTAGTGCTCGCATTGGCCTACCTTTGATCCTTGTTTTCACTTTATTGATGTTGTTCATATTCTGATGACCTTACCTCAGCACCTTGTAAAGAACGCTCTACAG
>JBKAGC010000031.1:0-21750 GCA_046290215.1 Pseudomonadales bacterium | reverse complement strand
GCATCGCCGAGCGAACCACCACCAGAGCAAAGTCTTGGTGAAAGGACTGCCAACATCCAAACCGTGGTTGCGTCACCCATTTCCGAACCGCTAATGGATTGTCTGGTTCGCGTTGCTGATGGTGCATGCACCTTTGCCAATGTGCCCTTGATCGGTATGCAAACCAGTAATCCCAGTATCGATGACATTATGGCCCGGGTCATTGTTTCCCATCCCTGGATGGGGGTTCGGTTTCGCGAGATTCTTGAACGCATGCCAGCCGAAATACTATTGTTGATGCGCGGCCTGACCGGGGTGGTCATTTCTTATGACATCCGACCCTCGTTCTACACCAGCCAAACCGGCGCCATGTATCTTGATCCAGACCGCATGTGGCTCACAGAAGAAGAACGGGCAGTGATAGATACGGAACCCGACTTTCGTGGTGAATTCGCCAAGAAGCTGAACTTCATTATTCTCTGGCGATACGTTGCCAATAACACTGATATACGCGCCATGGAACGTAACCTGGAAAGCATTAGCTTACGCACAGCGATCTTGTTGTATCACGAGTTGGCTCATGCCAACGATTTCTTTCCGCCAGCAGAAATCAATTCCATTAATCGCAACCTGGCGATCCGCTCCGCTGCCAGCGCAGCGCCATCAACGCGTTTAAGCAATGATTTGCCGTTAACCTCCGATGTTATGCGCAGCGTTGCACAGGTTTCTTTTAGCCCAAACGATGTACAGCCAACGGCTGAAGAGGCGGCGCTAACGTCTGCTGATATTGCGGTGGAATTCCCTTCAGATAATGCCAACGACTACTACAACTACAGTACTCGATTTGAGGACTTTGCCATGGCGTTCGAAGAGGCCATGATGTTCTATAGCTATGGTTTGTCCCGGGATGTAGCAGTCACTAATTTCCCAGACAGTAATAGCTGTGCTGACTACATTGTAAGTTGGGGGCAGCGGCACCGAATAGGTGATGCGGCGGTTCAGGCAAGATCCATTCTTGCGGTACAACAAATATTGCCTGAGCGAGCTGCCGTCGTTGCAGATGCTCTAGCGAACATGCCGGCACCCACGCAAATGACGCCGAACGTCAATTGGTGCGACAACATCAATTTAACAAGCACCGCGACAGGTTTGACATTACCGGGTAAAGCCGCCGCCACTGTGGAACTTATTCGTCCGTACGAATAAGTTTTTCCCGTACTTCTGTGGAGGATATGTCGAGGCGAAATTCTGATTCAGGAATCTCCCTGCACATTGCCCGGAGCGTATCTGATAGCGCCACGTCGTGAACACCCTGAAAACGATCGTTCACCAGCCGGCCAAACACGAGGAACTGATGTCCGCGAGAAGCCAGGGTTTGTAATGCCTCTTCTTTGTCAGCGGCAGAGTGGTGGTAATACTTGATGTCGTCTATTCGAGTCAGGGTATCAATGCCAATCACAAAGGTGGCCCCAGGACAAAGCGCCGACTTTTCAACAAATGTTGCTGCCCGGGTAAACGCTAGCGGTGCATGATCTAACAATATTTGACGATCGCGCATATCGAAAAAGTCGAGGGGCGGCTTATCCACATTATCTACTGATAATTCGAAGTGTACGGTTTGCTGTAAATGTTGTTCCGCCAGGCGACGCATTTCAAAATGGCCTTCATGAGGCGGATTAAATGCGCCCGGAAGTAGAGCGGTAATGGCTTCTTCAGCAGCAAGATGGGTTTCTCCTGCAAAGAGTGCCGCCCATGCCTTGTTCACTGAAAGCTCTCTACTGGGTTGTGGCGGTGTGCCTGCGCCGACACCTAATTCAGCGCTCAGACACGTCAAAATGAAGTTAGCGCAAAGCGATTCCTGTTCAGCCCGGCTAAGATCGCTGTCCAGATCTAATCGATAGGTTTTTAAACTCTGTCTGGTCTGCACCGCGACGTGAATTCGATCTGCACCGCGCCGTAGTCGATTGGTTTGCAATGCGGCAGTAGCGCCAATGCCAAGGACTTTACCCGAGTATTTGCTGATCGCGCTTAAGTAAGCGCGGCTCGCCATCCGCCGCGCTGTATGTTCACTACAAGCCCCCTCCGGTTCAGTGCCAATGTATTGGCTTAACGCGGCAAAGCTATATGGGACCACGGCATTGAGTACGCTATTCGAAGCGCCGGGTACCGAAAGTAGCTGGCTAATCACGGACGCACCGCCACCGGTGACCGCGATTTCGAAGCGGCCATCGGCTTCATGAATTCTAGAGATAAGATCAGACACAGATTCTCAACCAGCTTGACTCAAAATATTCGAGGCCGATGGTAACACTGTCAGGTAGTGATCGAGAGGCGATTTATTTGCCTTCGATCCGAACCAGAACGCAGCTCAACGGGGATCTTTTGCTGGATCTGGCGCCGATCCGGGTGTTTACGCCGGTCCTGGTCTGGAGTGTTAGCGCGCTTACTCTGGGCTTCAGCGTTTCGCTGTAATTGTTGTCTCGGACGCCCCTGGTTCACACTGCGTGGCGCCATCGTGGGTATAATATTCACTTTCCATCACCTCCTGTGAACGGAATGCGTAAACTACTGCCTAATACAGACAGATTCAGCCGATCATTAAAGTTATCGGCAGTGCAGATGAAAACTTAAATGGGATACAGATTTTGCAGCAGAAAATATTCTGGCTAAACAGACAACAGCAGTCATTGCTACTAGTGGCATTTTTGGCGATGGTAACGCCGCTGGCCACGGCTGAGGAAGAAGACACCAGCATCACGACCTTAACGCCTGAGCAGGTAGAGAATTATCGTTTTCAGCTACCGCCAAGCACAGTGGAAGTAAATGATTTAACCATTGGCCAGCGTGCCATCATGGCGGCGAAACGACGTGCGGCAAAGGACCTGCTCGCGCGCCAGCTTGGCGTCGTGAAAATTCGTGGCACCGAGGAGGATCTACGCATCCTGCAACAGGTGGTGGATCGAAAAATACTCACCAAATCGCAAATCGAGGAATGGCAAGGGTTGGGCATTCTGTTTGGCGATATTCTCGCCCATGAGTTTCATTTGAAATGGGTAAACTACGAGGATGAGTTAGGTGCGAACAAAGCGCTGCGGTATCGCGATACGGAGAATTTCTTCTTTCCAGTGACGCTGTTCTCCAAGCGGGTCAAGTTCGATGAGGACATAGACATGTTCGAGGTTTATGCCAAACTTGAGGAACAGATCAAAGCGGTGGCCGAGTTTGAAAGTCGGCCAAAACTGCCAAACACCTGATTAGATTGGCTTTTCACCCATCCTTAATCCGGTTAGAATGCGCGCACATTTGAGGTAGAACGATTCCCCATGAAAAAAGCACTGAAATTTCTGTTTGTTGATTCCACCGTCAACATTCTTGGCGACCTGTTTGAGCAGCCATTGATAATGTGGGCCTTTATCGGTTGGGGCTGGATCTCGATCCTCGCCATGATCGCCGGTTTCGTCACCACGATTGGTACGGTTTAGTCCAGACAAAACCGCCAGCATTGATTGAAAGCCTCGCACAAAGACATGCGAAACAGGCAAACTGAGAAGATAAAAAAAGTCGCCGGAATCCATGATCTCGGCGACTTTTTTATGGGCAAACGGCTGGTACCAGCCTAATTTAAGAAAATCTTAAGCAAGCAATTGATCAAGCTTGTCCATCACCAGGTCTCCAAACTCCACGGTGCTGACGATTTTTGTGCCGGAATCACTATTCGATAAATCTGAAGTGGAGTATCCCGCTTCAAAGACACTTTTCATGGCAGCCCACACGGCTTTCGACTCTTCCGTCATGCCAAAGCTCATTTCCAGCATCATGGCTACAGAACCGATCATAGAGTAGGGGTTCGCAATGTTCTTGCCCGCAATATCCGGGGCAGAACCGTGAGAGGGCTCATAGTAGGCTTTCTCTGGCCCCATGCAAGCAGATGGCATCAGACCCAGGGAACCAAGAATACCGCCACCCTGATCACTCAAGATATCGCCAAACATGTTTTCCATCACCATGACGTCAAACTGACCAGGGTTTAAACAAAGCGCTGTGGCGGCTGCATCCACCAGCATGTGCTTCACTTCAACCTCTGGATAATCCACGCGTACTTCCTCGAGGATTTCATTCCAGAACACACTGGACATCAGCACGTTACTTTTATGGATATTGTGCAGTACCTTCTTGCGTAACATGGCTTGCTCAAAGCCTACCTTTAGCACCTGGCGAATTTGGTCTTCGTCGTAGGCGAGGACTTCTTTAACGTAGCGCTTACCATTTTCATCGACCCCTCGGTCCTTCTCGCCAAAATAAAGGCCGCCCACCAGTTCGCGAATCAGCAATATATCGATGCCGTTTTCGATGACTTCTTTCTTTAAGGGCGAAAAGTGCGCCATATCCGGGCTAAGGAAAATCGGGCGAAAGTTAGCGAAGGTATTGTAGCGGGCTCGTAGAGGCAAAATCGCTCCACGTTCCGCTTGCTCTTCCACGGGAATCTTCTGGCTCTCCTCATGACTCAAGCCAACCGGACCTTTTAAGATGGCGTCCGCCTGATCGCAAATCTGCTTGGTTTGCTCAGGGAACGCCTTACCATGTTCAAAATAAGCGCTAGCACCGAATGGGGCGTCAATTAGCTCGAAAGCTACATCACGATGTTTTGCCACCAGATCAAATACGCGCACTGCTTGCGCCATAATTTCAGGGCCAATCGCGTCGCCACTTAGAATTGCTACTTTGTATGCGTTGGACATTGCTTAATACCTTCTTAACTTTTCCGCAATCAAAAAACGCCGCGATGGTAGCACGGCATTTATTTACCTGGCGTGGTAATCACGCCTATAAACCGGGGTTATGGAGTAGCGGGTTTGGCTAGTAGATCAGGTAGGGTGCGCGAGCTTCTTGCCAGGCAGCGGCTTCGGCATCCAATTGCGCATCGAACTGGGCAAATGTTCCATTGGGGTCGTCAACCCACTCACGCAAGCCTGGTCCACCATTAATCACATCAATGGGAATACGATCTAGCTCATACTCATAAGCATGGTGCCGCCACAGGTTATAATCGGGGCGCAATATGCGCAGTGCTTTGAGCAAACCAGCAATCAATCGATAAGGCAAAAACTCATCCGGTTGGTAGTGAGCGTTGTCAGTATGAATTTGTAGCGCCTGACACATCACCCCCACATGTTTGTGAAACGTCGGTTCAAAAGCGCAAGGGCGGATCATCGCGCCAGCCAACCATTTGGGTGCTTCTGCTTGCAGTAAGCCAAGCATTTCAGAAATGGGCAGATCCGGTGCGCCAATGACTTCCAGTGGAATTGTCGTGCCCCGGCCCTCTGACAAGGTGGTGCCTTCTAGCAACACGGTGCCGGGAAAACACCGGGCCATATTAACGCTAGCGGCGTTGGGGCTTGGGTTAACCCAGCTGACACCGGCTGGCCAGGTGGCCACGTCTGGTGCATAACCTGTCATGGGGATAATTTTGTGATCAAGCTGATACTGATGCTTATGGATAAACCACCTGGCCAACTCGCCTGTGGTCAACCCGTGCCTGGTGGGCATGACGTCAGCGCCGACAAAACTTTGTTCGCCGTCAACCAGGGTCATACCATCTATTGGCCGCCCGGCAGGATTAGGCCGATCCAGCACCCACAGGGCTACGCCCTCAATGGCGCAACCTTCAATAAAGTATTTGAGCGTTGTGATATAGGTGTAAATGCGGCAGCCCACATCCTGAAGGTCAAACAACACCACATCAAGATCAGCCAGCATATCTGGGGTTGGCCGCCGATGTTCGCCATATAGAGAGATCACCGGAATGTTGTGAAGCGGATCCATATAGTCCGCTGACTCAATCATATTGTCCTGCTTATCACCGCGCATACCGTGTTGCGGACCGAAGGCGCGCACAACATTGACGCCCCCATGGCGTAGTGCATCCAGACTATGGGTGAGAGTCTGGGTTACGGAAGCGGGATGGCCCACCAGCGCGACGCGCTTGTCTGCCAGGGTTGCTAACGCTTCTGGTGTTGCGAGCAAATGCTCAATGCCGAACTGAAAATCCATGGTCTAACCCAGCAATGTGACGCACTATTATCTAGACAATTCATTGCCTGGTAAATCCAAGCGGCGTAGTTCTGGTAAATGAAAGTCTGGTTGCTGCTGCGGGTGGTCGAGGGCGTAATAATCCAGACGGGTCACTTGCGCGAGCACCACCGATACAGAAATTTGCCAGTCTGCTGTAACAAACTGTGGGTCAGTGATGTCTACTTCCACATGAATGGTTTGAGTGGACTGTTGCCGTGACTCTGTCACTATCCTGGCAGTGGTACCAGCACTGATGCCCTGGCGCTGACGATAGTCAGTAAACTCGTAGCTTTGCCAATGGCCTGATGGCGCGGCATTGATTTCAAGATAACGACTTGAGTGCTTCAGTCCCACAAAACATTCAAAACAGGTAGACTGCCACAGATTGTCGCGGCGGCCCGTTATCAATTCACGGTTCGGCCAGATTACGTTCGGTAAGTCGGTCTTCTGGAACGTGAGCGTTAGCGTTGACTGTTCGCGTATTACCTCACCCTGCAAGTTCGGAATGGCGGGGTTAGGCGTAAAAGGCTGTAAGACAAAATTCATAGATTGAGAAACAATGCTGGCGAGAGCCGGTTTTAAAGGTGTTAAAAATGAGCATGTACGATTACGACTTATTTGTCATGGGAGTAGGATCAGGCGGCGTCCGTGCAGCCCGGGTTGCGGCAGCAAACGGTGCACGGGTAGCAACAGCGGAAGATCGCTACATGGGTGGTACTTGTGTCAACGTCGGCTGCGTGCCGAAGAAGTTGTTCGTTTATGCCTCCCACTTTAACGAGGAATATCACCACGCCGAGGGCTTCGGTTGGGGCCAGGCAAGTCCAGACTTTAACTGGCCTACCTTGCTAGAAAACAAAAACAACGAAATTAGCCGGTTAAATGGCATTTACAAGGGTATGTTAGACAATACCGGCGTGACCCATTTCGATGGCCGCGCCCGCATTGTGGATGAACACCACATTAGCATTAACAACGAAACCACGGTATCAGCGGAGAAAATTCTGATCGCTACCGGCGGTTGGCCCTCGGTGCCAGAATTCCCTGGCAACGAACATGTCATTACTTCCAATGAGGCATTCTTCTTAGAGAAACTACCAAAACGCAGCCTGGTGGTTGGCGGTGGTTATATTGCCGTGGAGTTTGCCGGGATATTTGCTGGTCTTGGCGTTGAAAGTCATCTTTCTTATCGCGGGCCTTTGTTCCTGCGCAACTTCGATCAGGACGTGCGAGAAACGGTTGCCGAAGAACTGCAGAAAAAAGACATCAAACTGCATTTCAACAGCAACGTGGAGGCCATCGAAAAGCAGGCTGATGGCACCTTGCTGGTAAAATTTAAGGAAGGCAATAGTATGGAAGTGGACCTGGTGTTGTATGCCACCGGTCGCACACCCAATGTCCACGACATCGGTCTTGAAAATGTCGACGTCAAGCAAGGTAAAAATGGTGCCATCCTGGTGGATGACGAATTTAGGACCAGCGTGCCGAATATATTTGCCCTGGGTGACGTCACCGACAAGATTCAGCTAACGCCCGTTGCTATTAAAGAAGCCATGGCTTTCGTGCAAACGCAATTTATGAACATGCCCACCAAGATGGACTATGAGGGCATTGCCACTGCGGTATTCTGCCAGCCCAATATCGGCACGGTTGGTCTCACAGAAGCGGAAGCACGTGAGCAATATGGCGATGTGGATGTTTACCGATCAAGTTTCCGCGCCATGAAACACACGCTTTCCGGTAGTGATGAACGTTCGTTGATGAAAATCATTGTTGATAAAGCCACCGACAAGGTGGTTGGTGTGCACATGGTGGGCGCTGAAGCTGGTGAAATTATCCAGGGCATTGCCATTGCGCTAAAAGCCGGTGCCACCAAAGCAACCTTTGACGCCACGGTGGGCATTCATCCAACCTCTGCCGAAGAGTTTGTCACCATGCGAGAGCCGGTTGCCAGCTAAAGCGTGGCAAACTTTGTTGGCGTAGACGGTTGTCGCGGTGGTTGGTTCGCCGTTTGGCTGGAGCAAGAGCAATTGCAGGGTGCGATTTTCCCCGATATCGCGTCCCTGCATATGGCTCATAGCGATGCTCGAAAAGTCCTCATTGATATCCCCATTGGCCTGTTAGAAACGGCCCAGCGATCGTTGGAGCAAGAAGTGCGACAGCGTCTCGGCCCGCGGCGCAGTAGTGTTTTTCCTGTGCCATGTTTATCAGCGGCCTACGCCCCTGACTATCCAACTGCCAACCAGACAAATCGTGCCAGGTTGGGTAAGGGGTTATCGAAACAAGCCTGGTATCTTTGTCCGAAAATTCGCGAGGTGAACGATTTCCTGCTGGCAAATCCGGAATGTCAGAACGTCTTCGGCGAAAGCCATCCAGAGTTGGCGTTTACCGTCTTAAATGGTGTTGCCATGGCGGAAACCAAAAAGTCCCTCGCGGGCAGTAAAGCCCGAATCAAATTACTGAGCGCCAGATTGCCCGATGTCACCAGGTTTCTTGACCAACAACTGAGTTTGTACCCACGTAACCAGCTACTGCAGGACGACTGTGTGGATGCACTGGTGCTGCTGGTGGCTGCACAACAGGCAAAACCATTGTCCTTGCCCCACCCACAAGTGGGCGAGGGCGGGGTAGCGATTAATATGTGGGTCCCTGCCTAGCTAGTTACTTATGCTGGCATTTGCTATGGTCTCGCCACTAAAAATCATAAGAGTAGGTTGGCCAGTTGCAAGCGATTACGGACTTTCTCAATTTAATCGACGGATTCCTCGGGTCTGCGCAATACTTTCCCTTTCTACTATTAGGCACCGGCTTGTTTCTCACGGTGTATCTAAAATTTCCGCAGCTGCGCTTTTTTAGTCATGCCTGGCGAGTGGTACGCGGTAAATATGACAAGCCAGAGGATGAAGGTGATGCCTCCCACTTTCAGGCCCTGACCACGGCCATTTCAGGTACTGTGGGTACCGGCAACAGTGGTGGTGTGGCGCTGGCTATTTATCTGGGTGGTCCAGCCGCGCTGTTTTGGATGTGGATGACTGCCTTTGTCGGCATGGCGAGCAAGTTTGTCGAGGTCACCTTATCCCACAAATATCGCGAGAAAGATGCCAACGGCCACATTGTCGGTGGCCCCATGTATGTCATGGAAAAGCGCCTGAATATGAAGTGGTTAGCGATGTTTTTCGCCGCGGCGACCGTTTTCAGTTCATTTGGCACGGGTAATCTACCCCAGAGTAACAACATTGCCAGCGGCGTAGAGGGGACCTTTGGTATACCCACCTGGATCACCGGTCTGGTGCTAGCCACATTGTTGGGCCTTGTGATCATTGGCGGCATTCGACGGATTGTCCAGGTTGCCGAGAAGATAGTGCCTTTGATGGCAGTAATTTATCTCGCCGGTGCAACCATGGTAATCATTGCCAACTTTGAAAACGTTGGACCTTCCTTTGCTGCCGTATTTATGGACGCATTCACCGGCTCTGCAGCAGCCGGCGGTTTCTTAGGTGCTACATTTGCGTACGCCTTTAATCGCGGCGTCAACCGTGGCCTGTTTTCCAACGAGGCAGGGCAAGGTAGTGCACCTATTGCGCACGCTGCTGCCCGGGCTCATGAGCCGGTTTCTGAAGGCATGGTGTCTATCTTAGAACCATTTATCGACACCATTATCATTTGTACGGTGACTGGTCTGGTGATTTTGTCCTCTGGGGTTTGGACCGAAAAATTTGAAAACCAGTTCCAGAAGTTTGATACCAGTATTCTTGCTGGTGAGTATTCTGAAACTGTTCCCGAGCAGCGCCAGGCACTGTTTGAACACTTAAGTCTTGATCTCGGTGCGGATGATCCCGTGCAAACATATTCTGGCAATTTGCAGGTGCTCAACGGTTTACCGATCAATGCCGATATCACAATTATCCATAACCGTTCCGTGGCGGAAGATGTCAGGTTCCTACAAAACGGTCAGCCCTTTACCGGGGAGGTGCCCGTTGCCAAGGGAGAGGTTGGTGGAGATTTCCAACTTGTGGGTAAGTCGCTAATTCATTCAGTGGATCTAACCATGGAGGCCTTTAGTCGCAGTGCGCTCGGTGATTACGGTCGGTACATCGTGGCCATTGGTCTCGTGCTGTTTGCATTTAGTACAGCGGTGGCCTGGTCTTATTATGGCGATCGCGCCATGACCTACCTGTTTGGTGTTGGCGCAGTCATGCCTTACCGGGCAGTTTATGTGCTAGGTTTCTTCATCGCGGCCATCGCCGACACCTCCCTGGTCTGGTTAATTTCTGCAATCACCATCGCGTTTATGACCATGCCCAATTTATTCTCGATGTTAGTTTTGCACCGCGAGATGAAAGAAACCATCGATGACTATTGGGAAGAGTTCAACAAAGAATATCCGGACGGCCCATAGTTTGAGTAAGCAATTGACTCAGCCCGATACACGCCAATCTAATCATGCAGACACCAACGAATCCACTGGGTTTGAGAGGGTTCGCAGCAGGGAAATACCTAGTTTAAAGCTACGAGTGGAAGAGTACCGGCACACCGTCACAGGTGCGCAACACTTCCATCTGGCGAGCGACAATCGAGAAAATGTCTTTATGGTGGCGTTCCGCACCGTGCCTGAAGATTCAACCGGCGTTGCGCATATTCTGGAACACACAACACTTTGCGGTAGTGAGAAGTATCCTGTTCGCGACCCTTTCTTTTTAATGATCAGGCGTTCATTAAATACCTTTATGAATGCCTTTACTGCCAGTGACTATACAGCGTATCCGTTTGCGAGTGAGAACCGCCAGGACTTCAAGAATTTATTGGATATCTACCTGGACGCGGTCTTCTTCCCATTACTTGATCCGTTAGACTTTGCCCAGGAAGGCCATCGTTTAGAGTTTAGTGAGCCAGACAATCCCGAGTCTGAATTGGTCTACAAAGGAATTGTGTACAACGAAATGAAGGGAGATCAGAGTTCAACCATCTCCCAATTGTACGAGGCACTGAAAGCTGAGCTGTTCCCAACTAGCACCTATCATCACAACAGCGGTGGTGACCCGAAGGTCATTCCAGAGCTTACTTACGAGCAGTTACGCCAATTTCATCGGACGCACTATCATCCGGGAAATGCGATCTTTATGACATTTGGCGATATTCCCGCCGCAGAACATCAGCGACACTTCCAGACCCAGGCGCTGCAGCGCTTTAAGCCAAATCATGAAGTGATTTCTATAGCTGCCGAGCAACCCCTCAGCAAACCGAAAAGCGTGCGGCTGCCTTATGCTGTTAGTGAAGAGAAGCCCAGGCAAAGCCATATCGTGCTTGGCTGGAAGTTGGGTCTTAACACGGATTTGAAAGCGCTGTTGAAGTGCAATTTACTTTCCGATGTGTTGCTCGATACCTCGGCATCACCGCTGCGCTTTATGTTAGAAAACACCAGCCTTGGGAGTGCGCCGTCGCCACTTTGCGGCCTTGAAGAGTCTAACTACGAGTTAAGCTTTTTCTGCGGTGTGGAGGGCGCTAACGAGCAGGATGCTGAAGCCTTTGAAGCAGCAGTGTTAGAAACCCTGGGGCAAGTAGCAGAGCAGGGCGTGGCACAACACCAGTTGCAAGCATGCTTGCATCAGTTAGAGCTGAGTCACCGTGAAATCGGTGGTGATGGTTACCCTTATGGCCTACAGTTAATGTTCTCTTGTCTTGCTGCGGCAATACATCGTAGCGACCCAATCGCTTTGTTAGATCTAGATGGCGTCCTCGCGGAACTCCGCGAGGAGACCAAAGCACCAGATTTTGTGCCTGAACTTATCCGTACCCAGCTATTACAAAATCCCCACAGGGTTAGGCTGACCTTATATCCCGATGCTGATCTAGCGCAGCGTGAACAAGCAGCATTGGCTGCAACATTAGAGGCGAAACGGCAGGCCATGTCAGCACAGGAATCCGAACGGGTTGTGGATCTGGCGGCAAAATTGAATGAACGCCAAAATCGCCAGGAACCTTTGCATCTGTTGCCGAAGGTTGGCGTTAATGACATTGGCGACGCGCGAACACCGCCAACAGCAGTGCGACGGGACTTTACCGGCACAGCATCAGCCGCTGGTTGGCCTGGACTGACAGAATACACCGTGGCAACCAATGGCTTGATCTATCAGCAAGTGACCTGCGAATTACCTGGGCTACCTAACGAACAGCAACAGTTGCTTCAGGTGTACAGTCAGGTGGTCACGGAAATCGGTTCAGCAGGCCGGGATTATCTGCAAACCCAGGCCCTGCAACACAGCAAAACCGGTGGCATTGGTTGTTACTCGAGTCTCCGGGGAGATCGTGAGGATCCCGATCAATTCCAGGCGCGCTTCGTCATGTCGAGCCGCTGTCTCACGGACAATGCCGCTGATATGAACCAAATCCTGGTAGAAACCTTTAACGAAGCCAATTTTACAGAACGGCATAGAATCAGAGATTTGGTCCAACAACTACGGCTCCGCAGGGATGCCAGCATTAGTACCAATGGGCATGGCCTGGCCATGACTGCTGCAGCGGCTAATTTTCGTCCAGTTGCACGGCTCAATCACGGTATCACTGGTTTACAAGGCATTTTAAACCTCAGAGACCTGGATGACGCCCTGACAAAAAGTGATCAGTTGGATGAATTGCTCGCTGCCTTAGCCAACATTAGAGACCAACTGAGCACACAGGCTTTAGACATGGCCTGGATAGCCGAGGCGCCTCTGGCTGATCCAAAGCAAATGTTTGCTGGCTGGCACCGCCAGATACAGCCCCACGAGTCATTGAGACCACAATCGGCTGTGGATGATCTAGCCTTGCATCAGGCCTGGCTCACCACCACCCAGGTGAACTATTGCGCTGAGGTGTTTCCCACTGTTCCTGAACATCATGCTGATGCACCAGCACTTGCCGTATTGGCAGGCGTCTTGCGCAATGGTCATTTGCATCGAATGTTACGGGAACAGGGCGGTGCCTATGGTGGCGGTGCTACTTCTGACCAGGCAAACGGTTTATTTCGTTTTTATTCATCTAGAGACCCCAACCTGGCAGAAACCTTCGATGCGTTTCGGAGTGCTGTCAGCTGGGTACTCAGTGCAGATATTAAGTTCGACCTTGTTGAAGAGGCCATTCTTGGCATTATTGGCAGCATGGATGCACCTGCATCACCAGCAGGGGAAGCCAGGCAACACTTTCAGCAGGTTCTGTTTGGTCGCACGAGCGAACAACGTCAGCAATTTAGAAGTCGCGTCATCAGTACTTCTGTGGACGATATTAAGCGCGTTGCAGAGGCTTATCTAACCAAAACATCTGCCACTTGCGTGATTACACATCCGAAGCAAAAGCTAGACTCACGGTTTGTGATTTCTGAAATCTAATGTCACCACTGTCAACATTAAGATTAGATGAATTTTTTCGGGTTTAAGGGGAACAAAATCAAGGGCGCCTTAAGCCAAAATAGATAGACTGTAAAGCCCCAAAAAAGCCGGCCTAAATTTCCCGCTTTTGCCGGGGGGTTGCTTGACAAAGCCCCGTGGCTTCTACATTCTGTCGCCACAACCGGTCGGGCCTTAAGCTTATTGCTATTTCGTCTGACTAGTCTAAAACCACACAAATAAAAGCAACAAAATTCCTAATAGGTAAAAGCATGAAACAACTTCAGATTAGGCGTGTGCTTCTCGCATTTGCGGTCAGCATGCTGTCGGTCATTACCACCCAGGTATCGGCACAATCACTAGACGAAGTCTTAGGTGTCAGGGAAACGACCACGGCAGACGGTCGAAAATCACAACTCAAGGTAGATGCCTTAACTGATGAAACCCAGGATTTGCTGACACAATACAAGCAGGTTATGAAGATCGTTGATGGTCTTCGCGTATATAACCAGCAACAAGAGCGCCTGATCCGGAATCAGCAAGAAGAGCTCGCAGAACTTGAGGTGTCTATTGATAACGTCACCATCGTGAATCGCCAGATCACACCTTTGATCGAGCGTATGATTGATAACCTCGAAACCTTTATTTCTCTCGACCTGCCATTTTTGGCCCAGGAACGAGAAGAGCGAATTGCTTTCCTTCGTGAAACACTTGACCGGTCTGACGTTGAGGTTTCTGAGAAGTTCAGCCAGGTCATGCAGGCTTACCAGGTAGAGAATGCTTACGGTCAAACCATCGAAGCCTATACCGACATCATTAACTTAAACGGCCAAGAGCGTCAGGTAGACGTTCTCAAGTGGGGCCGTGTTTCCCTTGTATTCCAAACCCCAGACGGCGAAGTTAGCGGCGCTTGGAACAAAGAAACTGGCAGTTGGGACATCCTCGACGATCAATACCGCACTGGCATTCGTGATGCCTTGCGAATCGCTCGTAAGACCCAAACTGCTGATCTCGTTAAATTACCCGTACCAGCGCCAGGAGAATAAGAATGAAGAAATTGGTTTTGATGTTTGCAGCCTTTGCGCTGGTTGCAACAGCTCAAGTACGAGCTGCAGATGAAAATGAAGTCCAAGCAGCTAGCTTGAACGAACTGCTGAACATGGTTCGTGAAGGTAAGCTGGTCAATCAAGATGTTAACCGTCAACGTGAAGCTGAATTTGCTCGCAATAAGGCCAATCAGGCCCAGGAACTGGCCAACGCCCAGCGACTGCAGCGAGAAGAAGAAGCACGCAGTGAGCGTCTTGAAAGCGAATTTGAACGCAACGAGCAGCTAATTGCCGCTCAACAAGAGATTCTTGCCAAGCGTCTTGGTTCACTACGTGAACTGTTCGGTGTATTGCAGCAGGTGAGTGGTGATACCCAGGGTATCTTTGAAGGCTCTATTGTTTCTGCTGAATACCCAGGCCGTACTGAATGGTTGTCAGAGTTTGCCCAGTCTATGGGTAAGAGCTCAAAACTTGCTTCTATCGAAGAAATCGAGCGCCTCTGGTTTGAGATCCAGCGTGAAATGACAGAAACCGGTAAAATCACTCGCTTTACTGCGCCAGTTAACAAACTAAACGGTGAAGTATCAGAGCAAGAAGTGGTTCGTGTTGGCGGTTACAACCTGATCAGTGATGGTCAGTATGTGGTTTACGATATCGACAACAACGTCATCAAGGAGTTGCCAGCTCAACCACCTGCTCGTTTCGTAGACTCTGCAGCAGCCCTACAGGCAGCCAACAGTGGTTTTGTGCCATTTGGTCTGGACCCAACTCGCGGGCAGTTGCTTGAACTGCAAATTCAGATTCCAACCATTGAAGAACGCGTTAACCAGGGCGGTACGCCAGGTTACGTGATTATTGCCCTTGGTGTGATTGCATTGCTGCTCTCTATTGAGCGTTTCATCACTCTCAGCATCACAGCTAGCAAAGTGAAGGCACAGATTAAGAACTCTACAGCTAACACCAACAACCCACTGGGTCGTGTTCTGAAGGTTTACGAAGAGAACCAATCTGTTGATCCAGAAACCCTCCAGCTTAAGCTTGATGAAGCGATTCTGAAGGAACAGCCAGCGATCAATGCTCGCATTGCCTTTATTAAGATCATCTCCATGGTCGCACCGCTACTAGGTCTGCTCGGTACGGTAATTGGTATGATCGTGACCTTCCAGGCGATCACGCTGTTTGGTACCGGTGATCCCAAGACCATGGCTGGTGGTATTTCACAAGCCTTGATCACAACTGTATTAGGTCTCTGTGTGGCCATTCCAACAGTACTGCTGCACTCTATCGTGCACAGCCGTTCACAAGGTGTCATGCACATCTTGACTGAGCAGAGCGCTGGTTTGATCGCGGAACACGCTGAAAAGTCTGGCAATAAGTAATTCCTATGGAAGCTATTATTGTCGCGATCAGGACGTTTATGGAGGCAGGTGGTGATGTGCTTTGGCTCATCGCCGCCGCCACCTTCGTCATGTGGGCGCTCATCTTTGAGCGCGCACTCTATATCAACACTGAGCATAAAAAGGACGTGGGTAGGGCACTAGCCTACTGGGAAGGACGCGATGAGCGTAACTCCTGGCACGCTCACATGATCCGCTTACGGCTCATATCGGAAGTAAATCAGCGTTTGACCGCTAATTTATCTTTTATTAAGACCCTAATTTCACTTTTACCGTTATTAGGATTATTGGGAACAGTAACCGGCATGGTTTCCGTGTTCGAAGCGATGACCTACTCAGGTGGTAACGCGCGATCCATGGCAGCTGGTGTATCCATGGCCACCATCCCAACGATGTCTGGCATGGTTGCTACCTTATCCGGTGTACTGGCCAATACATTTATGACCTCTAAGGTCCAGGCGGAATCTGACTATATGGAAGATACGCTCACCATGGATCACTAGAGACAAATTTAACGGTCGAGAAGAAGAATGCGAAGAAGAGTTACAGAAGAAGAAGAGAAAGTCGCTGACTTAACGCCCATGCTAGACGTGGTGTTTATCATGCTGATTTTCTTCATCGTGACGGCGACCTTTATTAAGGAAACCGGCGTCGAAATCGATCGACCTGATGCCCTCACAGCCCTCCCAAAAAAGACAGTGTCGCTTTTGGTCGGTGTTGGTAAGGACAATCAGATCTGGATTGATAAGAAGCAGGTTGATGTTAGAAACGTACGGCCCCGCATGGAACGTCTCCACGCTGAGAATCCTAAGGGTGGTCTGGTTATCCAGGCTGATAGTGAGTCCAAGGTGGAGAAGGTACTTGCCATCATGGACGCCGCACGTAACATCGGTATTGGCCAAGTGGCCATCGCGTCAGAAGAAGGATAGGAGGCAATATGATTATTCGATTGGGTCTATCCACTGTCGTTGGTGTCGTTGTGACGCTAGCGTTGTTTTACCTTATGCAATTCCTTATTGCCGGCGCTGAAAGCGCTCTAACGGAAGATAAGGCCGGGCGAATCGTGGATATTGTCCGCGTCAAACAGGAAAATGAGGTTCAAACCAAGAACCGTAAACCGAAAAAGCCACCACCCCCTGATCAACCCCCACCCGACGTACCCCCGCAAAACATGAATGTGAATGTTGACCAAACCGGTTTCAGCATGAGCGACATTGGTGCGGATGCTGGTATTGACATTGGCGGTGGCGGATTTGGTATCAGTGATGGTGAATACCTACCGATCGTAAAGGTTCAACCCGTTTACCCACGTCGTGCTCTGTCTCGAGGCTTACAAGGCTGGGCGATTGTTGAATTCACCGTATCGGAGCAGGGCACAGTCATTGATCCCATTGTGGTGAATAACTGCGCCTGGACCAAACCCCGATCTGCCGGCCCTTGCGTTGACAGTCCTAATGGCGTTTTTGACTCAGCAGCTGTACGAGCAGCACAGAAGTTTAAGTACAAGCCTAAGGTCATTGACGGCGAACCCGTAGAAACTGCCGGTGTGCAAAACCGCATCGTATTTGAACTGGCAGAAGGATAGGAGGTAGCGATGAAATACTTAGTGATTGCAGGGCTCCTGATGTTTGCTCCCTTGCTGGTTGAAGTTAGCACGGGCATCAAACTCAACGCGTCCGCACAAGCAGCCGAGAAGAAAGAACGTCGCAAAGTGCCGCCCATGAAAGAGCGCACTTACAAAATCATTTCTGAAGCACAATTACTGATTGATCCAGAGTCAGTGCCAGTGGCGGAAGGTGAAGAAAAGCCAGATGTTGTGGCAGATCCACGTAAAGCCGTGGAAATGCTCAATGACGCTCTCGGTCGACGTGGCCTAAATGGTTATGAGATCGCGCAGATTTGGAATACTTTGGCTTTTGCTCACTACACGCTGGATGATCTGGTTGCGACCAAAAATGCCTACGAGAAGGTGCTCTCCCAGGGCACAATTTCTCTGGCTCTTGAACTGTCAGCCACACGTGCTTTATTCCAGTTGTACTACGCCGATGAAGACTACGATAAAGCCATCCGCTTTATTGATAAGTGGTTAGAGTTAAATGCCACGCCAGATCCAGACGTAAACTTCATCAAAGCAACAGCTTACTATCAGATGGAAAACTACCCTAAAGCTCTTGAAACAGCGCTTTTGGTAGAAGACATCGCGAAAGAGCTGGATAAAGAGATGAAGGAAAACTGGCTCTACATCCAGGTGGTGCTTTACAACGAGATGAAGAACTACGACAAGGTGATCGAAGTTCTGGAACGATTGATCGTTGTTTACCCTAAGAAACAGTACTGGATGCATCTGGCAGGTATGTACAGCGAGAAAGAGTGGATGGATAAAGCCTTATCCGCTTATTACGCTGCTTACGTACAAGGTCTGTTCGACAAAGAATCAGAAATCGTCATGCTCTCCCAACGCCTACTCAATGCTGAAGTGCCCTATGAGGCGGCAACAGTCCTTGAAAAGGGCTTTGCAGAAGATGTCATTGAACGCAACGAGAAGAACATCCGCCTACTGGCAACCGCTTACACCATGTCGAAAAACTATGGTAAAGCCATTGATGCCTGGAAAGACGCTACTGAATACGCTGAAGATGGAGAAGTTTTCTATCGCTTAGCTCAGGCCCTTTCTAACGAGGATCGCCACAAGGAAGCAGTAGCCGCCTATCAACAAGCGCTTGATCGCGAGGGCTTGAAGGATGTTGAAGAGGTGCAATTCTGGTTAGGCATTTCTCTCATGCAGTTAGAAGAGTGGGATGATGCCAAACGGGCCTTTACTGCAGCTGCCAAAGACAAGGGTCGCCGCAAAGCAGCGAATCAGTACAAGGCTTACATCAATAATGAGATCAAGCGTCAAGCTGCTCTGAAAGAGATGTTAAGCGCTACCTAGTAGTTGCTGCATTGATGAAAAAGAAAAGGGGCTAACGCCCCTTTTTTTATACCTGGTTTATGCCTGGTTTTATTCCCGGCCAAGACCTGCGGTTTAGGTTCTCTTGTTAGGCAGGTCTCGAACCATTTTTGAGAATTTCTTATTTTGTGCCTTCTTCTGCAGCCTGGCATTGATGTCTTGTTGTTCTGCCAGAAATTCTAACTCTCGCAAGTATTTCTGGTAACTTTGCCAGCGCTCCTCAAGTAAATCCCCGCTGGTGATAGCTGCTTGTATGGCACAACCTGGCTCAGATTGATGCTGACAGTCTGTGAATTTACAGAATCGCGTTAGGTCTTCCACATCGTCAAAGGTTTCCGCCAGATGATGTTCATCGGACCAGACCTGTAGTTCTCGCATACCCGGTGTATCTATGATCATGCCGCCATTGGGAATAGGGCAGAGTTCACGATGAGTTGTGGTATGACGACCTTTAGAATCCGTATCGCGTACGGCTCCGGTTTTAAAGTGTTCATAGCCAAGCAGCTGATTAATCAGGGTAGATTTACCCACCCCAGAAGAACCCATTACAGCGATGGTGACGCCTTTACCCAGATACTCACGCAATGGCGCAACGTCGTCATTAGACAGCGCGGATATACTGTGAATTGGGGCTATTCCAGCCACTTGTTTCACCTGGTCTACCTTGTCGTCGATGTCGCTACAAAGGTCTGCCTTATTCAGGATCACCACAGGAAGCGCACCACTGGTTTGGCAAAGCAACATGTAGCGCTCGATGCGTTTCGGATTAAAATTCTCATCCAGTCCTGTGACCACAAACACCACATCGATGTTTGCAGCGACCACCTGTTCACTAAACTTTTCACCCGCTTCCTTACGGCTAAATTTAGTATTGCGATCTAGCAGTTGCTGAATGATGACCTCTTCGCCATGGGGTTGCTCGGCGTACAAAATCCAATCGCCCACCGTAGGTAAATCCGCTTTGCTTGTTGTCAGTCTTGCTTTACCAGGCAGAATACCAATCAACAGGCCTTGTTCAGAGATCAGTTGGTAGCGGCCCAGATCTTGTCTAATGACACGGGCAGGGTACCAATCACCGGCATCCAGGGTTTGTTGTTGAAAAAAATTGTTCCAACCAAGGCTTTGTAAGTCTGGTTGTTCGGAGCTATTGCTCCAATGAGTATTTTCTAATGAATCTTCGTTGGTCATTGTCTTCGCTCGAAATTAGAGATTAGCTAAGCTGCGAAAACACAACGATGTAAAACACAACGATGTAGTAAACCGACGCCGGATGTTCTGGATGGAAATGTGCTTAAAGTGGCA
The DNA here is from genome assembly GCA_046290215.1 of Pseudomonadales bacterium. GTDB lineage: Bacteria > Pseudomonadota > Gammaproteobacteria > Pseudomonadales > Azotimanducaceae > JAHRVQ01. Next base: position 1,646 of record JBKAGC010000031.1, on the reverse strand, counting down.
GGTTACCAACGACCGGGCAATGGCTGAGTAGACGCAGCGGTACGGATAGAGTGAATTGCAATCATAAAGTCTCAACCTCGCTGCTATTGGAAAGAAAGAATCTGCGCACCTTAGCGCGTTCGCGGAGTCCGAGCAACTGCTTTTCTCGCTAGGATAAAGCGTATGAAAGCCGCCAATAACGGTGCAATCAGGCTAACACAGAGGAGTACAAACAAACCAAGCGTTAGGTCTCGTTCCCACAAAAAGGCCCAACTCCCATCCGTTAGGGTCAGCGCCCGGCGCAGGTTGTCCTCTAACATACCACCCAGGATAAACCCCAATAACAGGGGCGCCATAGGGAACTCCAGCAGCCTTAAGATGATGGCGCCAACGGCAATAAATATCATCATCTGAATGTCAAAACTGTTGAAAGAGACGAGATAAACGCCCATCACTGAGAAGAACATGATCGCGGGTACCAGGTATTGCCTCGGTACCGTCAGTAACCTCGCTAACTGGGGAATCAGCGGTAGGTTTAAGATCAGCAAAAATATATTGCCGATATACATCGAGACAATCACCGACCAGAATACCTCTGGTGCATCGACAAATAAGCGCGGACCCGGTTGCACACCGTAAGCAATCAATGCGCCTAAAAGCACCGCTGTGGTTCCAGAGCCAGGAATGCCCAGAGTGAGCAACGGCACAAAACTACCGGTGCAGGCGGCGTTGTTGGCGGACTCCGGCGCGGCTAAGCCCGCGAGATTACCATCGCCAAACTTGACCGGGGTTTGTTTAACAAAATTCCGCTCCATGCCGTACGCCAGAAACGAGGCAATGGTGGCGCCAGCCCCAGGTAAGGTACCAACTAGAAAACCTAACATTGAGGAGCGTCCAACACTGGGAGCAATATCTTTTAGTTCCTGCTGGTTTAAACGTAAATCCTCATATCTGGGCACCTGATTGGCTTGTTCCGGATTCGGTCTTAGAATCATTAAAAAGGCTTCTGCCAGAGCAAACGTGGCCATGGCCAGTGTTAAAAAACTGATGCCATCAATCAGATCCATGCGGCCGAAGGTAAAGCGCTGCACGCCAGCGGACAGGTCCGTACCTACTGTAGCGAGCATTAATCCCAGGCAAGTCATCATCAAAGCTTTTAGATATTCACCGCGGTTGGAAAATGCTGCGACTAAACTCAAGCCCAACAACATCATTAAAAAGTAATCGGCAGACTGAAATGCCAGAGATAGTTCGGCCAGAGACGGTGCCGCCAATAACAAAACCACTGCCGCCAGAGTGCCGCCAGCAAATGACGCATAAGCAGCCACCGCTAACGCCTTGCCAGCAAAACCGCGCTGGGCCAACGGATAGCCATCAAAGGCCGTGGCCACCGTACCGGCAACACCCGGGGCGTTAATCAAGATAGATGAGGTGGAGCCACCGAAGATGGCACCGTAATACACACCTGCAAGCAATATCATTCCAGCGGCAGGATCAAAGCCATAGGTGATGGGAATCATCAAAGCGATCGCTGAAATTGGCCCCAACCCCGGTAACATGCCAATCAGAGTCCCAACCAGGCAGCCCAGCAGAACCAGCGCCAGGTTATTTAGCGTCAGCACGGTGTTTAAACCCAGTAGCAGTCCATCAAGCATGTGTTGGCCACC
>JBKAGC010000030.1:0-21820 GCA_046290215.1 Pseudomonadales bacterium | reverse complement strand
CGCGCGGTGTCATGTCCACCAGCCAGGTGAACATAGGTCGCAAAAATTCATTGCAGTGGGACATTGCCGGATCTGCGCTGCTTACGTCGGCAATTCTGGTGATAACCATGCCGGGATCCGCGACCTCAAGCACTTGCCTCGCCAGATTTAGTTCCTCTTCGGCCTTATCCACCAGACACACCTTCATACCGAGCTTAAGCAGGCGCTCTGCAACAGCAAACCCAATACCACTTGCTCCACCAGTAATTAACGCGGCGTGACCTGCCTGCAGTGCGGAATAATCCATCATGGTTCCTTTGCAATGATGTCTTTGACCTTCAGTGTATCGAGGAAACCCTGAGTTCCGCCAGAGATGATGTTATGACTAAACATCAAGCAAGCCAGCAGTTATCATTGCTATTTTGCAGCGGTTACATAGGAAGTCGATTGCCGGTATGGAGTTTCGCATTGTCAGAGGCAGCAAAACACGAGCCATTTACCTTACCGCTTTAAACCTCGGCGTCACTGCGACAATTTTTGCCCTGGGGTATGGCCTGGGTCACAGTGACAGTTCTGTGAATTTTATCGACCTGTTATTCGAGGCAGCGTCGAGTTGTTTTGCATTCCTACTATTTGTTGCAGCTGCAAACTTTACTGTGGCAGGCGCGAGGATGAACTCGCTGCTACTCGGTCTGTTCTTACTTCAAACTGGCGCCATGATCGACGTGCTGGATGAGGTCGTGACTTTCAATTTCTCCTTTTGGTCCGTCGCTGGTGACGCCTTGCGTTTAGCAGGAGAACTGACGCTAGCAATTGTGGCGCTGTTATTTGTTCGCCTAACCAGTGCAATAGCCAACACCGATCGGCTCACCAGCCTATACAACAAGGCCTTCCACCAACGCTGGATTGAAGAGTATCTGCAGCGGAGCCAGAGCCACCTTGCTGTCATCGCAATCGACCTGGATAGATTCAAAACTATCAACGACGCCCATGGTCATGCTTTCGGCGACCAAGTGCTACAGCACGTCAGCCAACTGTTACGCGACTTTATGCGCATGCGGCGCGGCATTGCCAGTCGCACCGGCGGCGAGGAATTTGAAATCACCTTAAAACGCGCCACAGAGGAATCCGCGCTGAGTGCCGCTGAACAAGTTCGTGCTCTGATTGAGGCAAACCCGCCTAACGACGTGTCGGTCACGGCAAGTATTGGTGTAGCCCTTAGCCAAGATGGTGAGCCGGCTGCCAATCTGCGCAAACGAGCTGATGCCGCGGCGTATTTTTCCAAGCAAAGTGGCCGCAACCGTGTAACCTACGCTGGCGCTAATCAGACCTTGTCGGGTATCGATCCTGAATAAACTGGCTATTCACCGATTCAGCGGCGTGCTTAAGGCTGCCTGTGATACGCTTGGTCAAACAGCAATAGGTTAACCCATGAGCAATCCATTACTCACAGAGTGGCAGACACCTTATGGTTTGCCACCCTTCTCTGAAATCAAAACCGAACACTACAAGCCGGCGTTTATCGCCGGAATGAAGCAGCAAAATGATGAAGTTGACGCCATAGTGGCAAATACTGACTCACCAACCTTTGCCAATACTATCGAGGCCCTGGAAGCCTCAGGCAGCCTCCTCAGCAAGGTTTCGCCTTTGTTTTACGCCATGCTCTCATCGCTGTCGACGGAGGAACTGCGGGCGGCGCAAAGCGAACTGGTGCCAATGCATTCCGAACACACCAGCAAATTGTTTGGCCGCGGCGACCTGTTTCGTCGGGTCGAGGCCGTTTATCAGGCTGATCAGTCACAACTTACCCCAGAACAACAGCAGTTGCTGAGCGAAACTCGAAAACGCATGGTGCGCCAGGGTGCTGGCCTCGCACCGGAGCAGGCGGCCAGAGTGGTTGAAATCGATACGAGAATCTCTAGCCTGCAAACCCAATTTGCTCAAAATGTTCTGGCAGACAGCAACGACTTTAAATTGGTATTAGATGAAGCTGAGACCGCTGGATTGCCAGAGTCGGTGAAAAGAACTGGCGCGGCCGAGGCTGCGGCGAGAAACCTCAATGGCAAATACGTGTTTACGATTTCTCGTTCCTCGTTTACCCCATTTATGCAATACGCCGAGAACCGCGACCTGCGTGAGAAGATGTGGCGCGCTTATACTCATTGCGGCAACAACGACAACGCTTATAACAATCATGCGGTGGCTGAGGAAATCGCCACGCTTCGGGGCGAGCGAGCCAGGCTAATGGGTTACGGCAGCCACAATGAATTCGTTTTGGATGATCGTATGGCGGGAACGCCTGCCAACGTCACAAATCTGTTAGACAATATCTGGCAGCCGGCAAAGGAACGCGCCAAACAGGAGGTAGACACCCTACAGGCGGCAGTACAGGCAGAAGGCGGAAACTTTCAGCTTGCACCCTGGGATTGGTGGCACTATGCAGAGAAAGTTCGTAAGCAACAGTTCGATCTGGATAACGAGGAACTCAAGCAATACTTTGAGCTAAACCGGGTAAGAGATGGCGCATTTAACGTTGCCACCCAGCTATACGGCATCACCTTCGAGGAGGTTGATGTGGAACTGTACCATCCAGATACTCAGGCTTTTGAAGTTCGCGAAGCTGACGGCACCTTAATTGGCTTGTTTATCACTGATTACCATCTGCGACCTTCAAAGAAGTCCGGTGCCTGGATGAATGCCTTTCGCAGCCAAAAACGATTTGGTGGCAAAGCCGAGCCAATCATTCTCAATACCTGCAACTTCCCGCAAGGCTCACCTTGTTTACTAACCCTTGAGGAAGTCCGCACCTTGTTCCATGAGTTTGGCCACGGCCTGCATGGCTTGCTGAGCAATGTGGAATATCAAAGCCTTGCCGGCACCGCAGTGAAGCGCGACTTTGTTGAATTGCCTTCGCAGATTATGGAGCACTGGGCGATTGAGCCTGAAGTGTTGCGCAGCTATGCCAAACACTTTGCAACCGGTGCAGTCATCCCAGACAGCAGCATCGAGAAAATTCGCGCCAGCCAGGCGTTTAACAGCGGTTTTGCCACCACGGAATACCTCGCAGCATCCTATCTTGATCTGAGCTGGCACGAGCCAGTTACCACCAAACTAGACGCTGAAGCACTGGAAGAAAAAGCCATGAATAACATTGGCTTGATCAAGGAGATCGCGCCGCGCTATCGCTCTAGTTACTTCCAACATATTTTTTCTGGGGGTTATTCGGCGGGTTACTATGCCTATATCTGGGCAGAGGTCCTGGACGCGGATGCTTTCGAGGAGTTCAAAGCGAAGGGCTTGTTTGATCAAGCAACAGCTCAAGCATTCCGCGAGAATATCCTTGAGCGTGGTGGTACTGATGATCCGATGGTGCTGTACAAACAGTTCAAGGGCGCCGAACCGGCGGTAGAACCATTGATGAGAAATCGCGGCCTCGTCTAGGAGGCAAAGCGACCTTCTTCTGACTAGGTGTGTGGCCCGGTATTATGAGGCAGCCTGGGCCGCCAGATCACCACGAATTTTAAACAAGATGCTCTCATTCGGTACGTAAGGCCCTGGGCGACGAATCCGCTCCAGATAACCTTTTTCCACAAGCTTATTTAAGGTCGCCAGACGACAAGTGCCAATTTCACTAACAGAGTACCACCGATCCACAGAATCAAAGCCATCCAAGGCCTTTTCTTCGTATGCAGTTAACAACATGATGTTTCCTTTGCCCTTGGCCACTACGGGCCTATTTTTTATTAGTAAGTCCGGTCGTCCGCTCATCACTGAGTGCTTATTCAAACGCCAGACTTTTTACTAGTTGCTCCTTTTGTTGTTTGGTTTTGCATAATCTGCGCCAATTATCTGGCGGTTTAGAAATTCGCTCTAAAATGCTGTTTTTTATGCGGTTAGGCTATAGCGGTTGTGAGAGACATCACGCTTTAATGTCAACTGGGGTTTACAAAACAACAAAACCCGTGTCACTCCAAAGTGACACTTAAAAGTAACAATTAGGTCCTCAGCAAGCCTTGCCGAGGAAGGACAGAACGCTGCGGGACAGCGCCAACGCGAGGGAGCTGGTGGCTACTGGCGAAATTCGTCGGCGTTCAACTCTAGTCGAGCCAACATCCGGTACACCGATTGCCTGGAGATATCGGCCATCCTGGCCACGGCAGAAACATCACCGTTGCAGGTTTTCAGCAGCTGAACCATATAGTCATACTCAAATTGCTCAAGCATGCGAGCTTTTTCACCGAGAAAACCACTCTGACGGCCCTGATCAGAAACGCTCATGGTTTGCTCACGAATTTCCACGGGTACATCATCCACGGTAAGGGTTTTCCGCTTACTCTGGGCAAGCATGCGGCGCACCGTGTTGATCAACTCACGGACGTTGCCAGGCCAGGTATAAGAACACAATAAACCCAGCGCCTCGTCGTTAGGTATCCGTCCGGGTCGATTCATCTCGCGACCATAAACGTCGAGAAAATGTGTTAACAGCATGTGCACGTCGCCGCGCCGCTGCCGCAATGGCGGTAAACGAATCTCACCCACATGAATACGAAAATATAGATCTTCACGAAAGCGCTTGGCGCTCACCTCATCCCGTAAGTCGCGATTTGTCGCAGCCAGCAAGCGGATATCCACTTCCACCTCTTCTCTGCTGCCCACCCGGCGAAACTTTCGCTCTTGAAGTGCTCGCAACAGTTTGGCCTGTTGCGGCAGCGACAATTCACCAATTTCATCTAAAAACAATGTTCCGCCATCGGCGTATTCCATCAACCCAAGTGAGCGCTCGGTGGCGCCGGTAAAGGCTCCTCGCTCATGGCCAAAAAACTCACTTTCAAATAGATCTGCCGGTATGGCACTGCAATCCACCGGCACAAAAGGTTTTTCCGCCCGGGCACTTTGATTGTGAATATTGCGCGCCACCAGTTCTTTACCGGTGCCGGTTTCCCCCCAGATCAAAACGTCGACGTTGGTATCCGCCAGGTCTTCAATACTGGCGCGAACACTCTTGATACCTTCACTATCACCATAAATATCCATGGTGGAGGATTTGCGTTTCAACTGACGACGCAGCAAGCGGTTTTCTTCAATCAACCGCTGGTCATCAAGAATGCGGTTCACCGTGGTAAGTAAATCGTCAATCAGCAGCGGCTTCAGTACATAGTCAGAAGCACCCAGGCGTAAGCACTCAACGGAGTTATCTACGCTAGGATACCCCGTCATGACGATCACAGGGATATCAGGATGAGTGGCTTTAACCCGCTTGAGCACTTCTACACCGTCAGTATCCGGCATATTCAAGTCTGTGATCACCAGGTCAAACTTGCCGGATTCACAGTGGCGCAGGGCAGGCTTCGCTCGGTGTTCGGCGGTCACCACCACATTCGGGATACGCTGCAGGGCAATAGCACAGAACTCACAGATCGACCGCTCGTCGTCAATGACCAGGATGCGAGTTTCCGCCATAGCGTATATCAGCCTCTGTCAACGTGGGCTTACAATACTAGGGAATAAACCGGGGAATGTATACGCCGTGTAACCAAAAGGTTACAGCAATTTTTAGGCGTAAATTGTCGGATCAGGCACGCCGGCTGCTGCAAACCCTGCCTGACGAATGCGACAACTATCACATTGGCCGCAGGCGGCGCCGTTACTATCTAACTGATAGCAAGAAACAGTTTTACTATAGTCGAGATCAAGCTCACTACCTTGTTTGATAATCTCCGCCTTGGTGAGATCAATGAGTGGCGTATGAATTTTCACCAGTTGCCCTTCGACCCCGATGCGAGTGGCGAGGTTAGCCATTGTTTCAAACGCCGCAATGAACTCTGGCCGACAATCTGGATAACCCGAATAATCCACTGCATTGACCCCGATAAAAATATCATGGGCTTCTAACACCTCGGCGTAGCCCAGGGCATAGGACAAAAATACCGTGTTGCGCGCAGGTACGTAGGTTACAGGGATACCCTCGGTCTCGCCGCTAGTTGGCACATCAATACTATCGTCGGTGAGAGCAGAACCACCGAACTGACCAATATCGATTCGAACAGTGCGGTGCGTCGCGGCATAGCTTTCAGCTAAGGCCCTGGCAAACTCAATTTCCGTAATATGCCGCTGCCCATAATCAAAACTTAAACAATGACAGCTATAGCCTTGATCGCTGGCCAGGGCAAGCACTGTAGCCGAGTCCAGGCCGCCAGAAAGTAGCACCACGGCATTGCGCTGATTATCTTTAGACACCTGGTTTATCTCCCCAGAGGTACTTATGCAGTTGTAGTTGCATTCTCACATCTAGATTTTTCGCAACGATCCAGTCAGCTAACTCCCTGGGCTCCAGCTCTGCAAAGCTTGCACTAAACAACACCTCTGAAACCTTGTTAGTCAGGTCGTACTCATCAATTTTAAAACAGGACCAGTCAAAGTCTTGTTTATCACAAATCACGAACTTTACCTGGTCATTAGGCTTTAACAACGGGATGTTGCTATAAAGGTTTCGGCGACTCTCACCGCTACCTGGGGTTTTGAGATCCAGCACCACTGACACGCGCGAATCTACTTTGGCGATATCCATAGCACCACTGGTTTCCAGCGAGACGGCATAACCGGCATCGCACAGCGCCGTTAGCAGTTCTATACAGTTAGGCTGGGCCAAGGGTTCGCCGCCGGTGACCGTGATATAGCGCGGCGAGTAGCTAGCAACTTGCTCCATAATGTCCGGCAACGGCGTCATGGTGCCACCATGAAACGCATACTCGCTGTCACAATACTGGCAGCGCAATGGGCACCCGGTGAGTCGAACGAACACCGTCGGACGACCAGCTGTTTCAGCCTCACCCTGCAAGGAATGGAATATTTCGGTTATTCGTAAGCTTGTCATGCTTTGTTAGATAAACGCCACCGGGCGCTAAAAAAGATACTGCGGACAACAGCGAAACACCTATGGGGTTTCGCAGCTACCCATACGATCTCTGAGATAATCAGCGGCAAGCCGCGCCACTGTTTTACCGTCATGATCTGCGATTACTTGCTCCAGCAACTGTTTCGCGCGGTCACAATCGCCCGTTAGATGGTAAACCTTACCCAGCTTAAAGGCAGCATCAGGCACCTTGCGGCTGTCTGGGAAAAAGGTAATCACCTGGGCCAGCGCCTGTCTGGCAGCGTCATAATCGGGCTCCGGCTTTGCTGCATGCACCTCACCAAGCCAATAGTAGGCGTTGGCGGTAAATTGGCCTTGAGGATATTGGGCAATCACAGCTTCCAACTGAGAAATAGCCAGATCATATTGGCGAGCGCGAATCAGTTCTACCGCGCCGTTATAAAGCGTCTTCTCGTCTTTAACCACCGCCTCGTTATCGTTAGTGCCAGCGGTCAATTCCTGAGGCGTCTGGCTAACCGTCCCTCCTGTATTAGGCAGCATGCCAGCGGTGGAACCAGGCTGTGCAGTTAGATTCTGAACTCTCGAATCCAACTCTAAATATCGATCATTTTGCGTGGTACGCATTTGTTGCAACTGAAATTGCAGCTCTTCAACCAGCCCACGTAATTCTTGAACTTCTTGTTGTAATAGCTGCACCTGATATTGCGTCTCGCCACTAGTACGATCCGCAAACTCATCTTCGATGGGCGCCTGATAAGGCAAGGTAGCCTGCGCCGGACGCAAATTGGTACCTTCCCGGGATTCAACCACCACGGGGTTTTGGGCTGCAAACAAAAATGGTGTGACGGTCATAAAGATGAGACCAATCACACCATTTCGGACGTTCAGGTGTTGTTGCATTAGTTGCTGTATTTAATCGCTACACGTCGATTTTGGGCCCAAACACTCTCACCAGTACCAGAGACTGCAGGCTTCTCTTCACCGTAGCTGATCACTTCGATTTGCGTGCGCGAGGCACCTTCAGCAGTTAGATATGCACGAATGGCGTTGGCACGACGTTCACCGAGAGCGAGGTTGTATTCACGAGTACCGCGGGCATCTGCATGACCTTCAAGCCGAACACGGAAACCGCGATTCTCTTTCAGGACCTTAGCGTGCTTGTCGAGTTCAGCATGGCCAGAACGTTTCACGATGGCCTGATCAAAGTCAAAGTAGAAAACGCCGTCCAGCGTCTCTGTACCCATGCCTGGGCCTTTGGAAATATTCACTTTACCAGCAGACGTGATCACAGGATCAGGTTCCGCAGGTGGCTTAGGTGTGGTATCCACTGTCTGGTTGGCTGTGTTATCAACCGTGTTGTCTATGCTGGTGTCTTCTTCTGGGGTGGTGCTGGCACACCCAACCAGAATAAAACCGGCTGCGATAAGGGCCAGAAGGCCACGATTATTTGTTATTCCCATGATCCACTCCTATTGTCATGCGAGACCGTAGTTTAGCTACGGATTAAACCACATAATATTTGCCTAGTTCACCCGCGTAGGTCACAAAACTCGCGGTTTAGCGTGAAATCGGTGTAAAAATCTTAGTTTTTTGTGGTGACCAGGCCGGCTCCCTCACATCTCCCTCATTTGACGGCAAATTGAACTTCACTCCGCCATCGATGGAAACGGCAGCCAAAATGCCATCGTCGCCGGTTTGCGTTGCGTAAATCAGCATACTGCCATTGGGGGCAATGCTGGGCGATTCATCCAGAGCGGTCTCGGTTAACACCGACAATCGACCTCGGTTTAGATTGAGCAAGGCGATATGGAAGATCCCATTCCGGCGGTGGACCATTACCAGGCCGCTGTCATCAGGCAGCAAACTAGCATTAGCATTGTAATCGCCTTCAAACGTCAACCGCTCAATGGAAAGATCCCCAAGGTTCATCTGGTAAATCTGCGGTTTACCACCACGATTACTGGTAAACACAATCGCTTCACCATCGCTTCGCCAGGATGGCTCCGTATCAATGCCATAGTGACGGGTGATTCGGCGTAGTTGCCGGCTTTCCAGATCCAGCACATAGATGTCCGGATTGCCGTCTTTCGACAACACCATCGCCAGCTTCTTACCATCCGGGGAAAATGCTGGTGCGCCATTCAAACCTGGGAAGTTCGTGACTTGCTGCTTTAATCCCGTGCTCAGGTCGTGAATGTAAATGGCTGGACGACCGCCATTCTCAAACGACACGTAAGCAATGCGTTTACCATCCGGCGCCCAGCTTGCCGAGAGAATCGGTTCCTGTGAGGTCAAGATAGTTTGAACGCGGTAACCGTCGGCATCAGCGATATTCAGCTTGAAGGTTTTGCCGAGCTCTGGCCCATCTGCCGTGACATACATGATTCTGGTGGAGAACGCGCCCGGTATGCCCGTGAGGGATTCAAACACCTCGTCTGAGACATAGTGCGCCATATCTCTTAACTCATCCTCACTGCCCTCGATCTCCTGGCGCAGCACCACCGATTGCTTAAACACGTTGTACAACTCAAAGCGCAAACGATAACCGAACCCTTCTTCGATCAGTTCGCCCATGACAAGATATTCCACATCCAGCAGGCGCCAATCCCGGGGCAAAACCTTGCTGCTGTCAGTGGGTAAGCTCAGCATTTGATTCACTGGCAAGGTGGCAAAACGACCGCTTAGGGTCAGGTCAGCGTCTACCACTTCATGGACCGTCTCGGGTAACCTGGCACGCCTTGGATAGGTAAAAGGCACAACTGCAATTCGCACCGCGTTATCCACACCCTGGGTCACCTCAATTCGCAGCTCCGCCATGGCGGTTTGACAGAGCGCGGCAACACCTAGCGCAGCCAACAAGATAAACCTTCGTAAAACCAATAACTGACCCATGAACAACCTCAATTCTTTTAAATCCGCAAATCCTCGGGGCGGAACAACACTTCAAACTCCCGGAACTTGTCTTCAAATAAACGTGACTCCCGTGGCACATCGAAGCGGCGGACTTTACGCACCGCCTGAATGGCCGAACGATCAAATGCATCATTGCCACTGGACTCCAGCACCGAAACATCCACCACCTCGCCAGTGGGCACGAGGAACACCTTTAACAAGGTTTGCATGCCGTTGCGGGCGCTCGGTGGCCTGGACCAGTTTTGAATAATGTCCGCCTGAATCTGCCCCACATAAGCCATGGCCTTTTCATCATCAGTGACAGCGCGAATGGCATCCATCTCGGCATTGATGAGTTTTTGTAATTCACTATCGGCCCGCGCTACTTGCTCGGCGGCCTTCTCCTGTTCCGCACGCTCAGCTTCTGCTGCCGCTTTAGCTGCTTGCTCAGCACGCAATTGCTCGAGCCGATCTAATTCCTTTTCTGCCGCAAGCCGTTTCGCCCGTGCTTCATCCAGGGCTTGTTGTTTCGCCTTTTCAGCATCAATGGCTTTTTGCCGCGCAGCCGCTTCTCTGGCTTTGCGTTGATCACGGGCAGCTTGTTGACGCCGCGCTTGCTCAGCGGCAGCTCGCTCCTGCTTTGCGGTATGGGGGTTCTCGGCGTAAATCTGCGCGGGGATGTAATATTTTTTATCGAGGTTATCGATGGCGGGTTGTTCCGATTCCCATTCAAGCAAGAACATGCCCGCGACCCCAGCATGGAGCAATACAGCAAAGGATCCGGCAAGCACGTTCGCAGGTGAAAAGTTCATCCGCTACTCTCGTTAACCCTGTGGTGGCTCGGTGATGAGGCCGATATTCTCAGCGCCCGCGTTTTGCAAGATACTCATTAGCCTAACGACGTTCCCATAGGCAATGGTTTCATCGCCTTCCACCAACACTTTAATGTCTGGGTTCGCTTGTAGAATCTTCCCGGTTCGCTCAGCAATCAGATCTAGTGCCACCGGCTCTGCTTCAGCGCCGACATTGATAAAATATTGGCCGTCAGCGTCAATACTTACCACCAGGGCAGGCTCATCTTCATCTAATTCGAGCGGCCCAGCATTGGCCTTAGGCACTTCGATTTGGATGCCCTGCACCAAAAGAGGTGCAGCCACCATAAAGATCACCAGCAGTACCAACATCACATCGATGTAAGGTACAACATTGATCTCCGCCATAGGCTTGCGGCGTTTTGCCTTAGCCATTGGCATGCACCGCGCGCTGCAGGATACCGGTAAATTCTTCCGTAAAGGCCTCAAAGCGATTCACGATCACTTCAACCTGAGCGGAATAACGGTTGTACGCAATCACCGCAGGGATCGCCGCAAACAGTCCCATGGCGGTAGCAATCAGCGCCTCGGAAATACCCGGCGCGACAATGGAGAGAGACGCCTGTTCAACTGTGGCGAGACTCCGGAAGGAATTCATAATGCCCCACACGGTACCGAACAAACCGATGTAAGGGCTGGTTGAACCAACCGTGGCAAGAAAAGCCAGATGGGTTTCAAGCCGCTCTTCTTCACGGGCCATCGCGACCCGCATGGCTCGTTGGACGTTTTGCATCACCCGGTCAGGGTCCGGATTATCTTGTTTCCGCAGTCGGCTAAATTCCTTAAAGCCCGCAACAAAAATCTGCTCCATGCCTTCTGGATTGTGCTCTTCCACATCCAGCTCCATATAGATCTTGCGCAGATCCTTGCCGCTCCAGAATTCGTTTTCAAAGGTGGCCGAATCGCGGCGAATTGAAGACAAGGCAAAACCGCGCTGGAAGATCATGAACCAGGAGGTCAATGAGGCCAGCATCAACAGCCCCATTACGCCTTGCACCAACAAACTGGCGTTGAGAATGAGTTCAAGAATAGAAAGTTGTTCGGTCATATTGGTGTATCTTAGTTTTGTCTGCCCAAAAGCAGCATCTTTGGTTTAGACGACGTTACTCGTCAGATCCTTGGTCACTAAACAAATCTTCTTTGCCCTGGGCCAGTCCAAAGTGACTATAGGCTCGATTGGTGGCAACCCGGCCCCTTGGCGTTCGCATCATAAACCCCTGTTGTATCAGGTAAGGCTCATAAACATCCTCAATGGTGTCACGCTCCTCACCAATGGCGGCGGCAATGCTTTCAATACCCACGGGACCACCATCAAACTTTTCAATAAGCGCCATAAGCAAGCGGCGGTCCATATGATCAAAACCGTTGGCATCCACCTTGAGCATGTTCAATGCAGAATCTGCCACCTCAGCATCGATCTCACCAGCCGCTTTCACCTGGGCAAAATCTCGTACCCGGCGCAGCAAGCGATTCGCGATTCGCGGCGTACCGCGAGCCCGGCGGGCGATCTCTCTGGCGCCAGCTTCATCTGCCACTACGTCTAGTAGACCAGCGGATCGCAAAATAATTCGCGTTAAATCACTTTCTGCATAAAACTCCAGCCGTTGCACAATGCCAAAGCGATCCCGGAGCGGCGACGTCAACAAGCCTGTGCGAGTAGTGGCACCCACCAGAGTGAAAGGCGGCAAGTCTAGTTTGATCGTTCGCGCTGCAGGACCTTCACCAATGGTAATGTCGATCTGGTAATCCTCCATGGCGGGATACAACACTTCTTCAATCGCCGGCGTTAGTCTGTGAATCTCATCAATAAACAAGACATCACCTGCCTCAAGATTGGTGAGTGCGGCTACCAGGTCGCCCTTCTTCTCAATCACGGGGCCAGATGTGCTCTTAACGCTAACGCCCATCTCATTGGCGATAATGTTGGCCAGGGTGGTCTTACCCAGGCCCGGCGGGCCAAAAATCAAAGTGTGGTCGAGGGACTCGCCGCGACCTTTTGCAGCCTCGATAAAGATTTCCATCTGGTCACGAACCGCATCCTGCCCCTGATACTCGGCAAAGCTGGTGGGTCGAATGGCCCAATCCTGGTTACCTTCAGTGCTATCCGCTTCTGGCGTGACCAATCGGTCTGTTTCAATCATTCAATTGTCGTCGCGCATTTAGTTAAAAAAAGTTTTGAAGAAAGTTTTTGAAGAAAGTCAGGTTTGAGTTTGCCACAGAAGCCAGCGCAATGAATCACTAGAGTAAATTCTTCAAGGCCTGCTTAATCAGATTCTCGATAGAATCATTGGGATCAGCGACACCGGCCAGGGCGCGGCTGGCTTCCTGGGGTTTATAACCAAGATTAATGAGCGCTGTTTCCGCATCTGCCAGACTGTCTGTCTGTTGAATCGGTGCCGGCGCATCACTGGCAGCAATGTTCAACATATCTTTTAGGCGATCCTGCATTTCCACGATCAAGCGCTCGGCAGTTTTCTTACCAACACCGGGCAAGGCCACCAGTTGCTTCACATCTTTTTGTTCAACTGCCCTGGCGAACTCCGCCGCTTCCATACCAGAGAGAATGGTGATGGCAAGCTTCGGCCCCACTCCGTTCACCTTGATCAAGGTGCGAAATAAACTGCGCTCATCCACACTGCTAAAACCAAACAACAGCTGGGCGTCTTCACGTACCACTAGATGGGTGTAGATCACGACGGTAGCGCCTATTTCCGGCAGGGCGTAATAAGTGTTCAGGGGAATGTCGATTTCGTAACCAACACCGCCCACATCCAACAACACCTCGCCGGGGGTTTTCTCAATCAACTCGCCACGTAATCGGCCAATCATCGATCCACCTTCACTAAACGACCCCGTCTAAATTGATTTGCCCCGGACATCTTGGCCATATTGTGTTGGGTGTTCACATGACAAATGGCAATGGCCAGGGCATCCGCGGCATCGGATTGGGGTTTGCCGGGTAACTGCAACAGTGATTGCACCATATGTTGAACCTGGGATTTTGCCGCCGAACCAGTGCCCACCACGGCCTGCTTCACTTTGCGCGCCTCATACTCATATACCGGCAACTGCTGGGTGACGCAGGCCACCATGGCAACCCCCCGCGCGTGACCCAGTTTTAGCGCGGATTCAGCGCTGCGGGACATAAAGATCTTTTCAATGGCAACTTCCCGGGGCGCGAACTCTGTGATGAGTTCAGTGACACCGGTAAAGATCTCTTCGAGTTTATGAGGTAAGGCTGCATCATTGTCCGTACGGATACAGCCACTGGCGACATAGCGCTGCTTGTGGCCGACGGCTTCAATCACACCAAACCCCGTGACTCTGGAGCCAGGGTCAATCCCTAAGATAATTGCCATGGCTGACCTTGTTTGAATTCAGCGTCTAGCTTAACACTCTTTGCCGATGGGGGTCAGGTTATGAATGAGGCAAATTAGTCGTTGAACATATCGTCTGGGAAATCTGCGTTGGTATAGACGTTGGTGACGTCATCCAGATCTTCCAGCGTATCGATAAGGCGCATCACCTTCTCGCCAGTTTCTGCATCCAGGGGCGAGTAGGTAGAAGGTATCATTGCAACTTCTGAATTTTCTGGGGCAAGATCCGCTGCTACCAGCGCATCTTTCACCGTTAGGAAGTCTTCTGGCGCGGTAATGACTTCCACAGCACCATCTTCACTGCTGTCTACATCTTCAGCACCAGCTTCAATGGAAACTTCCATAATGGTGTCTTCATCGGCACCGGGCGCAAAATTTATCTGACCTTTTTTTGAAAACAAATACGCCACAGAACCGTCAGTGCCCAGATTACCGCCAGCTCGACTAAAGGCATGACGCACTTCAGCCACGGTGCGGTTTTTGTTGTCTGTCATGGTTTCCACAAGCAGGGCAACACCGCCAGGGCCATAACCCTCATAGGTCAGCTCTGTAAGATCACTGCCATCTTCACCACCAGCGCCGCGACTGATGGCACGCTCCATGGTGTCTTTTGGCATTTGCGCGGCTTTCGCCTTCTCAACCACAGTGCGCAGCGCCGGATTATCTTCCACATTACCGCCGCCATCACGGGCCGCCACGGTCAGTTCACGGATAATTTTAGTAAATACTTTTGCGCGCTTGGCATCCTGCCCCGCTTTGCGGTGCTTGATGTTGCTCCATTTGCTGTGGCCAGCCATTGCTCTAGTTCTCCTGGTTTTTCGCGGGTTTGTTCACAGAAATACTGAGTTCACGCAATTGTGGTGCGTCAATCTCGCTGGGTGCGGAAGTGAGTAGACACGCAGCAGTTTGCGTTTTCGGAAACGCAATCACGTCTCGAATTGCCGTGGAGTCCGTTAACAACATGACGATTCGATCCATGCCAAACGCCAGGCCACCATGGGGTGGCGCGCCGTACTTTAAGGCATCCAACAGGAAGCCAAATTTAGCCTGGGCCTCATTTTCGGAAAGCTGCAACACTGCAAAAATCTTTTCCTGCATGGCGATTTGATTGACACGGATAGAACCACCGCCAAGCTCATGGCCGTTTAACACCATGTCATAAGCGCGAGACAGGGTTTTTGCTGGATTCGCCACCATCTCATCGAGATCGCCAATGGGCTGGGTAAATGGATGGTGTGTGGCAGTCCAGCCATCTTTGTCATTACCTTCAAACATTGGGAAGTCGGTCACCCAAAGCGGTGCCCACTGCCTTTCGTAAAGATCAAGATCCTCTGCCAGCTTGCAGCGCAAGGCTCCCATCGCATCATTCACCACACCGGCTTTATCAGCCCCGAAGAAAATAATGTCCTTATCTTCTGCATCCAGGCGATCAAGGATGCTCTGCACCACATCGTCAGGTAAGAATTTAAGAATCGGCGACTGCAAACCTTCTATGCCAGCGGCCTTGTCGTTAACGCGAATATAAGCCAATCCCCTGGCGCCGTAGATGCCCACAAACTTAGTGTAATCATCAATCATCTTTCTGGTCAGACGGTCACCGCCAGGTAAACGCAGCGCCACCACCCGTGAGCCTTCATCATTGGCAGGCGCGCTAAAGACCTTAAACTCTACCTCACGCATCAGGTCGCTCACCTCAACCAGGGGCAAGCCAAATCGCAAGTCAGGACGGTCGCTACCATAATGCTCCATGGCCTCGGCATAGGGCATCACCGGGAAGTCGCCGAGATCCACGTCGCGGGTTTCTTTGAACAGGCGCTTAATCATATCTTCCGCCAGATCCATGATTTCCTGTTCACTCAGGAAAGTGGTTTCAATATCGATCTGGGTAAATTCTGGCTGGCGGTCGGCACGCAGGTCTTCATCGCGAAAACAGCGCGCAATTTGGTAGTAACGATCAAAGCCGCTCATCATTAAAAGCTGTTTAAAAAGCTGCGGCGACTGGGGCAAAGCGAAAAACTCACCGGGATGAGTTCGGCTTGGCACCAGGTAATCACGAGCACCCTCAGGTGTCGCCTTGGTCAAGATGGGTGTTTCAAGATCCACAAACTCACGCTCTTCCAGATAACGGCGGATAAAATGCGTGACCTTAGAGCGCATACGTAGTTTGGTTTGCATTTCAGGCCGACGTAAGTCCAAATAGCGATAACGCAGGCGTACATCTTCACCAGCATCGGAGTATTCATCCAACTGGAAAGGCGGGGTTTCAGAGGCGTTCAGAATCTCCACTTCAAGACCTAGCACCTCCACTTCGCCCGTGGGCATTTTCGGATTAACCGCGGCATCGTCTCGCGCTCGAACGCGACCTTTGATGGCTAGCACGTATTCATTACGCACCTGGTCAGCCAGGGCAAAGGCTGCTTCAGTATCAGGGTCAAAGACCACCTGAATGATGCCTTGATGATCACGTACGTCGAGAAAAATCACACCGCCGTGATCACGGCGTCGGTGGACCCAACCGTTGAGCTGCACATCACTGCCGATGTCAGACTTTCTGAGTTGACCACAATAGTGGCTGCGCATCGTCTTGTTCCTTTTTGTTACCGCTAAGGGTGGTTTGTTTATCGCTTTCGGTTGCTTTTGTCCTGACGCCGCACTTTTTTTGGAGTCCGCTCAGGGCTGTATATATCGCTCAGGGCTGTTAATCGCTCAGGGCTGCTCCAACCTATTCTAGTCGCTAGATTTAGTCGTGCTGCTTGAGCTGCTCTTACTATCCGCTTTGTCGCTGCTACTCTTACCCCCGGAGTCACCACTATCGGAGCCACCGGAACTGCTGCTATCAACGCCATGCAGCACATTCTTTTTCGAGCCAGTCTTAAAGTCAGTCTCGTACCAACCCCCGCCCTTAAGGCGAAACGCCGCGGCAGAAACCAACTTCTTCAGCTCCGCTTTGCCACACGCAGGGCAATCCTTGAGCGGATCATCAGCGATTTTTTGCAATTTCTCTAACCGGTGACCACAAGCTTCACATTGATACTCATATATTGGCATCGTTGACTATTTCTCCTAGAAAATCAGCCTAATATCGCGCTTTTGCAACTGACTTACAGTGCTTTTTTCGCGGCGGCGCATTATACCCTAATCGGGGCAAATGGCGAGTTAGCCAGTTAGCGCTTACACTTATAGGGTCTGGTAAGGGAATGCCCGATGAGTGATAAGGAATTAACGCACCTGCTAACGCAATATCAAATAACGCCGCACGAGGATCTGGCGTTCTTGTTTGATATTGCCAAGGCGGTAGAACAAAGAACCGACAAGTGGCGTGACCGCACCAGGCAGTCACTTAATTTGGCGTTGGCGATGAACCAATCCGCCGACCAATTGGCCGACCCACAGCAACTTACCGCGGCGGTGCTTGCTCACGATATCGCTATGGGTTTCCAACCTCTTAAGGTCCTCAACAAGGCCAGCCGTTTGAGTGCGAAAGAACGCAAGACCATGCAAACCCATATCAAAACCGCGGCGGATTTGATTCACCGCATGGGTGGTTGGCAGGCTGCTAAACAAATGATCCAGTCCCATCACGAACGGGCCGACGGCAAAGGATACCCACAAGGCAGGAGCGAAGAAGAGGTATGTCACGGCGCTAAAATCCTCGCCATCGTAGATGCCTTTACTGCCCAGGGGTTAAAAAATGTCATGCACGGTGTCATGGAAATACATCGGCATACGGGCACACAGTTTTCGGAATTCTGGGTGCACCATTTTGACCGGGCGATCAAATCAATTTACCCACGTTAATCGGTGTAATTTCAGCGGAAAACTCTGTTTTTTAGGCTGATTCCCTTGCGACAAAAAAGTGATTCACGTATAAATGGCACCACTGTGGAGGTGGGCGAAAATGCCTATTTTTATCGAGGCAAACTCACTAACCTCTGAAGTAAAAAAATAAATCCCCATTTCAATTGATTGCTACATAAAGGACACACGAATGGCCGCAAAAAAGGCGACTGCTAAGAAACCCGCTGCAAAAAAAGCTGCTCCTAAAAAGAGACTACCGGCGATTAAAGAAAAATACACCAAGAGCGCAATTCTTGCCGAAATCGCTGAAAACACCGAACTCAGCAAGAAGCAAGTTTCAAGTGTCCTCGACGAGTTGAGCGATCTGATCGAGCGTCACGTGAAGAAAGGCAGCGCTGGTGAATTTACTTTGCCTGGTTTGTTGAAAATCAAAACTGTGAAGAAGCCTGCGCGCAAAGCACGTAAAAACGTGCCTAATCCTTTCCGTCCTGGTGAAACTATGGACATCGCTGCCAAGCCAGCAAGCACTAAAGTTAAAGTGCTGCCATTGAAAGGTCTAAAAGAGTTTGTTTAAACCTAACAATCTCTAAAAAAAAGGCCGCTTACGCGGTCTTTTTTTTGCCCGAAACATTTTCTCTATCCAGTATTGATAGAGGATCAAGGTACAATCAGCCCTTAAGTTACTACGACAAAACATCATGAAAGCTTCTCAATACACCATTGCTACACTTTAAGAGACCCCTGCCGACGCAGAGATCGCAAGCCATCAATTACTTATCCGCGCTGGCTTTATTCGCAAGCTCGCCTCGGGCATTTACAACTGGCTGCCCATGGGTCTGCGTGTGCTGCGAAAAGTTGAAAACATTATCCGCGAGGAAATGGATCACTCTGGCGCGCAAGAAGTATTGATGACAGTGGTACAACCTGCAGAACTCTGGCAGGAGTCTGGTCGCTGGGGCAAGTACGATGATGGCTTGCTGCTGAAATTCCAGGATCGTCACGACCGGGATTTTTGTTTTGGCCCTACCCATGAAGAAGTCATTACAGAAATCGCCCGCAATGAACTGAAAAGCCATAAACAGCTGCCCGTTAACTATTACCAGATCCAAACCAAATTTCGTGATGAAACCCGGCCTCGATTTGGCTTAATGCGCGCCCGGGAATTCTTAATGAAAGATGCATACTCATTCCATCTGACGCCTGAGAGTTTAGAGACAACCTACAATGTTATGCATAAGACCTACAGCCGAATTCTCGAACGCATGACGCTGGATTTTCGCCCAGTGCAAGCAGATTCCGGTGCTATCGGCGGCGACGTCACGCGTGAATTCCAGGTCCTGGCTGAGTCTGGCGAAGATTTAATCGCGTTTAGCACTGAGAGCGACTACGCCGCCAATATCGAGATGGCCGAGGCAGTTGCCCCTGAGAAGTCTACTGAGGCGCAAGAAGCCCTTGGCGAAGTACATACACCAAACTGCAAAACCATTGAAGCGGTTTGCGACCTCCTAAAAATCCCTGCTACCACGACAGTTAAAACACTGATCGTAGTGGGCGATGAGCATCCGCTGGTAGCACTTGTATTACGCGGCGATCATCAACTCAATGATGTCAAAGCTGAAAAACTACCTGGCGTTGCCAGTCCCCTGACCTTCGCCGACGAGGCTGATATAAAAGCGGCGCTTGGCTGTGGCCCTGGTTCAATCGGCCCCGTTAAGATTGGCATTCCAGTTATTGCCGATCATAGTGCTGCGGCGCTGGCGAATTTTATCTGTGGCGCTAATCGTGATGACTATCACCTCACAAACGTTAACTGGGAGCGAGACGCCACAGCCGATCAGGTAGCTGACCTGCGTAATGTTTGCGAGGGCGATCCTAGCCCAGATGGTAAGGGAGTCATTGCTTTCAAACGAGGCATTGAAGTGGGCCACATTTTCCAGTTAGGTGACACCTACTCTAAAGCCATGAATGCCACGGTGTTAGACGAAAATGGCAAAGCTCAAGTAATGTACATGGGCTGTTACGGCATGGGTGTTTCACGACTCGTGGCGGCGGCCATTGAACAAAACCATGACGAAAACGGCATGATTTGGCCAACGGTATTAGCCCCCTTCCACGTGGTTGTGATCCCAATTAATGGCCATAAATCACCAGAAGTTGCTGCAGCGGCAGAAGAGATCTACAGCGAGCTGCAAGCCAAGGGCATTGAAGTTTTGTTGGACGACCGCGAGGGTGTTAGGCCTGGCGCCAAGTTTGCAGACGTCGAACTGATAGGTATTCCCCATCGCGTGGTTGTTGGCGACCGTGGCCTCAAAGATGGCATGGTGGAATACGCGGAGCGCCGCAATCCTGGCAATCAAGATGTGCCAAAGTCCGACGTCGTAGCAATGCTAGTAGATAAGATTCAGGCTGAACTCAATACCTGATCTCAATACCCGATCTAGAAATGGCGCTGTGCCCTCACGGCGCCGGCTACATCCACCAGAAGGTCGCGATCGCTAGTAAGGTTAAGACTGCCAGAAAGCCATTGATTCGCTTCTGGTAGCGTTCCTGCAACCAGAGTTGCCGCAGCGACGCCCCTGCTGACAACCAGGTTAAGTTGCAGCACAAACCCACTGTGGCAAATCCCATACATAGATAAAGACCGGCAGATAACATCGTCGTACCCTCGTTACCCAGCCCAATGTTGAGCCCCGTGGTTACCATCATCCAGGCTTTTGGGTTGGAAAACTGAAATATTGCCGCTTCGATAAAACCCATAGGTCTACCATTACTTTCGATATCTACCTTGGACATGTCAAAGCCAAGAATCTTCCAGGCTAGATAAATCAAATAGCCAGTACCAAACAGCTTTAATGCCCACATGGCCTCCGGTAGCCCTGCAAGAATTTGTCCAAGGCCAAGGCCACACAAGAGCACCAGTAGATATATACCGCAGTGAATGCCAAACACATGGCGCCAGGTTGCCTGAAAACCAAACTTAATACCTGACGTGGCGAGCAAAAAGTTGTTAGGCCCGGGGGTAATGGTGCTCACCAGGACAAAAATCAACAGGGGTAAAATAACTTCCACGAATCTCTACTTCACGATTGACCGTGCCGCGTCTATGTTCAGATCACGGCAGCAATAACATGTTTAACTGAGTTGGCGCCGGGTCAACCCCGGCTGCGACTACTGACCTGGCAGGGCCGCAAGGATGGTTGCTTCAGTTTGTGGACCCACGAGTGTCGCATGTAGCTCACCGCCCCTGGCGAAGATGTAGGTCGTGGGTAACACCGTTGGTGTTTCGACACCGAGAATGGCTGCCGGATTGCCCGCCAGCACAGGAAATTCAATTTTCATGCGCTCGGTTTGCTTAATCGCTTCCTGCCCTTCCGGCTGATCATAATTGACCCCCACCAGGGTGATAGTTTCTGCATGGGCTTGTGCTAGCTCATTGAGCTCAGGAATTTCTTTTATACACGGCGCACACCAGGTGGCCCAATAATTGACGATCAGCACTTTGTCGTGCAGCTCCGCCAGGCGCAAGCCCTTACCCTCAACATCATAGACGTCGGGTTTTCCGCAACTCACGAGCAGTAACAGCCCCGCCAGCAGACCAAGGCGTTTGAAGTTAGCCATCATTTATTTATCCATCCTAATCACGTTCGTCTTGCCATCGGCTCTGCCGTATTTAAACAGGGATTCAAGGTCACCGCCCAGGCCAGTTCGCGTCGCCTGGAAAATTTCACTGAACTGTTCCGCCAGAACTTGTTCCCATTGTTCTTTGCCTTTTACGTGCTCAGGCAAGCGCCAGCCCAGTTTGTTGTAAATATCCCAGACACTAACTTCATTTAAATCCCGGGCCAAAATCATACCGCCGCCTTCCACTGCACGAATCAGTCCTAGCGCCATAAGTTGCGCTTTTATCTCCGGCCACAACTCCAAATGAATACGCCGGGTCTGGCGGCGAATATCCTGATCTTTAATAAGCTCACCTTTCTGATGCGCCTGATAAAACAGAGCCAAAATCAAAATCACCTGCACCAGGG
>JBKAGC010000029.1:0-21973 GCA_046290215.1 Pseudomonadales bacterium | reverse complement strand
AACGGCAACCCGGCAACTTTGTACCCGCTTCCTCCCGTGGCCGCCGCCGAGCGTTATTTGAAGTTTATGGGCGGCGCTGATGCCGTGGTGGAAAAGGCCCAGGCATGCTTTGCCGAAGGTGACTATCGTTGGGTCGCGGAAGTGCTAAACCATGTGGTCATGGCAGAACCTAACCATTTCGCCGGGCGCGCCTTACTTGCCGATACCTTAGAGCAGTTAGGTTACCAATCGGAATCAGGGCCGTGGCGTAACTTTTATCTTTGCGGAGCTTTAGAGCTAAGGCACGGCTTACCAAAAGGTTCTAACTTTGGTGCTACCGCTTCCATGGCCGCTTCCATCCCCATGAAAAACTTGTTTGATACGCTGGCGGTGCGACTTAACGGTCCACGGGCAGATGGCAAAACCTTGTCCATCAACCTGGCTTTTAACGATATCGATCCATGGCATTTGCTCATTGAGAATGCCGTGTTACACGCATTTGAGAATCGTCAGGCCGAGAGTGCCCAGGCAACCTTACGCTGCGCCTCCATCGACTTTAAGCGCTTGATGATGGGTCTGAGTGACGCACCAGGCTTAATGCAAGAGGACAAACTCACCATCGATGGCGACGCTGCGATTCTGTTGGAACTAGCGGGTTTGTTTGACCAGTTTGAACGCCGCTTCCCAATCGTGACGCCAAGACCTGCCTGGGACTAAGCAATCTGCTGCTCTGACCCAGGCCGTTGCTCTGACCCATCCCGTTGCTTTAGCGATTAACCGCCATTGGTAGCAGGCATGCGCCGTAACATTGAATCCTGGGCCGCCGTCATAATGAGCTTACCGGACTGATCGAAAACCCGGCCCTCATTCATACCGCGGCCATCGGCGGCTGCCGAACTACTCTGGTCATACAACATCCATTCAGCAGTATCGCAAGAGCGATGAAACCAGACGCTGTGATCGAGGCTGGTAAGTCTGTGGGTCGCAAAAGGAATGCCATAGGGCAAGACCGAGTTAAACATTAAGGTACCGTCGGAGAGAAACGCCAGGGCAATCTGATGCTCGCGCTCGGTGGCTGCGCCTTTGTGATTTGACTTCATCCAAACCTGCAAGGCAGGTTCTCGACCGGGCTCAAATTTGGCCGGGACAAAACTATTCGATATCAACATCAGGGTCGCACGGTCTTTGGTCATCATAGGCGGTGAAAAGCCTCGCTCTGTTTGCTGAAGGTTCTCGCTCATGACGTTTGGATCAGGCACGTCAGGCATTGCTGGCTGATGTTCATCTCCCTCTTCCGGTAGTTTACAGCTAGCGATCATGTAAAAAGCCGCTCGACCATTTTGCATCGCAGACACCGCACGCATATCAGCGCCGCGGCCTTCCTTTAAGCGCGTCACCTCGTAGGTAATTTCCGCATTGGGATCGCCGGGATTTAAGAAGTAAGCATGAAATGACTGGGCAACTTTCGGTTCTGCGACGGTTTGCAACACCGCATCGAGCGCCTGGCCAACGAAATGACCGCCGTAAATACTAGACGACCATAGGATTCTGGCTCGCCAATGTAGACATCTTCTCGGTCCGACTCAGATACAGTCATCAATTCAATTAAATTCTTTTCCATCACGGTTACCTCAAATTTACCGGACCGCAGTTTACGAGATTCCCACGGTTCTGAGTCCTCCTCACTGGGTTGATATAAGTGGCTATCAAACTCAAGAATAACTCGCGCCCATTGCGGGACTGCTGCCATGAGGGTGTCAGCAGTAACAAGTTACAATCAAAACAAATGCCTACAACCAGAGAAGCATCATGGCAGAGCCTCTAAAGCATGTTTATTCGCAAGACTTTATTCGCGATCTTGGTGAGCGTGTGGCGAGCCACAGTAGCCATTTCAATGTGACTCGCTTCACTCAAGACGTCCTGGCACAAGACTGGCCAGAACTTGAGCTTAAAGCACGAATGAGCCGGATCTCCGCCACCCTGCATCAACACTTGCCGTCTGATTTTACAAGCAACGCGACTTTACTAGGTCAGGTGGCAGAAAGTTATCTCCAGGCGGGCCGATCAGGTTTTGAATATATGTTTTTACCGGAATACATCGCTGAACACGGCCTTAGCGAGTTTCGCACTGCCATGCAGGCCCTGGGCAAAATAACGCAAACCGGTAGCGCTGAGTTTGCGGTGCGACCTTTCCTCATCACCCACGAGGCAAAGTCTTTGCGCCAAATGCAGCGCTGGGCAGGTCATCGCAATCATCATCTTAGGCGACTCGCTAGCGAAGGCACCAGGCCGCGCTTACCCTGGGCAATGGCACTGCCACAATACAAGGCCGACCCAACGCCAATTTTGCCGATACTTGAATTGCTCAAAGCCGATGACTCGGACTACGTGCGGCGCAGCGTTGCCAATAATCTTAATGACATTAGTAAAGACCATCCCGAACTGACCCTGGATATCGCAGCAAAATGGCAAGGTCAGGGGCAAGCAACCGACCGCCTGATCAAACATGCTTGCCGCGGCTTACTGAAGGCCGGGCATCCTCGAGCCCTGGCGTTGTTTGGTTTAGAACCCCCTGCCCATATAAAGCTCATCAACTTTGGTGTCGAGAACACTGCTGTAAAATTCGGTGACGCGCTGGCGTTTACATTTCAACTGCAAAGCCAAAAACCACTGGGCCTGGTACGCCTGGAATATGCCATCGACTTTCTTAAAGCCAACGGCGCCCATTCCCGCAAGGTGTTCAAAATCAGCGAGACAGATCACAAGGTCAACACCATTACCTTAAGTAAACGCCACAAATTCGTTCCCATCACCACTCGCAAACACTATCCTGGGCCGCATGGTGTGGCCATAATCGTGAACGGTGTGGAACTGGCAGCCGAGCAGTTTCAGCTCCATATGTAACGCGAGCAGAGCTAGCCCCGCAGGTGGGTGAAGTCCAGATCAAAATACGGCAGGTCTGCTTCCATCCGTTCGCGCCGACCTTGCATAAATTTGATGGGATACCAATCCTCCAAATGGTCAACATCCATATGGCTATGAATCACTCCATACAAACTAAACTCCCGGAGCTTGAGAAACAGAGGTAACTGCTCAAGCAGAAATTCACTCACAGTAAACTCGCGCCCATAACCTGTTAAAAACTCCGGCAGGAAGGCGTTAGCAATAGCTTCTCGTTCGGCCTGGCCATCTGGCATCCAGGGTTGCAGCACCGCACTAAACAAAATCGTTGCCACATCAAACGCATACCACTGATAACAACAGTCATCGAAATCGAAAAACTTCAATTGGCCGTTGTGCAGGAAAAAATTCCCGGCGTGGGCATCGGAGTGAATCAAGCCATAAACATCGGAACAGGTACTGAGCGCCTCCAGCTCAGCCAAATAATCATCGCCCAGCGCCAACAATTGAGCTTGTTCGCCGGGGATCATAGCGCGGAAGTGCAGATTAGCGTCTTCTTGCCAGGCAAACCGTTTTTGGCCAACCGGCTGATAGTCGCGGCTTAATCGATGGAAGCGGCCCATTGCAGCGCCCCAGCTTTGCAGCACCCTGGGGGCCCAATCCGCCTCTGTAATTTGCTTCCCCTCAGCTCGCTCAAACAAACAACAAATGAACCCATCATGTTCAATAATCTGTTCGCCCGACTCTGCCAACAATGGTAGCGGGGCGCAGACCGCGGCGCTGTTAGCCCCTAGATAGTTGAGAAATTCTAACTCCGCGGCAATGTCGGAGGCAGAGCGGTGACTCACATGAGTTATGCGGAGAATTTCTGGCCGGGTTTGATGAGCAAAGACAAAGCTTTCAAAACCACCAAGATCCTGCCACTCCGCCTCAAGCAAAGCCAAACGACGGAAAATATCCGCTTTCGCCCGCGGGCTAAAAGCGTCTCGTGAGGCTTGCTCCATGATCTTCCTAAACTAGCGACCTAATTCCGCCAGAACTGCTTCTCTTGAAGTGAACTTAACCCGGGGCCGGCCAGCCGCTTCACCGCGGCTGGTTTCCACAGCATCAATTTTTTGCCATTCGCCGTAACTGATAGCATTTGGCGCTTTTGTTTTAACGAGTTTCTCCGCGGCATCGATGCCAGGATGTTCTGGCGAGAGAATCTTACCCGCTTTAAGATCTTCCACCATATGGTTCACGGTTTGCTGGGCGCAGGTTTTGTTGGTGCCAATGACACCGGTGGGACCTCGCTTGATCCAGCCAGCGGTATAAAGACCGGTGACCGGTTCGCCATTATCAACAATCCGGCCCTCCTCGTTGGCAATCGTACCCCAGCTATCGTTAAAGGGAATTTCCGGCAGCGGTGCGCCTCTGTAGCCTACCGAACGAAACACCATGCCCACCGGGATGGTTTCGGTTTGATCGGTAGCCTGGGCTTTAACACTGCCATCGTCTTGCACGACCGCCTCATTTTTCACGATCTTAATGGCGCTAACATTGCCGTCTTCACCAATGAGTTCGGTAGGGGAAACAAGAAACCGAATCACCAGTTGTTTGCTCTTACCCGTCGGCGCCTGACCCGCGAATGATTCAATCACAGCCACGTTCTTGGCGATATTTTTGTCAGCTTCAGCAGCCGCCTGACTGGCGGAATCGAGCCTGGCCTCTTCTGCCAAAACTGTAACATCGGCGTCTTCCAGTTCACCCATTTCTTTGATCTCTGGAGGTGTAAAGGCCGCCTGCGCAGGACCCCGGCGACCCAATACATAAACCGTTTTCACCTTAGAATGGCGCAATGCTTCAAGGGCATGTTCGGCCATATCCGTTGAAGCCAGTTCATTATCGGTTTTGAGCAAGATACGGGCGACATCAATGGCGACATTACCCACACCCACAACCGCCACTGCCTCAGCTTCCAGATTAAACTTGTAATCCACATAATCCGGATGGCCGTTGTACCAGGCGACAAAGTCAGTGGCGGAATAGCTGCCGTTAAGGTCCTCGCCGGGCACATTGAGGTTACGATCACCAGGTGCGCCGGAGCAAAAAACAATCTGGTGGTAATGGGCTTTAAGCTCATCCAGCGTCAGGTCCGTGCCATATTCAACGTTGCCATAAAACCGATAGTTGTCTTGCTGGGCGCTCTTATCGTAAGCGCGGGTAACGGTCTTATATTTCTGGTGATCGGGGGCAACGCCAGCTCGCACCAACCCGAAAGGTGTTGGTAAACGGTCAAACATGTCTAGTTCAACATGCACATCGGTGTGCTTTAGAAAATTACTGACGGTGTAGAAACCCGCTGGACCTGAGCCAATGATTGCTACTCGAAGCGGATTCGTTTCGGTGCCTACTGCGGTCATGCAAAACTCCCAATTCAGTCTGCCTTGAGATTATCACCATCAAAGGTCGCAAATAAACTCCCGCATACCGCATAATAACCTCAAACCCCAACCCTGTTGGCCCGTGGCAAATTCCATCCCTGACAAGCGCGAAATGTCTACTCGCGACAAGCTCCTTGTGGCGCTCGGCGTCCGACCACGAGAAGCATCGCTGGTGGCCCTGCTGTTCAGCAATATGTTCTTGTCGGGCATTGCCATTGGCATGATCCGGGTTTGCGCATTTACGTTGTTCCTGGAATTTTTCGCCTCGGAACAGTTGGCCCTGACGGCAATCCTTATTGCTGTCGTTGGCACGCTGATCACTCTGGTCATTGAACGAAGCACCCGGAACTTCGCCGCAGACCGCTATATCTACACCATTCTTGGCACCATCTTGTTTGCGCTCCTGGCCACCTGGGTATCTCTGGGTATGAGCGACGCGAAAATGCTGATCTTTACCTTACCGCTGTTTTTTGAAGTGCTGTATATGCTGTTTAGCTTACAGTTCATCGCCCTACTTACCCGGCTATTGAACGTGCGCCAGACCAAACGCCTGTCAGGGTTAACCCGCTCCGGTGAGTTTCTGGCAGAAATGGTTGGCGGTTTATCGATCTTCTTGTTGCTTAACTACATGGATGTCAAAGACCTGTTACTGGTTGCAGCGTTTGCCGTGGCCGGCGTGGTGCTAATTGTGCGGCGAACAGTGAGCTTGTTTTCGCGCCATCTAACCACGCCTGATCTGGTGGAAGAACAGGAGGGCCAGGGCCGCATGTTTAGTATGTTGGGCTTGCCTTATGTGCGCTTAATCGCCGTTTGTTACGGCGCATTTATTTTTGCGTATTTCTTCCTCGACGTGGCTTTTTATAAATATGCGGCAGAACGTTTTCCTGACGAGCGAGAGTTAGCGGGGTTTATTGGCCAGTTTTTCGCGATCTCGGGCTTCCTGACGTTGATCACCATGGTGTTTATCTTTGCGCCATTCCTGCGTCGCCTTGGGGTCCTGGCTGGTGTCATCGCCTTCCCACTGGTCATCGGTGTTGGTTCCCTGGCAGTGAGCGTGCTGGAATTTTCAGGCTTTGCCATTGGTGTGATCTTCACCGTGATGGTAGCCACCAATGCCATGCGAGTCATTTTACAGTCGGCGATTTGGCGCCCCACGGTGGGCATTTTGTTTCAGGTGCTACCGGATCGGCAACGGTCGCTTGGCACGGCATTAATCGAGGGTATTGTTGACCCACTGGCGAGCGGTCTTGCTGGCATTGCCCTATTTGTGATCTCGGAGTATTTCGCCTGGCCGCCGAAAATCTTTCTTTTGGCCCTCGCAGCGCTGATGGTGGTCTGGGTCATCTGCGGTTACTTTATTCGCCGCAGTTATCTCAACAGCCTCACGGAAAGCATCCAGAGCCGCAAACTGGGCAAGCTGGATATCAATAAACTCGACAGCGACAGCCTGCAGATCATTCTCCGGGGATTGGACAGCCCCTACCCTGCCGAGGTGTTTTATTGCCTGGATATTCTTGAAGAAATTGAACATCCGGATATCACCAATTACATGCAGTACATCATGGCGAGCAAAAACGAGGCGGTGCGGTTGGATATCCTCCGGCGCCTACAACGCCTACGTCTGCAGCGTCTCGCTCCACAAATCTCAAGCCGCATTGATAATGAATACAATCCCCGTGTACTTGGCGAGGTGCTAAAAACCTACGCTGCCATGGAGCAAGAGGACACCATCGCGCGACTCCAGCCATTCCTTAATCATGAAGACGTCGATGTGCGGCGTGGTGCACTCGTGGGCAGCTTAAGTCACGCCCCGGAGTTACCCGAATGTCTGCTCGCCTTGCAATCGGCTTTACATGCAGAGGACTCTCGGCAACGGGTGTTTGCCGCGGATGTCATTGCTGATTTAAAGAACCCCGCGTTTGGCAAATACTTGCTTGATCTGCTGGCAGATAACGATCAGGCCGTTGTGGATCATGCCTTAATCGCCGCCGGACGAATTCGTGACCCTGGGTTAGTGCCGGCGCTGCTAGAAAAATTGGCCCATCCTGCTCACGTGGGTCGCGCCGGGACTTCACTCCAGCAGTTGGGTGAACTGGCTTTGCTTGATATCGAGCAAACCCTGGCTAACAAAGATGCATCGCGTGTGGTGAAACGTAAGGCCATCGAAATTTTGCAAGAGATAGACTCAGAACAAACCCTAACGATTCTTTTACAGCATATCGACATTAGCGACCCAGAGCTGCGCCATCATGTTTATGTAGCCCTGGCCAATTTGGAATACCAGGCCAGTGAGGACGACCGCTACCGCTTTGTGAACACCCTCACCGAGGAAGTTGAATCAGTGACTTACTTGCTTGCCTGCATGGAAGACTTGTGGGGCGTGGAAGGACTGGAGACGCTGCACTCGGCGTTGGGGCATGAACTCGACATGCATCGGGACAATATGCTGCTGCTTACCTCGTTTATTTTTAGTTCGCGCGTAATGCTGGATACCCGCGCCAACATTGATTCAAAAGTGGCGGAATTACGCGTGTTCGCTCTGGAGGTGCTCGATAATCTGCTCACTGCCGAGGTGAAACAAATCGTCTTCCCCCTACTGGATGACCTGACGGTTGCTGAGCGGTTACAAGCCTTGTCGGTGCGATTCCCCCAGACCGCCATGGAAGCCGACGCCCGGCTCTCGAATATTCTTGAAACGTACTATGACAAGGGCTTGTACTGGACCCGCTCAATTTTGATGCACAAGGTGGGCGAATTGGAATTGGCGGGGTTTGAAAACCTGGTTCGGGAAAACCTCACAGACCCTGAACCACTGGTACGTGAAACGGCGCTTTGGGCACTGTCACGAATCGCCCCTGCTGACCTGGAGCAGGTGTTGCGGACCCATCGCGACGATGCCAGCCCGCAAGTTCAAGACCTCGCCGAGGCGTTACTGACCGCAAGCTAGGCAAGCCGTCTTTACCTCTATTGCGCGTTTCATCATGCCTCTGAACCCTGCATAATAGGCGCTCTTCTTCATGCACCCGCTGGTATGCTTCTCACCATTGAGAAAATCCTGATCCTGAAGTCGGTGAATATCTTTTCCTCTGTACCAGAGGCGCAGCTCGCCGACCTTGCGACGATCCTTGAATCGGTTGAGTACCCCGCCGGAGAAACCATCATTCGCCAGGGTGAACTGGGCACCAGTATGTACATTGTGGTGGAAGGTAAGGTGCGCATTTCCGAAGGAGACAATGAACTTGGCGTGCTCGGCAAACGTACGGTATTTGGCGAGCTTGCAGCCCTGGACCCAGAGCCCAGAGCCGCCACGGTAACCGCCGTTGAAGATTGCACTTTGCTGCGTCTGGACGGCGAGTCACTTTACGAGCTGATGTCAGGGAACAAAGAGGTTACTCGCGGCATCATACAAGTATTGTGTGAATACACCCGGACAAACCTGAACCTAGCCAAAGGATAAAACGTCTTATGTCGAGACTCTTGCTGGCCTTAAGCGCGCTCGCTGGCCTGATCATCGCTGCATTTGTGGCCCTGCTGTTTTTGCTGGATAACCCCGATGCTTACAAGCAACGCCTCTCGGATACCTTTCAGGCCCAAACTGGTTACGGCCTTGAGATCAACGGCAATCTTGATTGGCAGTATTTTCCGCCCATAGCCATTGGTATGAGCGATGTGGCTGTCACCGTGCCGGGCTTAGAGATCCCCCTGGCCAGCCTGAAGTCCGCAGCTATTGATCTGAAAATCTTGCCACTGATTTTTGGCGGCAGTATTGAAGTGAGCGGCATTACCATCGACGGCATTACTGTAAACGCCACCGTGGACAAAAGTGGCACAGGCAACTGGGAAGTTGCCGCAAGCGAAGGGGCACCATCTGAGACCGCTACTGACGACAGCACATCGACAACTGCAGCGGACGGCTCTGGTACGTCACTGCAAATCGATATTGGTGGCATCAGCATCACCAATACCGTGATCAACTACCAGGATCTCTCGAGCAATAGTCACTACGTCATCGATTTAACGCGACTGGTGACGGGACCACTAGGCACCGGAGTGACCACAGATATCGAAGCCGAACTAAAGCTTGAGGATAGAATCAGCGGCATGGTGGTGAGCAATAATATCAGCGGCCAGGCTGCCATCAACGAGCACCTCGACCTCTTTACATTGGCAGGTCTAGCGCTGACAACCCGCGTTGAACAACCAGGCAGCGAAACCCTGACCACAGATTTACGACTCACCGGTGAAATAAACCTCGCCAATGAAACGGCTAATTTAAGCCAGGCGTCTGTCACACTGGGTGGCGCAACATTCGATCTTAGCTTCAACGCCGAGCAAATCTTCGGCGATACCAGTTTTAGCGGTAACTTGAGTGCCGCCGAATTTAACGGCAAAGCATTCCTGCAAGCCCTGGATGTGGATCCTGGCGAAATGGCCAACCCCAACGCCATGGGCAAAATTAGCTTAAATGCTGCAATGGCGGGCAACCTGAATCAGGTGCAACTATCAAAACTCACCTTGCAACTGGACCAAACCACATTAACAGGTACAGCAGGCGTCCAGCTTGAACCGAAAACTGCCGCGACTTTTGACCTTAAAGTCGACAGCATTAATGTTTCAGATTATCTGGCGGCAAGTACTGACTCAGCCGCAACCACAACTTCAGGCACAGCAGAGGTGGCCGACAGCGAGGTGATTCCTCGCGAGCTGCTGGCAAGCACTGACATCAACGGTAAATTTGCCATTAACCAGCTGAGCTACGACACCTGGCGCTTGAGTGATTTAAACCTGACGGTAAACAATAAAAACCGCGCCCTCGCGGTAACCGGCAACGCCCAGGCATACGAGGGCAATATCAGCTTCAAGTTGAACAGCCGCTACCCCGAAAGCTCGACTACTACTAGCAGTGAATTCACCATCAACGGTATCGACATTGCCAAAGCGTTAGAAGTTCAGGCCATCACCGGCAATATCGAGCTACAGGCCAAACACCAGTTCACCGGTCATATGATGAGCAATCTGACCCGCTCTCTAGACGGCCAGGCGAATTTCAACATTGCTGATGGCACCATTGATGTTCGCCCCCTTAAACAACTGGCCGTGATTGTGGACAGTGTGCAAGGGACTCAATCGGGCATTGCCGATTGGCCAGACTTAATGCCGTTCGAATCGTTAAACGGTAACCACAAAATCAATCAGGGCATTGAAGAAAACCAGAGCTTCGCTGCAAATCTCGAAAACATGCGCATCACCGGTACCGGTGGTATTGATTATTTCGGCAACCAGATGGCTTACGACATTGAGGCCATTCTGCTGGAAGACGTGGGCGGTCAGTTCAAGGTAAATCCAAAACTCACCGGCGTTCGCTGGCCACTCAACTGCGCTGGACCGTTAGATGCGGACCCTGTTTCTCTATGTCTACCGGACCGCGCCGCGGTGACCAAACTGCTCACCAAGATGGCTGCCGAGGCGGCGAAAAAGCAAGGCCGCGAGGCGCTCGAGAAAAAGATCGAAGAGAAAATACCTGACGAATTGAAGGATGCGGCGAAAGGTCTCTTGAAGGGTCTGTTCGGTAACTAATGACAGCACCTTTTGCTGAGCGCCTTCTGGCATGGTTTGACCAACATGGTCGCAAAGACCTGCCCTGGAAGCATGAGATTAACGCCTATCGTGTTTGGGTGTCGGAAATCATGCTACAACAAACTCAAGTTACGACCGTCATACCCTACTATGAGCGGTTTATGACGCGCTTTCCCCGGGTCACCGACCTGGCCCGGGCGGCGCAAGATGAGGTGCTGCACTTATGGACCGGGCTCGGTTACTACGCACGAGCCCGGAACCTTCACAAAACCGCACAAATTGTCACAGCCAAATACAATGGTGAATTCCCCGCTAGCCAGGAACAGTTAGAAGCGCTACCGGGAATTGGCCGCTCAACGGCCGGTGCCATCCGCGCCATTGCCTTTCAACAACATGCCACCATTTTAGATGGCAACGTCAAGCGCGTGCTGGCCAGACACTTTGCTGTACCCGGTTGGCCCGGCGACACAAAAGTCGCTAAACAACTGTGGCAACATGCCGAGGCACTTACACCGAAACAGCGCACGGCTGATTACACCCAGGCGATTATGGATCTCGGTGCAACCTTATGTGTGCGCTCAAGACCCCTGTGCGATCTATGCCCGGTGATGGAAGATTGCCTGGCTAAAACCCAGCAGCAAGTTGACCAATATCCTGGTAAGAAACCCAAAAAAGACAAGCCGATAAAAGCCACTTGCATGCTCGTTATTGAAAACTCAGACAGTGAGGTTTTCTTACAACAACGGCCTGCAAGCGGTCTCTGGGGCGGGCTCTGGAGCTTCCCTGAATGCAGTGAAGCAGAACTTGAAGGTTATCTTGGCCACTTAGACGCAGACCATTGGCAGAAGCTAGCGCCGTTTCGTCATACCTTCACGCACTTTCATCTCGACATTACCCCGGTGCGTGTTACGCCAAACGCCACCAGCACCGTGAACACCATTGGCGAACAAAAGAGCCTCTGGTACTCAGTGCACAACCCCGAAGAAATTGGTCTAACCCGACCCGTGACACGAATACTCGAACTCTTGAGTGAGACCCTGTCTTAAACGTCCAACGGTGAATCCAGGGGAATCAAGGTGTCATGAAGACTCGTGAGCGTTGGATTGTGCACCGACGCATCAGCCAGATCTTCTGAACTACTTGCAACGCTTATCACATCACCGCTGGCATACACCGAGGCATCGGGCAGGTTCGCCAATAATGTGCTCAGAGGATCTTCAGTGCCAAATACATCATTGAAGTTCACCGGGCTCTCGCTAGCAGTTTCTGTAGTTACCGGCGCCACTTCACTTTGCGCCGCAAGCACTTCCACACCACTCAAGTCTAAAGGTGCCTCTGCGGTGGTGGATGCCATAGGCGTCTGCTGGGCTACCAAAACACTCTGGCTGACAAATACTGCCGCGCCGTCATCAATGTAAACGTCAAAGGTTTGCAAACCCGCGCCCGTATCTAATTGTTCAGCGCGATCGTATTGGAAACTACCCACCAGTGTCAGCACCGCTGTACTATCACCCTCAACTACCAGTGAATCCTCGAGGCCAGTAACCTCATTCAAACCGGAAGAAACTTCAGTAATGGTAGTCGCAGTTAATGATGCCGTACCTGTCTGAATATCTAACACTTCAACATTGTCGATACGACGGCCATCATCCACAGCCACTTCATCTAGCAAAAGCCGGTCAATCCCCGTACCACCGTCCACACGGGAGAAATCCGCGTCAACGGCAATGGTGTCGTTACCTGCCTGAGCAAACACAATATCAGCGCCACTGCCGGTTGCAATATTGTCATCACCATCACCAGCAACCACCACATCCTGCGCTGCAGAGCCCGTTAGTGTATTTGCAGCGCTATCGCCCACACTGGTTGTGGCCACGGCATTTAGAATCACATCACCGCCGGAATACTGAATATCCAGCACGCGGTCGCTTGCAATGTCGAGGCCGGAAACCTGGCCAAAGTGCCCGGTGATGGTGTCTGCAGTGAGCGCAATGTAAGCGTCACCCACCTCTGGCAGATAGCCATTCAGCAACACCACATTCATAGCACTACTGCCAAGATTGGCAGTGCCATTCACCACCACCTGGTCATAGCCGCTGCTGGGGGCAAGACCTTCTAGCTCCGTCTCGAGAATAATTTCTGTATTCAAGCCACCATCAAAAACCAGCAAGCCTGGTGAGGCACCGGGGCTAACAGACTGAGTGCCACCAGAGATAACACCGGAATTAATCACTGTACCCGAGCCCGTGACCACACCAGCAGTATTGGTAAAGGTCGTGACATCGCTAAGATCCAAGGTCGTGCCGCTAGAACCACCCAACAAGGTAATCGTGCCGTTGTTGGTAAAGTTCGCGATATCCAGATCCAGAGTTTGATCCACCGCGATGTTAATATCAGCGCCAGATTCGTTCGTACCATTCGAAGCACTACTAAGCAGCAGATCGTGATTCACACTAATCGTACCGGCATTTGAGAATGCGCCGGTAACATCAAAATTTAGCGTGGTGATACCAGAGCCGGTCTTTTGCGCCGTCAACTGAATGTTGTTGGTGAAGGTCCCTAAGAAACTCACATTCACCGTGCGGTTATTAATGGTCGGGTTATCAAGAGTGATCGTGCCGTCATTAAAGAAGTTAGGCGTGACATCCAGGTTGGTCACTGAGGTAGACAAAGCACCTTCCACCCGCAAAGTGCCATCATTAGTAAACGACGCGCCATTAATGGTGGTGGTGTTTTCCTTGACGATTAATTCACCATCGTTTACTAAATTCGTACTGACTGTGTCTCCCGTGAGCACAAGCGTGGCTCCAGGATCAATGGTTAAGATGTTGGCGGTTTGATCGATGGTGATATCACCCGCCAGGTCTAAATCCACCGTGGCAGAACCAATCGTAAAATCGGTATTCAAGTTAATGGTTTGCGTACCTAAGAACTTGATAGAGCCGTCACCAATCAGAAACGTCATGTCGGTGATGTCAGTGTTGGCGACATTCAGCTCAAGCACCGCACCGGTATCCACATCAACCGTACCTAGTTCGGTAATAAAACTTGTCGCTGTAATAGTCGCGTCAAAATCAATATCAACCAGACCTTCATTCACGATCTCTGCATCGATCGTATAAGTGCCACCGCCACCGCCGGAATTGGCCGTGGCAATAGTACCCGCAACATCGTTGGTGAGCGTGCCAGCGGAGACATTAAGATCCAACGTGCGCGTCGATGAAAACAGATTGTCGAGCAAAATAGTGCCCGCATTCGTAAAGCCATTGGCCACGGTTAAGGTCGTGCTGGAGTTAGCCGGGGTACCTCTAACCGCGATAGTACCGGTATTCGCCGTTAGCGTACCGTTCAGGGTAGTGGTGAGTTCCTCGATAAAAAGATTACCGGCATTAGACAATGGCGTGGTTACAGTGTCATTGGTTAGCGTAAACGTCGCACCACTTTGAATATCCAGCGACCCTGCGCCTTGAATCGTTAGGAATCCTGAAAGATCAAAGATGGGTTGTGTGGCTGAATAGTTGAAAGCTGCTGTTAGGGTAATGAGCGGTCCGCTTACCTCGAATGTGCCGTCGCCCGTCAAACTCGCTGCGCTCCCCAACGTTAGATTACTGCCGCTGTAGTTAAGTGTTTCGCCAGTGGCGATGGCAACCGAACCAGTGCTGTTATCCAGCGTGCCACCACCAAAGTTCACGCTCTCGTTAACATCAATAGTCCCATTGTTCACCACATCACCATTCACATTAAATGTATTGGTTGTGGCGGGGCCGTTGGTATTGTTGGTAACAATCGTACCGTCATTGGTTAGCGTTACAGCAGACATGGTTAGCTCCACCGTTCGCGAGGAGCTAAACAAGTTATCTAACTCAATGGTGGCGCCGGCCACGTTAGAAAATGCGGTGCTAGTTGTCAAAGACACTGCGCTTGCAGCACTGGTACCACGAATTTCAATCAATCCACCTGCCACCGTCGTAATACCGCCATCGATCTGCGTGTTGTTTTCTTCCACGTTTAATATGCCTGCAACACTGATCGGCGCTGTGACAGTATCGGTGGTTAAGAGCAAAGTGCCTGTACCTGTGATGTTCAATGGCCCGGTTCCATCGATGGTGGCAAAGCCGGTAAAGTCGATTTCCGGTGAAGTGCTGGATACATCAAACCCAGTTGAGAGCGTCACTGTAGGCCCGCCAAACTCAAGCCGACTACCGGCTCCGCCGGTAACGGAGCCACCAGACCCAAGCGTGACTGATGTTGAATCAATACCCAGGTTTGCCCCGGCGCCTACATTGATTGAACTACCACCACCAGAGCTATCAAATGAGGTGCCATTGATGGTCAAATCCTCGTTGGCGTTTACAGCACCATTGTTGGTGATCGTGCCAGTTAACGTGAAGTTGTTGGCCGAACCCGCGCCCCCGGAATTGTTAGACAGAATCGTCCCGTCATTGGTCATGTCAACCATCGCGGTCAGCGTTCGACCAGAGGTAAAGGTGTTATCAAATTCAAACACGCCACCAGCACTATTGGTGATCAGGTTAGTAAAACTCACACTGGTTGTGGTCGCAGCAGAAACACCTTTAATCACCAGATTACCGCCATTGATAAAACTGCTGGCGGTTACATTGTTACCCGCTAGCTCAAAGACAGTTGTGCCTTGATTATTAAAATCTGCAGCAATCGTGTCATTGGTCAAGCGCAGTGAACCACCCGCCGCAACATCCAGTTGTCCAACACCTTCAAAAGAGACTGTGCCAATAGGGTCAATCTCCGGTGTTGCCGGTGTCACAGTAAAGCCATCGCCCACATTCACACTCTGGCTACCGCTCAGGGTGATGGTACCCGAGCTTCCAGCTATTACCGCACCACTACCTAACTGCGTGGTCATGGTGTCAATCACTAGATTTTGCCCCGGGGCCACGTTGATGGTGCCATCGGTGTTGGTAAAGGTGGTGCCAGCAATTTTCAAATTAGCGTTAACGTCGATGGTGCCGCTATTGGTTAAGAGCCCAAGAATACGATTTTCGCCGCCGCCGCCGCCGGAATTTTCACTCGTGATGTTTGCAGCAGCGTTATTGAGCAGCGTCCCAGCTGCCACATCTAGAATCACAGTCCGCGGTGAGGTAAAGGTGTTGTCTAGTTCGATGATTCCGTCATTGGCAAAGCCGTTGGCGAGGTTAAGGGTTGTTGTGGTCGTAGCATTAGTGCCTTGCAAGCTGAGAACGCCAGTATTGGTAATCGACGTACTATTGATGGCGTTGGTGATACCGAACGCGAGCAGAAATCCGTCATTGGCAATATCCGCATCAATAGCATCGTTACCATTTAGTTCAAACGACGCTTCAGATTCAATAATCAACTGCCCAGGGCCGGTAACCGTAACAAACCCAGCAAGCTCAATGGGTCCATGGGTGCTCGCGACAGTGTAGTCGGTTACCAGGTTCAAGGTCTGGGTGCCAGTCAGCTTGATTGTGCCATCGCCGGTGAGACTGGTGCTCGTGCCGAATTTTGTGGCCCCTGCGCTAATCTCCAAAATATCGCCGGCTCCAATATCCAGCGTACCCAGTTCCGTATCAAAGGTGGCCGCGATGATCTTTTTATTACCTTCTCCGGTACTGGTATCCGCAGTCTGAATTACACCTCCTGCGGCGTTGGTAAATGAGAGCCCAGAGGCATCCAGGGTTAAATTACGAGGTGAGGTAAAGGCATTATCAAAAACAATCGTACCCGCGTTTGATACCGCTGTAGCGAAAGCTAACGTTGTGGATGTAGCAAGGTTAGTACCGCGAATGGTGATGGTACCGGTGTTCGAGAAGTTTGTACTGGAGATGGTGGACGTGTTTTTCTCAACCACCAGGCCACCCTGATTATTGATGTCCGCGGTAATGTCATCTTCGGTTAGAACCAGCTCACCGCCCGATAGAATTTGCAACTCACCAACACCTGATATCGTGATGTCGCCCGCCAAATCCAAAAAGGGAATAGTCGCTGCACTTACCGTCCAGTCTGCTTGCAAGTCAAATGTCTGAGCCCCCAGGAATTGCACGGTACCTGTTGCATCACCATTAAACTGGGTATCACCGCCAAAGGTTGTGGTCGCCGCGGTGATCTTTAACACCTCTCCTGCACCAACGGTGACGGTACCGCCGCCATTGGCAAATGTTGCGGCGTTAATGAACTTGGTACCGCCGCCACCACCCGTCATGATTGAGATAATGTTGTCATTTTGCAGTGTGCCAGCGGTTGATAGCGAAATGTCTCTGGCAGAGGCAATCTGATTTTGTAGGATGATACTGCCCTGGTTGAGAAAGCCATCGCTTAGCACCAAATCCGTTGTGGTCGCACCAGCAACACCATTGACGTTAATGGTGCCGTTATTCCCGCCAGAGGTTGCATTAATGGCGATGGTGCCTAGCTCTGCATTCAAGGTGAGCTCATTGGAAAACGTTCCAACAGATAACGTGCTATTACTCTTTAGATCAAGTTGGCCGTTGTTGATAAAGGTGTTACCAACCGAGAGATTACCGTTAGTGACTGACAACCCGCTAATGGCGACGGTAAATATTTCATCCGTAACGATGAGCGTATTGGAATCTAAATCAAACTGGCCACCTGAACCATCGATGTCCAGACTATTGATGGTCACAGGGCCTGTGGTGGTAGCATCGAGAGTCACAACAACGCCGCTATCCAAAATCAAATCATCGCCTGCATCTGGCACCGCCAGACCGCTATAGATAGACGGATCCGAAAAATCACCGGTAGTTTGTGCAAACACACCTGGGCTACCCACAATATTCAGAGTTGCTGTACCCTGACCGACGCCGCCATTACCGTCGGTAATCTCATAAACGAAGCTATCAGTACCGGTGAAATTCGTGTTTGGCGTATAAATAAAGGTGCCATCAGAGTTAATAGATAGTGAGCCGTTACTGACGTCTACTACCGGGGTCAGGTTAATCGTGATGGTATCGTTCTCAGCGTCAGTATCGTTGAGTAATAGGTCATCTGTGCCCAGCGTTGCTGAAAAAGAAATGTTAAACGCCACATCATAAGAATCGGGATTCGCCACCGGATCATCATTCACCGGGGCAATATCGATGGTCGCAATCGCGCTCGTCGAGAACGCATCACCATCACCCACTGAAAAACTGAAGGTCGGGTTAGTGCTAATCAAATTATTCTGATTTAGCGCCGGGGTGTACGAAAAGAGCCCATTATCAATGTCGTTAATCGTCACCACCTGGCCAACCGACACATTCACGCCATTCACCTGCAGCACACCTTGCGCCGGCAGCACATCAATCCTGATACCCTCCAACAAATCCAAACTGTCGGGATCGACAAAAGGAAAATTCCCTGCTGTGAATACCAGCGGGGTATCTTCTTGCGCCGCTAACGTGACATTGATTGTGGTCGGGGCATCGTTAACGCCGGTAATCGTAATGGTTGCGGAGTTAGGCGTGCTGCCACCATTGCCATCGAGCACATCGAAGCTGTACACCACCACTTCACTTTGCCCACCACCTAATCCATCGTAAAAGCCCGGATCTACGGTAAAGTTTGTGCCGCTGGTTGTGATGCCACTGGCCAGGCCGCTGGAAACAATGAGATTTGCGATACTCAAGGTATCACCTTCCACATCGTTGGCCCCGGCCAGAAAATCACCCGTGGTCAAGTTATCGTCTTCAGTCACTGTCAGCGTGACTGGCACAACGTTCGGCGCATCATTCACCGGTGCCACATCAATGGTCACCGTATTGCTGGCGGAAAATGTAAGCCCATCACCTACAGAGAAATTAAACGAGGTATAGCCAAGACCATTGTCATTGGCCCCAGGTGTAAACGTAAGATTATTCGCGGTTAAATCGTAGATGCTAATCACCTGGCCTGCCGCAACATTCACGCCATTCAACCGTAACAATCCGAGTACAGGTAAGGTATCGATGCGCACACCTTCTAGCAGGTCTGTGGCATCCACGTCAGAAAATGGAAACGCAGTCGCATCAAGTACTAGTGGCGTATCTTCGATTGCGGTGACACTTAAACTATTTGAGGTGGGCGTGTTGTTAACGCCATTAA
The DNA here is from genome assembly GCA_046290215.1 of Pseudomonadales bacterium. GTDB lineage: Bacteria > Pseudomonadota > Gammaproteobacteria > Pseudomonadales > Azotimanducaceae > JAHRVQ01. Next base: position 3,017 of record JBKAGC010000029.1, on the reverse strand, counting down.
TTGTGACGGTGGCACTGCCTGGAGTAATACCGCCATTGCCGTCCAGCACATTGAAGCTGTAGGTCACCACCTCAGATTCACCGGCAGCGAGGGACACATAGGCAGACGGATCTACCAACAGGGTCGACCCAGAAACTGTCACACCGCTATCCAGGCCGCTCACCAGGGCAACATTGGCAATCGACAATGGATCACCCTCAGGATCAGAAGCACCGCCCAACAAGTTCACACTAGTGAGCGCATCAGTTTCCAGCAATGATTGCGTCACCGGTACAACATCAGGCGCATCATTGACGCCTGCAATAGCGATTGTTGCGGTTTGCGGCGCGATCAGCCCAGTAGTATCAGTAACACTGTAGGTAAGCGTGATGACTTCAGTTTCTCCGTCAGAGAGACTGTTATAAGCATTAGGATCAAGGTTTAGGTTTGAGCCAACCACATTAATGCCCGCACCATTACCAGTGATGGAGACATCTGTGACACTAAGCACGTCAGTAGCATCAACATCCGATGCATTTGTGAGCAAATCCAGCACCAAAGCGGCATCATCTTCGCTGTTGCTAAAAGTTAATGACCCCGAAACCACCGGCGCATCCGCTTCACCTTGAATGGTGATGCTAAAAGTACCGTCTGTGGTTAGACCCTGAATATCTGTGGCCGTAAAGCCAAAGCTATCGGTAAAAGTTTCACCCACATTCAGGAAATCAAAGAAGCCCGTGGCATCGTAAATCACGCTACCGAGCACCACACTACCCACGGTGTTAGTGTCGTCTAGCGCAGTCACCTCTGTGCCTGGGCTATCATCGCCAATGACCGCCAATACCGAACTGGTGATATCCGTTGGTCCAGAGGTGGCTTGTACTTCTGGGATCTGCTCTGGTGTTTGCGTCTGAATTTCTGGCGGATCATTAACACCAGTAATTGTCACCACCACATTACCCGTGGCAGTCGCCTCGCCATCTGACACTGTGTAAATGATGGTTTCTTCTAAGGTGCCATCTTCTGCGAGATTTGTGGTGGGCGTAAATACTAGCTCATTGCCAGAAATCGTCACGGTACCGTTACCACCGCTCACCGTGGCTGCGGTTAACGTCAGTGTATCGCCATCTACATCAGTATCATTGGCAAGGGGCGACACGGTTACCGTGGTGTTTTCTAACACACTGGCGGAATCGTCCGTGGTTTCGGGAGGCGTATTCACACCCGTCACCACAATATTTGCGGTAGCCGTTGTGGTATCACCGGCGCTACTTTGTACGGTGTAAACAATCGTTGAGGTGAAGGTTTCTCCGGCCGCAAGTTGGTTCAAAACTGAGGAACCAGAAGTTAAGAACTCAAAACTGCCATCACTGTTTACTACTACCTCTGTACCATCGTTGGAGGTCACTTCAGCATCAATCACCGTAAAAGTGTCATTGCTATCAACATCAGTGTCGTTCGCCAACAAGCCATTGGCGGCATCCACCACCAGGTCAACACCACCATCAACGGCATAATTGTCATCCACTGCGATGGTCGGGTCATTTTGCCCCTCCACTGTCACGGTGACGGTGGAAGTAGAGCTGAACTGACCTGAACTGACCGTGTAGGTAAATGTGTCGGTGAGTGTTTCGCCAACACCTAACGCCTCAAACTCGTCGCCATTAGCAGAATAGTTCAAGGTTTGCGTCGCCGTATCTAGAGTTACGGTACCGCTGCTACCCGTCACATTAATGCTGGCAAGTACCGGGGTTTGGTTAGGATCAGGATCCTCGTCATTGGCAAGCACAAGGTCACTAAGATCACGAGTCTCGTTCTCTGCCAGGGTGACGTTGTCATCCTGCGAGGTGGGCGGATTATCCGGCGGTAACTCTTGTGTTGGCTGATCTTCCGTACTTGAAGCGCTGTCATTTGCCGGATTTGAACTGCCGGTGGTGGTACCGCCACCAGCAGCAGCTGAGTTACCGCCGCTTGTTTGGCCACTCGTGCCCGTGTTGGCTGCTCCAGACTCTCCAGTTTGTGCCAGATCCACCGTTGTACCAGAACTACGATTCGAAGAAGACGAACTACCCTCACTACTACCTTCTGCATTAGCCGCATCGTTTGAGTTAGAACCATCAGCTTGAGTAGAGCCTTCAGCAGAACTAGAGCCCTCAGTAGATTCAGAGCCTTCAGCGGAACCAGAGCCCTCAGCGGATTCAGAGCCTTCAGCGGAACCAGAGCCCTCAGCGGATTCAGAGCCTTCAGCGGAATCAGAGCCCTCAGCGGATTCAGAGCCTTCATTCGCCTCTACGGTTTCGTCGCTATTCTCACTGGACTCTTCGCCTGACTCTTCACCAGCTTCGTCACCACTCTCTTCGCCAGTTTCGTCATCACTACCTTCTTCAGAATCTTCACCTGCTTCATCTTCGCCAGATTCGTCGCTAGCTTCTTCTCCAGTCTCAGATGCTTCGCCTTCACCCTCAGCGCCACCTTCTGTTTCGCCGGCTTCTTCGCCTTCACCGCTAGCTTCTTCAGATGCACCTTCCTGAGCCCCTTCTTCATTCGACTCATCAGTGCTTTCATCATCGCTAGCATCATCATTAGCGTTTTCTTCGTCTGCCTGATCCACCACACTCTGGGGCGGCAAGGACTGCTGCACTGCCGCCATCTGCTCAGGCGTTGCAGTGCCGGCGTTGGTGGGCGCACCGCCGCTAATCACCATAGTTGAATTGTTGGGCGTGTCGAGAATAACAGGGTTATTGTCGTTGATGTCCGTTACCGTTAAAAAGCCGGACTTATGAATCACAACAGTTTGCAGGGTAACCGGGTCCACCGTACCTTCTAGCTCTGAACCTCGAACACGAATCACAGCAGACGGCGTACTAATTTTGGTGTGATCGCGACTGTTACCAGCGAACTTACCAATGTCGCCGCTCTTATAGCTAAAACCACCTTGCAGCACCTTTGCTGCAAAGCTACCGGTGCGAGCGGTGGCATCGAAATCGAAGTTATCTAAGGTAGTTCTACTATTGGCACCCTGGGTAAACCGCGTACCG
>JBKAGC010000028.1:0-22826 GCA_046290215.1 Pseudomonadales bacterium | reverse complement strand
CAGGCCCCTCCATCATGGCTGTGCTGATGCTGATGTCTACCACCACAGAAACCTCAGTGTTGCTCACCGCTATTACGGCTGCCTGGATTGCCACGGCTGTGATTTTACTCGCAGCAACACCCATGAACCGTATTCTTGGTCAACGGGGATTAATGGCAATTGAACGATTAATGGGCATGATTCTGGTGATGATGTCAGTACAAATGATGTTAAATGCTCTGGAGAAACTCACCTAGGCGAGGGAAGAAGCCTGACTACCAAGCGAGATCAAGCAAACAACAACTTATCTGAAACAAAAATCGGCCGCGCTGGCGAAGAAACCCTGACGCTACCTTTAATCTGGATCTACGCCGCGCCGGGCATTGGCTTTCGCGTCATGGGGTTGCTGTTCGCAACCTACTTGATGAAGTTCGCCACCGATGTGTTGTTAATAGCGCCGGCGATTATGGGTGGTCTGATTGCCGCGTCACGGCTCTGGGATGCTGTTTCTGATCCCCTTGCGGGATATCTATCTGACCGCACAAAAAGCCGCTTTGGACGTCGCCGGATCTGGCTTTATTGCTCCGCCGTACCCATGGGGCTGGGTCTGATCATGATGTGGTCACCGCCCACGATGCTGGAAGGTATGCAGTTGGTGATCTGGATGGCACTGGCGCTATGGGTATACGAAACCGCCAGCACCGCGTTTTACGTGCCGTATGGCGCACTGGGCGCTGAACTCACGCCAAATTACAACGAGCGCACGCGATTTTTTGGTTATGTGCACATGATTGGCGCGATTGGCTCTCTGGGCGGGCTGTACTTCGTTTTCCTACTTGGCGATGCTGAAAACAAGCGCGCTATGGCGTTTACCCTGTCAATGATTGCCGGGCTCAGCGTGACTACTCTGGTGTTGATTTCCACCTATTATTTGCCAGAGCGCGCGGATTTTCAGGGCAAAGCCATGTCCAATCCGTTTCGCTCCATGATGGACATTATTCGCAACCCTCACGCTCTGCTGCTGTTGCTCGTTATCGGCATCGAAACCTTCGGCGCCGCCAGTATTGGCTTGTTAGTGCCGTACATGGTGGATTACGTAATCCCAGAAGAGAACATTCCGTTTAGCAAAGCCATTTACTTCCCAGCGCTACTTGCTACCTACACGGTGCCGCAGTTTTTGTTTGCTCCCTTGTGGATCAAGCTGGCTAGTACGGTGGGAAAGAAACGGCTCTGGGGACTAAGTCTCTGGGCTACCTCTGCCATCTTTGTCTCTTACTACTTTTCTCTGGAATATCCGATACTCATTTGGATATTGAGCTTTTTACTTGGTCTGGTGTCAGGTGTCGGCTCAGTGATTTACCCGTCCATCCAGGCGGATGTGATTGACTACGATGAATATCTCACCGGTGAGCGTAAAGAAGGCACCTATCTGGCCGCGTTAAATCTCGTGCGCAAATCTGCCGGTTCCGTCACAGCCCTGGTGACCGGGATTGTCCTGCAGCTTGTTGGATTTGAGCCCAATGTTGAGCAATCTCCTGCTACTCAGGAGGCATTGCGCAGCCTGTTCGCCCTTTTACCCGCCGCCTGCTATGTATTCGGTGCTATCGCATTTATGCGCTTCAGCTTAAATGAAGGCGAGCACGACAAGGTGCGTCTGACTATTGAGGCCCGGCGTAATGTTCCAACTGAGACGCCAGACCGGTAGTATCCAAAGCATTAATTAGAGGGAGTGGTTATGAATTTCACAGGCAAAAACATCGTCGTGGTTGGCGGTACTTCAGGCATCGGGCTAGCAGCAGCAGTCATGGCACAGGCAGCAGGTGGCAGTGTCTGGGCGGTAAGTCGCTCAGAGGATAAGGTCGCAAAATGCCAACAAGACCACCCTGGGATCAATTTCTCTAGCTGTGATACCCATGACCGTGATGGTCTAAAAGCATTGTTCAGCGGCATTGGTCATGTGGACTACATTGTTGCCGCGGCCACCGGCGCTGATCGCACTATGAAGCCGTTTCTTGAGCAAACTGATGATCAGTTTCGCGAGGCTTTTAACAAGTTCTGGGGTTACTGCAACGTGGTTCGAGCCGGTGCAGAGGTGCTCAGCGACACCGGGGCAATTACCCTGGTAAGCGGTACCCCGGCGCGCAAATGCAATGTGGGCATGTCGTCCTTGTCCTGCGTGGGCAGCGCAGTAGAAGCCTTGTGTCGAGCGCTGGCATTAGAGTTAGCGCCGCGACGGGTGAATGTTGTGGCCCCAGGTTTGATTGAGTCAGGTATGCAAGATCACTTCGGTGAGAAAAAGGCCCAGGTACTGGAGCAAATGGGTAAAGGCGTGCCTTTGCAGCGAGTTGGGCAAGCTACCGAGGTGGCAAGCGCCATTCTTTTAAGCCTTGAAAACAATTATATGACAGGCACCACCATCGATGTTGATGGCGGCGTACTCCTGCCCTGATGTTGCGTTATGGCCTATTAGGCGGCGGCATGATGGGCCAGGAGCATTTGCAAAACCTGGCCCTAATTCCAGACACACTCGTCACTGCAATCGTTGAACCCAACGATAAGATGCAGGCGCGGTGCGCCAGGTTAGCACCCCAGGCCGTGTTTTATCCTGATCTGGACCAGTTGCTTAAAGTTGACCTGGATGCGCTGGTGATTGCCACGCCTAATTATCAACATGCCGGGCAACTTCTCAGCATTTTTAAACAGCGCCCAGATCTACCGATTCTGGTGGAAAAACCGCTGGTCACCCGTGAGGAAGACATTCTACGTATTCGCTCGGCGGCAGAAGCACACCAGGCACCAGTTTGGGTTGCCATGGAATATCGCTATATGCCGCCCCTGGTGGAATTTCGCCAACAACTTGGCCGGGTTGGAGACCTGCAATCCCTGTCGATTCGCGAACATCGCTTCCCGTTTTTACAGAAGGTAGACGATTGGAACCGTTTTAACCGTAATTCCGGCGGCACTATGGTTGAAAAATGCTGCCACTTTTTCGATTTGTTTCGGCTCTTGCTCGACGAGGAAGTGCAATACATTCACGGTTCCGCAGGGCAAAACGTCAACCATTTGAATGAAAGCTACAATAACGAGGTTCCGGACATTATCGACAACGCCTTTGTCACCATGGATTTCAAATCTGGCCGGCGGGCCATGTTAGATCTCAATATGTTCGCAGAAGGCAGTGAGTATCAGGAAGAAATTTGCGCCCTGGGCAACCAGGCCAAGCTTGAATGTCTGGTGCCGGGCCCTGAAATCACCTGGCCGAAAGATCGGCCTCTGCCGGAAGCGAAGGTTGTGTTTAGCCCCCGGCATCCCCGCGGACCGGAACAGAAAGTCGTCACAGTGGATGCAGATATTATGGCCGCAGGTTCACATCACGGTTCAACGTTTTATGAGCACCTTGGCTTTAAGGCGGCGATGGAATCCAACGCGCCTGTAGAGGTGACCGTGAGTGACGGATTAAAAGCCGTAGCCCTTGGCCTCGCCGCCCAGCTTTCCGCCGAGCGACACCAGGTGGTTGAAATGACCAACGACGGCTTTGCTTTCCAACTGGTGTCCTAGTCTAGACCGGCGTTACGACTCAATGGCGCTGTAAACAATATTCTTCAGCTGACCGCGGAAGTTGAACGTGTTTGACGGCATAAACTGGGTCATAAAAATCACGTTTAAGTCTTCGATGGGGTCAACCCAGAAGATCGTCGAGGCCGCGCCGCCCCAATAGAAATCACGAGGGCCAAGACTACCCGCAGAAACCTGATCGAGGGTGGTCGCAAAACCTAATCCAAAGCCAATGCCTTCATTAGCCGTTTCAGAAAAGGTGCCGATGGCCAATTGCGTCAGGTCCTGGTTTCCTGGCAAATGATTCATGCGCATCATCTCTAACGTTCTTGAGCCAATAATACGCTCACCATCCAACTCACCGCCGCGTCTTAACATCTCACAAAAGCGGTAATAATCTGCGGTGGTGCCAACCAGACCGCCGCCGCCTGACTTGAAGTCTGGATCACTGGTGTAGGTGCTGGTTGCAGGATCATCAATCAAACGCAGAGACTTATCTTTTTTGCGGCTGTAATTCGCCGCCAGCCGTTCTGGGTCTTTGACGTAAAACGCCGTATCAGTCATACCAAGGGGAGCAAAAATATGCTCCTTTAGGTACTGGTCGAATGGTTGGCCACTAATGGCTTCCACTAAGCCGCCGCATACATCTGTTGCATAGGAATACATCCACGCAGCGCCGGGATCATATCTGAGCGGCACCTTAGCAATGTTGTTCATAAAGTCTGCCAGAGTCTCGCCCTCGGTGCGGCGGATCCCCAATTCCCGGTAGATGCGGTCAACCGGGTGGGCCGTAGCGCCATATGTGAATCCGGCAGAATGGTTTAGCACGTGCCGAAACGTTATTGGGTTGTTGGGCGCACGGGTTTGCATGTCCTCCCCTTCACCCTCAAGCCACACTTCTTGCTCGCGGAACTGCGGGCAGGCGCGGTAAATCGGATCGTTTAGCTGAAAATAGCCCTGTTCATAAAGCTGCATCAGTGCAATGGAAGTAATCGGCTTACTCATGGAATAAATGCGGAAGATGGTGTCGTCTGCCATGGGTTTATCCCGCTCCAAATCCATTTTGCCGAACGAGCGATAGTAAGCGGGGACCCCGCGGCGACTGACCAACACCTGGCAGCCGGCAATTTTCTCGTTATCAATATAGTTGCTCTGAATATGGCCTGTGATACGGTTTAAGCGGCTGGGATGAAAGCCAGCGCGTTCAGCAGATGTTTCCATGATTTTATTATTCTCGCCTTTGTGAATCAGGTAGTGGTTAACTTTAACATGTCATCAAGGGGGGTTAGTTGCACGCCAAGTTTACTTGCCGAGGCTGCCGGGTCGGTGACGTCGTCATGATCTAACACACCGAGCATAGCCCGCGTCACCGGTGGGTTGGGGAGAAACTCTAGAAACCAGGCGATAAACATACCCAGCCCAATGGGCAATGACCGAACCGCAACCGGATTGCTTCGTATTGCTGCTGCTCGCTGAATCAACTCCGCGCGAGTCAAGGCTTCTGGACCTGCCAGTTGTAAGCGCTGCTTACCTTGCAGTTTGAACGCACCTGTAATCGCAGCAATGACATCCCCTGCATAAATCGGCTGCTCCATACTACTGGCACGAAACACCGTGACTTTTGCTTTCTCAGCATTACGGCGCAAAGCGACAGAAGCATAGTCGCCCTCGCCTAATACCATGGGCACCTGTAGCACTGTGACATCCACCGGGCCCGCTAACAGGATTTGCTCCGCCGCGCCTTTGGAGGCCAAGCAAGCATTGGCGTGCCTGGGCTCGCTCCCCAAAATACTCAAGTAGACAATGTGCTGCGCGGTTTCTGGCAACGCAGCCAGTAGAGTCTGACAACTGTGCTCGTGTGCCTCTAAATAACTTGAGTGCTTATTCTCTTTTAAGATGCCAACTAAATGGACAATGGACTTTGCCCCTGCGAGCGCCCCGGCCAGACTCTCACGATCGGTGTAACTCACCACCGAAACTTCTAGCTGAGGAAACTGCTGCAGTAGATCATCCCGGGCGCGGTTTGAGCGCACCAGGGCGCGCACTTGATCCACCCCCAGGGTTTTGATCAAACGTACGCCGAGGTTGCCATTAGCCCCGGTGATGGCAATTGGTTGACTCATATCTCGCGCAACTCCAAACTTCTCTCAATTATGATGTAAAACCACTATGAGCGCATTGACCCTGCCCAATCTCCTAAGCGTAAGCCGAGCGCTGCTTGCTCCGTTAGCATTTTTAGTGGTCAGTGAGGGCAACTGGCTTGCCGCATCCTGGATCTTATTCATTGCCCTTGTTACGGACTTAGCGGATGGCCAGATTGCCAGGCAACGGGGCCAAATCACACCTCTGGGCGGTTTTCTGGATCATGGCAGCGATGCCATTTTAGTCACCTGCATATTGGCTGGGCTAGCGACTTCAGGCACTGTGACGCCCTTATTGCCCGTGCTAGTGGTATTAGCTTTTAGCCAATACACGCTGGATTCAAAGGCCTTGCAAGGCCAGCCGTTACGCGCCAGCAAAATCGGCCGCTACAACGGTATCTTGTACTTCGTTGTTAGCGGCTTCCCTATTTTGCAGCCGGTAGTCGGTCTTTATCCGTTGAGCGACGCACAAATACTCTGGTTCTCCTGGCTGCTGGTTGTTACCACCCTGGTGTCCATGCTGGATCGCGGCCTTGCATTATATCGCCAGCGTTCAAAATAGATCACGGCCTGTTTGCAAAGCTCCGCTATCATCGCTATGTTCTACAGACAAAGAGAGGGGCTTTGTTAACATCCAATGAATTTCTTTAAGTGGTTACTGGCAGTCATTGCCATTATCGTAGTGGCGTTTGCCGCACTACTTTTCGCCATGCGCTTTCACGACGGTCCGGTGGAAATTTTCTCAGGCGGTCCATTCAAGCGCGGTGAAATTTATAGCGGGCCAGAACCCGATTGGAATCAATTTAAAGATCGTGCCACCGTGCAATTGCAATCTCTCGAACCACCCCGTTCACGCACCTTGTGGTTAGTTGTCGTAGACGATCGAATATTCGTCCCGAGCGCTTATATGAACACCAAATTCGGCAAGATTTGGAAGCAATGGCCACGACATGCGGTGAAAGACGGTCGGGCTTTACTTCGAATTGACGACACCATTTACCCGCGCATGATGGAACGGCTGGAGCCGGATCACGAACTCGTACCGGACATTGTGGAAGCCTTAAACAACAAATATCCAGGTGATCTGACGATGGCAAACGTGACGTCTAATGACGCCTGGATATTTGAGCTCACACCGCGCGAGTTGAATTAAAGCCGCCTAGTAGCAAGTTCTATTGCGACCTGATTGTTTGGCCCGATAAAGCTGTTTGTCAGCTTTATCAACCAGGGCTTCAGGCTGGGTGATATCGTCACCACCATCCCAGTGATAGACGCCAAGACTTGTAGTGATCTTCAGAGTTAAATTATCGTAGGTAAACTCATGGCCCTCAACAGCCTTGCGCACACGCTCAGCCAAACCAATGGCAGAGTGCAAGGTTGCCTCGCGCATCAAGAAGACAAACTCCTCACCGCCGTAACGAGCAAACAGATCGTAACCCCGTGCCTCATGCTCAACCAGTTGTGCTAGACCGCGTAACACCGCATCACCCGCCGGGTGGCCATGGGTATCGTTAACCTCTTTGAAATGGTCGATATCAAACAGAATGATACTCAGGCCACCGTGATTACGTTGGTTAAACTCAAATTCTTTAGCTAACGACTCCATAAAGTGACGCTTGTTGTAGATTCGCGTTAAACCATCTTTGACCGCCATGTTGCGAAGCAATTGGTGGTACTCAGTATCGTCGTCATCTTGGAAGGTAAATTTGAAGGTAATAGTACCGGTGGTGATTTTGTCGCCTTCTGAGAGCAGGCGTGGCGAGTTCACTAACTCTTTATTCACAAAAGTTCCGTTAGTGCTGCCTAGATCGGAGACAAAGAAGCCCTCCAGCCGTTTCACAATCATCGCATGGCGACGACTGATGCTGGTATCAGATATGGGCAGATCAACCTCATCGCTGCGACCCAACATGGTCACATCTTTCGAAAGCTCGTAAACCTCACCAATAAAATCGCCCTTGATCATCACCAAACAGGGGCGTTTGATGTGTGAGGTATCTTCCGGGGCGCTACCTTGTTTTAATTTATATTCCGTATTGTCTGGCATTAGCCAACTGCAAGCAGTTTGATCGCTCCAGTATAACCTGCTTTTTGCCTAAAACTCGCCCCCGTAATTGTGGGGTTTTTGTAAACCGCTTACTTGCCGAATCGCCGTTCCCGCTGCTGATAGACGCGAATGGCTCGCCAAAAATCGATCTTGCGAAACGCCGGCCAAAATACCTCGGTAAAATACAATTCGGAGTATGCGCTTTGCCATGACAGAAAGCCTGACAAGCGCTCTTCGCCGGAGGTACGAATAATAAAATCAGGATCAGGGATACCCGCGGTGTATAGGTATTTTGAAAACACCTGTTCGTCCAGAGCATTAACGTCAAGACTACCGTCCCGAACCTCTAGCGCTACTTTCTTCACGGCATCCACAATCTCGGCGCGACCGCCGTAGCTGATGGCAATATTTAACTGAAAGTTATCATGGTCTTTAGTGAGCGCTTCAATTTTGGCAATTTCCTGGTTCATCTCTTCCGAGAGGTCTTCTAGCCTACCCAGTACCTTGACCTTTACTCGCTGCTCCATAATCACCGGATCGGTTTGATAATCCTTGAGCTTTTTCAGGATCAGGCTCATCAAGTAATCCACCTCATCATCGCTGCGGTTATAGTTTTCCACTGAAAAACCATACAGGGTGACGATTTTCACGTTGAGATCCCGGCACCAGTCAAGAAACGACTCCACATTGGCAGAGCCAGCATTATGACCCTCGTTGGATGCCAACTTACGGAATCTTGCGAAACGGCGATTGCCATCAAGAATCAGCCCAATGTGGTGGGGCGTTGGACCCTGCTTAATCTGACGCCAGAGAATCTTCTCGTAGATCTGGTAAAAAAGTGACAGCGGGTTCATTTAAATCTTAGTATTGCGTTAGCGGCGAATTATTCCAGACACGTCAGCAAAGCGCCACGGACATTTCTTAAAATGCCCACCACACCATCCTAACGGAGCCAATGATCATGCCAACTTTTCGTCGTCCAGCCGGTACAGTAAGTTCTGCTGGTGAAATTGAGCTCTACTATGAAGTACACGGTGAAGGCTATCCTGTCTTGTTGTTTGCACCAGGCGGTATGCGCTCTGCCATTAAGTTCTGGCGCTCTTCGCCTTTTGATCCTATTGAGACGTTGAAGCCGCACTTTAAGGTCATTGCCATGGATCAGCGTAACGCTGGTGAGTCCCGAGCCCCCATCACAGCGGCGGACAACTGGCAAACCTACACCGATGACCATATTGCCCTTCTCGACCATCTTGAAATCGAGCGCTGTCACATTATGGGTGGCTGCATAGGCGGCAGCTATTGTTTTGGCTTGATCAATTCACAACCAGAACGTGTCAACGCAGCAATCATTCAGCAAACCATTGGTTTGGATAACAACCGCTCAGCCTTCTACGACATGTTTGATGGTTGGGCTGAAGCCCTTGAAGCAAAACCCGATGAGGCGGTGCTGCAACAGTTTCGCAGCAATATGTATGACAAAGACTTTTTGTTTAGCGTCGATGCAGAGGCGGTTCAGGACTGCCAATCACCCTTACTAGTACTGTTAGGCAATGACCTTTATCATCCCGAGAGTACTTCCCGGGCAATCATGGATCTCGCCCCAAACGCCACCTTAATTGAAGACTGGAAGTCAGAAGATAAGGTAGCCGCCACCGCAGGTGCGGTCACGGCCTTTCTGGAGCGGCACAGCTAAGTGCCCGGGGCTTAGCTGCCCGGGCGCCAATTTCCATGAAAGCCAAACGGCACACGATGATCTAAGAAGGCTCTGGCCAATGGGCCAGCACCAGGGTTCTCAGCATCCAGTATCACCAGATGGGACTTGTCCACGGTCTGGTCGTATACATTGGCTAGTAAATAGCCAACGCCCTCTGGTGCGTCGTCTGACTTAGGGACAAAGATGGCTTCCCCAGAAGCCATTTCTTCGCCCATCTCATAGGCATCCACTTTGCCAGAGCTATGATCAACCCGGGCAATACTGTTGAAGCTGACACTACTATCACCCGCTTCCTGACGAAGCATATAACCATAACGATAGGTGTGGCAGGCGAAGCGCTCATCCAGGCGACCAAATTCCGAGGCGGCGCCATCCACTGGAGTCACTTTGTAGTCGTCAGTGTTGGCACCCATATCCAGGGTCCAACGATTGAGTTTGGCCCACATTTTGGCGGGGTCACCTTTTGAACCATCGGGGTTCGGAAACAACGGTGCCTGACCATACTCGGCCACATCACAGGTAATCACATCGCCGTCGTTAAAGGCATTCATGGGATGAAACACATAACTCGCATCGTTTTTGAACCAACGAATTTCATCCACCGTGCCACGGCGCGGCATCACGCCAATGTGATTACCTTTTTCTGGCTCCCAGGCAAACGCTGGCAATCCTTGCATGGCACGATCCAGTGACGCCGTTAAAGGCATGATGGGGAACAGGATGTAATCGCTGGTCACCATAAAATCATGCACCATGGCCGCGTAGGGCGCAGAGAAAAACTGCGATGAGGTCAAAGTGCCATCTTTGGCCACCACATGCACTGACATCTTCTCTGACAACATGCCATCCACGCTGTACCCAAAGAAAATCATCTCGCCGGTTTCAGGGTCTATTTTCGGATGTGCCGTCATTGGCCCAACCAGGGTTTCGTCAAAGGTCCAGGCGCCTCTGGACTCTAGCGTCACTGGATCTAACTCAAACGGCGCGTGTCCCTCTTCCAGCGCCAGGAGTTTATTGCCATGCCAGACAATGTTGGTGTTGGCGACGCCGTCGGTTTCAACGCCTTGCACAGAAGGATCAACATCCATTGGATTTAAGGGATTAAACAAGCTGTGGCCAGCTTCATGTTCCAACAACCATTTTTTCGTTCGCGCCCAACGATTGCGATAAGACACTTTGCCGTTCTCAATATGAAACGCGTGCACCATGCCATCACCACCAAACCAGTGATGGTCGCCCCTGGGTGCAAACTGCGGATTGGGGCCGTTGCGGTAGAAAGTGCCATATAAATCCTTTGGCACCTCCCCTTCAATGATCAGGTCAGGAGCATCACACTCCATTTGTATTGGCGCGTAACCACCCACAAGATTCGGATGCTTTGGAAAAGGCTTAGCCATGTGAGTTCCCCCAGGTATCCTCATAAACGAGTTTATCCAACGGTCTTCTTCTGATCGGACCATGGCCACGCAGCACCGGGTAACCAATGGGAATGTGTGCACAAGTACCCCATTCTTCAGGAATATTTAGGAGCGCTTTGATCTCTGGCTCCCGAAAACAGAGCAGCGTTGTTAGAACGCAACCGAGCCCTTCCGCTCGACAGGCGAGCATAACGTTTTGCACTGCCGTATAGACACTGCCGCCACCTACCACCGAGGGTCGACCAAGATTGGCATCCGTAATGGCCATATTGTTCGGATTAAAACAAAACACCAATAACACTGGCACTTCAGCCATATGGTTGGCCAGATAATCCCCGGCCCGAACCATTTTTTCTGTGCCACTGCCATAGGCGTTGTCGCGCAGGTTTTTTGTGTAGTTCGACCATTCTGCCTGGTACATGCTGGCAATCTCAGCCTTTTTCGCCGGATCTTTCACGGCAAGAATGCGAAATGGCTGAACGTTACCACCCGTGGGTGCCCAGGCAGCGGCCTGTAGCACCCGTTCCAACACATCGGCTGGTATCGGGTCTGGTTTCAAGCGTCGCACCGCACGTAAGGTACTCATCGCTTCATACAAATCCACCATAATGCTTCCCTCTATCTGGTTTTGCCGTTCAGTCTAACATTGAATCAAGGTGGTGCACGCCACATGCTTTGCAGTCACAAACAAGCCATGTACATTGTGCCTTGATACTTCAACACAACATAAGGACGCTACCATGCCTCGCTTGCGAGAAGTCAGTCGTAAAGACGCCGACCCATCCGTTTTGCCCCTGTATGACGCCCTGTTTGGCGACCGTGACCCGGTTGAAAAACCCGGCACCGCAACGGGTACACCAGGCAACTGGTGGACTGTATTTGCACTAGTGCCAGATTGTTTTGCCCATGCCGTGGCCGGTTTTCAGTTTTATCGCGGCAAACGAAAAATCAGCCCGAAGCTGCGTGAACTTGGTCAAACCCGCGCCGGTTACACCCGGGGTAGCCAGTTTGTGTACTCGCAGCACTGCAAAAGCATGCGCGCCGTGGGATTCTCTGAAGAGCAAATTAGCGCCATTCCACACTGGCAGGCGACAGATTTATTTTCGCCCATAGAGCGCGCGGTGCTTGCATATACTGACGATTTAGTTCTGTCAGGTGGCCGGGTTTCTGACGGCGTATTTGAGGTGCTAAAGGAACATTTAAGCGACGAGGCTATACTCGAACTGACTTACATTACCTGCACCTACGAAATGCACGCCACCATGTGTCGCGCCTTGAAGCTCGAATATGATGATGTACCTGAACGCCTCGAGGAGATCCCCGCACCGGAGGAAGATCTGCAAAAGATGGACTTTATGGGTGCAGTAGACCAGGACAAAAAGGACTAGTCCTCGGGGCCTAACGACTTCGCCGTTTCTACCACGAGGTCATTGATGCGCAGCTCGCCCTCGCGGGTTTGCGCACCTTGTTGTAATGCCGCGCGCATAATGGCCTGGGCTTCCGGGTCGCGCAGGGTTTGCTGGAACAAATAGGCTTCTTCCAGCATGCCCTGTTCAATTGGCAGTTCACTATTGAGAACAGAGGCTTTCGCCCTGGCGATGGCTCCTTTTGGCCAGAGGGCAATACGCTCCGCCAATTGCTGGACGTGGGCATCCATTTCTGCCGGAGTAGCAAACGCGCGATTTAAGTAACCCCACTGCTCGGCGGTTTCAGCATCCAGATCATCGCCGCCGAGAATCACCTCCATGGCCCGGCCGCGGCCCATCAAACGCGGTAAATGCTGGGTGCCGGTGCCACCGGGCAGAATCCCCAATGGTACTTCCATTTGGTTGAACCGGGTCACGCCGCGCACCCCAAAACGCATGTCACAAGCCGCACAAAACTCGTTACCACCACCGCCAGCACGGCCATTAATTTTTGCGATAGTGGCTTTGGGCATGGTTCTCACCCGCTCGCACATCAAGTGAAAGTCAGACAGTTGCTGTTGTTTTTCAGCGGGCTTGTCGGTAGGGAAAGTCAAAATGAGCTCAACGTCAAAATGGGCAATAAAGAAATCAGGATCAGCACTTTCAAACACCACGACTTTCACCCGCTCGTCTTCCGCGACTTCGCTGGTGAAACCAACCAACTCCATATATAACTTAGCAGTCATGACATTGATGGGCGGATTACTAATGGTTACGGTCATGATGCCGTTTTGATATTCAGTGCTAAGGGTTTCGTAGTCGTACATATTTTCAGTCCAGATGCGGCAGGCCACTATTGATAAAAGCGCCGATTGTGGCGGTAAGGAAACACATCGATCAGTTTTTGGTCGCGAACATTAGCCTGCATGTTGCGCCAATACTCGGCAGTAAACAGTTCGCCGTGATATTCAGAAAACAAATCCACCAGGTACTTGGAGCTAAACAAGAAGTTCTTGAACTCCTCGGGAAACACATCGGCATCGTCCACACTAAACCAGGCTTCAGCAGCCATACCATCTTCCGGATGGCTGGACGCGGGTATGTCGCGGAAGTTCACATCGGTGAGATAGACAATTTCGTCATAGTCATAAAACACTACCCGACCATGCCGGGTCACGCCGAAGTTCTTCAGCAGCATATCACCGGGAAAGATATTCGCCGCTGCCAACTGTTTGATAGCGTGGCCATAGTCCTCTAGCACTAGCCGCAGTTCAAACTCACTGCAGTTCTGGATGTAAATGTTCAGTGGCGTCATCAACCGCTCGGTGTACACATGGCTAATCACTACATGCTCATCGTCCACGGTCACTGAATTGGTCGCTACCCGGGTAAGTTCTTCTATTAACTCCGGCGCGAAGCGATCACGGGGTAGATAAAGGTCGCTAAACTCCTGGGTATCCGCCATACGGCCGACGCGATCATGGGTTTTCACCAGATAATAAGCATCCCTGACGCCCTGCCGGGTGACTGTTTTGGTGGGTGAAAACTTATCTTTGATGATCTTAAAGGCGGTTTGATAAGACGGCAGGGTAAACACCGTCATCACCATGCCGCGAATCCCCTCGGCGATTTCAAACTGATCACTGGAGTGATCCAGGTGGCGCAGGAAGTCTTTGTAGAACTCGGTCTTGCCGTGTTTGAAAAAGCCGAGGCTGGTGTAAAGCTCCCAGGTCTTCTTTTTTGGCAACAATACCTTTAAATACTTAACCATGGCCCAGGGGGACGCCACTTCAACAAAAAAGTATGAGCGGGTGAAACTAAAAATTGTGCTGAGGTCGTTCTCGTTCCAGATGATGGTATCCACGAAGACACCCTGCTTGCTGTTTAGCAGGGGAATCGCCATGGGAAAGGTGTGGCCATCGATGGTCAAGCGGCCAATCAAATAAGCGCCTTTATTACGATAAAACACCGAATCAATTCGCTCCAACTCAACCACCGCCGCATCGTTGCGAAGCAATGGGATCAGCGCCTTCATTGTGCTTTCTATTAATGCAATATCCCGGGGTAGATCCGCAAAAGGCGCACCCAGTTCAAGCTCTGCAAACATGGTTTGCAGTAATCCTGTAAGGTTTTGAGCTTGATAAACTTTCAGGCCAAGGGGCTGCTCTGGGGAGTGAATGCCGCTGGAAACAAAGGCATAACGCTGGTCGATCCCCTGGTGCAGGTGCGTGCGCCGGTACATGGTGTTAAAAAAGGTTCCCGCCAACTCAGCATCAGAACGCTGGGACACCAGACTAACGTAGGCTTGCCGCGCGGCCTGCCAGTCCTCTAACTGGGCACCAGTGCTTTCTAACAGAGATTGCAGCTGCGCGGCGGTTTCGGCGGCATAACCACGATATAGCTTAATGCGCCGCATGGAGGCGTTTTGCACACCAAGCCAATCGCGATTGGCAAAACGGTCCCGGGCCTCCGCGGTAACCCGATTAAACTCACTGCGGTACCGACTAAATCCCGCCTCAATGCTTGCGGCTATCTGCGCCGCACTAGAATTTTCACGCTCTGGTTGCAATCTTACCCTTCCTGACTATAATTCGGTCTGTCCAATTTGGTATGACCAATATGGTCTAACCAAAACAAACGCACCGAAAGCGAACTGACCGAAACTGCCCGCGGGCACTCCGGTTGTCCCTTCAACTGACCCATTCTGCGCGGCTTCGATGTCTAATTCCACACCGGGTTCTACCACCGAACCAAAAACTAAAGCCGAGGAGATCACGGCAATCCTGCGCGATGAGATCCTCACCGGCCAGTACCGGCCCGGAGAGAGGATGCCCTCAGAGCGGGATCTCGCGGCTCGATTTGAGGCAAATCGCGGTGCTGTCAGAGAATCCCTGAAGAAACTCGAACAGCTTGGTATTGCTTGTATTACCCCTGGGGGAGTGCGCGTTGTGCCAGTAGAGGAAGCCAGTCTGGCGGTGCTTGGCCCCATTGTGGATTTACAGGAAGCCCCTGACCCGGTGATGGCTAAACATTTGCTCGAGGTACTCGGTGCGCTGTTATCCATGGCAGCTAGAACCGCCATGGCCAGAGCCTCCGATGAACAGTTACACGAAATGCAGGCTATCTCAGCCGACATTCTCGACCATAGCAACGATTCCGAGTATCAAAGTCAACGCTGGCGGGAACTCGGTACGCTGTTTACCCGGGTCAGCAATAATTTGGTACTCCGTCTGATTCTTAACGGGCTTGAAACTCAATTGCTGAATCGCGCGCAATCCCGCCCACCCGTAGAATTTCAAGTGGACACAGTAAAACGTCAGGCAGTTTTGCAAAGACTAAACAATGCTATTCAGGCCCGTGATGGCCAGGAAGCCGCCGGTGCCATCATCGAGCACTTTGAATTGCTAAACCGCTATCTTCAACTCGCCCTTCAACCTGCCCTAGAGGCCACATCGAGCCCTTCATTATGAGTAATATTGTCAAAGGTCTAATGACCGTCGCCGTATTGTTCGCAGCCATCTTGATGGCCTACGGTTTACTTGCCACCGCCCCGTCGCCAGAACAGGGAACCCGACAGGTACTGCCATTCGTGTACAAGAAGCGGTGGTAAAAGATGTCCGCCTTCAGGTACGTTCACAAGGCACGGTCACACCACGCACAGAGAGCGCACTGATTCCTGAGGTGTCCGGCCGGGTGGAATGGATGTCGCCAAATCTGGTACCCGGCGGCTATTTTGAAGCCGGCGAGGTATTGCTAAAACTCGACGCTCGAGACTTACGCGCAACCCTGGAACGTAGCCGGGCTTCTTTGGCCCGCGCCGAGGCCGAGGCCGAGCATGCCCGGTTTGAAATGGAGCGCCTGGAAAAGCTCGTGAAACAAAACCTCACCAGCCAGGCTTCTCTGGAAAGTGCGGTGCGAGCAAAACGAGTTTCCGAGGCTGCCAGAACCGAGGCGCGCGTTGCCGTGAGCCAGGCGGAACGCGATCTTTTACGCACCGAGATCAAAGCACCCTATTCTGGCCTGGTTCGCAGCAAGAACGTCGATGTAGGCCAATTCGCTAGCCGCGGCACAGCCATTGCGACCATTTATGCTGCCGATTCTGTTGAGGTGCGAGTACCCATTGCCGACAGCCAATTGGCTTTCTTAGATTTGCCCCTTGGCGTTCGCGGCGAGTTGCCGGAGCAGTATCAAGCACCGGTCACGCTGTCCACTCACTATGGCGGCCAATACTACGAGTGGCAAGGTAAACTCGTGCGCACCGAGGCAGAGATCGATACCCGAACCCGCATGGTGCAGGCGGTGGTACGCGTTGAAGAAAATAAAAACCTGCCCGGCGAGCAACCTTCCCTCCCCGTGGGCCTATTCGTCAATGCAACCATTTCCGGGCGGATGGCCAATGACGTGGTGGTGTTGCCTCGCGCTGCTCTGCGCAACCAGAGCCAGGTATTGGTGGTGGATGCCGACAACCGTTTACGTTACCGCAATATCGAACTACTGCGTTTTGAACGCGACAATGTGGTGATTCAAGATGGCATCAATGCCGGCGAACTTGTCAACCTCTCGCCGATTCAGACAGTGATCGATGGCATGCGCGTAAGTCCACTGCCACAAAACGGTAACGGATAAGCATCATGGAAAAAATGATCAGTTGGTTCGTTGATAACCCCGTTGCCGCAAACTTGTTAATGCTGATTTTCCTCGTCGGTGGTGCCATTAGCCTTGGCACCATGCATAGGGAAGAGTTCCCCAGTATTGAACCGGGCGTGGTGCAAGTGACCGTGCCCTATCTGGGCGCTGCCCCTGAGGAAGTTGAACAAGCAGTTTGTATCCGCATCGAAGAAGCCGTGGAAGGTGTCCAGGGTATTGATCGCATGCAGTCATTCGCCAATGAAGGTGCTTGCACAGTCATCCTTGAATTGGAGTCAGACGCTGACGATAGTAAAGCCTTGAACGAAATCAAAAGTAAGGTGGATGGCATTTCCACCTTCCCCAGAGAAACGGAAAAGCCCATTATTTCCGCCCTGGCGTTCAACGGCCAAACCATCATGGTGGCGCTTTCTGGTAACACAGACGAGAAAACGCTGCGCATCAACGCGGATAAGATTCGCGACGAAATTTCTGCACTGGAAGGTATTTCCCAGGTGGCGGTTAACTATGCCAGACCCTATGAAATCTCCATCGAGGTATCAGAGAACACCCTGCGCCAGTACAACTTAACCTTATCGTCTGTGGCCACTGCGATTCGCTCTGCAAGCCTTGATTTACCCGGCGGGTCGATTCGTACCGAGGGTGGTGAGATTCTCCTGCGCAGTAAAGGCCAGGCCTATAGTGGCGATGAATACCGCGATATTGTGGTGTTAACTCGCCCGGACGGCAGCAATATAACACTGGGTGAAATCGCCACAATCAAAGACGGTTTTGAGGAAGGTTTTCTTAGCGCTTCATTTAATGGTGACCCGGCCATGATGATTACGGTGTACCGGGTGGGCGATGAAGACACCATCAGTTCTGCGGATGCGGTGAAGCGCTATATCGAACGTATCAAGCCAACCCTACCCGAGGGTTTAGAGTTAACCGTGTGGATTGACGAATCGGTGGCGCTCAATCGCCGTATTGATGCCCTGACCGGCAATGCCTATGCCGGTCTTGCCCTGGTACTGCTCATCCTCACCTTGTTCCTGCGGTTTAAGGTAGCCATGTGGGTTGCCGCCGGTATCCCCATCGCGGTGTTGGGTGCACTGTGGGCGTTCCCCGTATTCGGCATCAACATCTCGTCACTCACGGTGCTCGCCTTTATCCTGGTGTTAGGTATTGTTGTGGACGACGCCATTGTGGTGGGCGAACGGGTATTTAGCCATGAAGCCACCGACCGGAATCATCGCGAGGCAGCCATCAATGGCACCTTCGAGGTGAGCGTGCCGGTAATTTTCGGTGTTTTAACCACCGTGGCTGCGTTTCTACCCATTTTGCTTATGGGCAGTCGCATGGGCGAGTTTTTCTCTGTGATTGGCTGGGTGGTGGTGATTTGCCTGGTGTTTAGTATTCTCGAATCGCAATTGATCTTGCCGGCACACCTGGCGCACCGCAAAACTGAGGGTTACATGTTTGCGGATTCAACATTCGTCAAGAAATGGATTCAGTTTCAGAGCGTGTTCGCCAATGCCCTCACCGACTTTGCGAAAAACGTCTATCAACCCTTCTTGATAAAAACACTGGAATGGCGCTGGGTCACCTGGGCCGTGGGCACTGCCGTGCTTATTTTAGCCATTGCCCTGATTGCCAGTGGTCGGGTGATCTTCCAGTTCTTCCCCGCCGTGGAAGGAGACCGAATCTACGCCACCTTAACCATGCCGGAAGGTATCAACGTTGAGGAAACCATTGCTGCTGCTAACCAGATTGAGTCCGCCGCACACCGTATTGCCGCTGAAATCGATCAGGAACTGGGTAACACTGACGGTGAAACCGCCTTCCGCCATATTCTCGCCTCCATTGGCTCCAACGCCGCCCGCAGCAATGGGCCGCCCAGCCGTGGTGCCGGTGGCAGTCATAAGGCTGAGGTAGTTTTGGAACTGGTGCCGATTCAGCAGCGCCAGGGTCTCAGTGCCAATGAAATTGCTGAACGCTGGCGCGACAGTGTTGGGCCAATTCCAGATGCCGTGGAACTACAATTTGACGCCAGTTCTTTTAGCGCTGGACAACCGCTACTGATCAAACTGAAAGGTCGTGATGTGGAAGAACTGCGCCTGGTGGCAGCAAGCTTGCGCGAAGAACTCGCGCGCTATCCAGGTGTATTGGATTTATCTGATTCTTTCCGGGCTGGTAAACAGGAAGTCAAACTCGACATTCGCGAGAGCGCTAAACCCCTGGGACTCACCTTAAATGACCTTGCCCGCCAGGTACGCCAGGCATTTTACGGCGAAGAAGCCCAACGTATCCAAAGAGACTCTGATGACGTCAGGGTGATGGTGCGCTATCCGGAAGAAGAGCGCCGCTCTCTAGGCAACCTTGAAGATATGCGAATCCGCACCAACGATGGCGTCGAGGTGCCGTTTATGTCTGTTGCCGAGATCACCTATGGTAACGGCTATTCATCCATTGAACGCCAGGACCAACAGCGAGTGGTGGAAGTTGTAGGCGATATTAATCGCTCCATCGTAACTCCAGAAGAAGTTATGGGTGCAATTCAACGCTCAATTTGTCAACGAGGTTCCAGTTTCGGTAATCGTGATAATCCTTGTATGAATTCAGATTATCCTGGCGTTGTTTATTCCCTCGGCGGCGAACAGGAGCAACGTACGGAAGCCACCGCCAGTATGGCGCGGACCATTCCCTTATCCCTGCTGATTATTTTTGCCTTACTAGCAATTCCTTTGAAGAGCTACACCCAGCCACTGGTAATCATGAGTGTGATTCCTTTCGGTGCTGTGGGCGCGATTGTTGGTCATTTTATTATGGGTTGGAATCTGATTTTCTTCTCACTCCTGGGGATTATTGCCCTCTCCGGCGTAGTGGTGAATGCCTCGCTCGTCATGGTGGATTACATCAACCGGCAACGGCGAATTGGTATCCCGGTGTTCGAAGCTGTCACTACTGCCGGCGTGGCGCGATTCAGGCCGATTATCCTGACATCTGTGACTACCTTCGTCGGATTAATCCCACTTATGACCAACCAGGATCCAGAAACCTTTATGTTCATCCCTATGGCGATTTCTCTCGCCTTTGGTGTCTTGTTTGCAACCGCCATTACCTTGTTTCTGGTACCGAGCCTTTACCTGATGCTGGAGGATTGGCTGCACTTCTGGGGTTTGGATACCTCGGTTGACCCGGCGATGATTCGCCAGAACAGCAGCGATGATGGCATTCCCACGTTAACGGAAGGCAACTACCGTTAAGACGCGGCAGCAGTGAAAAAACCAGCCACCTCGTTGTACACTGCGAGGGGCTGGTCGTAATGCAGCATATGCCCTGCATTCTCAATCACCACATGGCGACCGCTGTTAAATAAAGCTTCACGCCGCAGCAGCTCTGCTTCATAAAAACTCTCGTCGCTCTGCTGCGGTCGCATCGCGACCCAGTAATCCAGTCCCCGGTCTCCGGTTAAGATCAGCACAGGGGATTCAATTAAAGGAATTAACGCCTCGGTTTCATGGTGGGAAAAGGTTTGCCAGATCATATTCACAGCACTTTCCCAGCGCCACATCACGCCGCCGTCTGGATGGGGCTCAACCCCCTCACTAACAATCAGCTCGGCTAACGCTTCGCTCATCAATGGATTATTCTTTTGCAGTCTGGCTTTAGCTTCAGCGGCATTAGAAATGGCGCGCCGCTGACCGGTAATTGCCAGTACCGTCTGAATGCCTTCTTTAAGTCTTGCCTGAACATCAATCACACTGACGCCATCAGGATTACCCGGCGGACCCATACCATCCAGGAGCACGAGCTGCGACACTCGCTCTGGATAAGTGGCCGCAAAGCGCATGGCAATATGCCCTCCAAGACTATGGCCAATAAGACGCGCGTGCTCAAAAGCAAAATGATCAAATAGCGCTTTCAGATCTGCCATAAACTGAATCATGGTATAGGTGTGGGTCTTGTCGCTATGACCGTGGCCGCGCAGATCTAACGCCACCACATAATAATGCTCGGCTAACGGCTCAAGCAGTTCATACAGCCCCAGGGCGTGATCGCGCAAACCATGCACTGCAACCACTGCTGGATTTGTCGGGTCACCCAGGGAGACCGCAGATAGCCTGGCGTTTGCGCCTTGCAGGTAAATTCTTTGCAACCTAATTCCTTATTCTGGGTCTTAGTTTTAAGACCTCAGCAACATTTCAATAGCGCCTAAGTTATCATAGTCATCGCGCTAGTCGCTTTCATCCAATCGATAATCAGCGGAATCTATTTATGTACAAAAGTCTTCTCAGCCTCACCCTGATCTGGGCTTTCTTGGCACCCTCTGCCAGCGCCGACGTCGCTAGTAAGCGACAGAAAATTCTCGACATGAGCGAAACCGTGTTAGAGCGATTGTACCGGGAAAAGCCCTCTACCCGTGATGAAGTAAAAAACGCCGCAGGCTACGCGGTATTCTCAAATATTGGCGTCAACCTGGTGCTGTTCTCGGCAGGCGGTGGCCAGGGCGTGGTCCACAATAACCGCACTGGTGAGAACACTTATATGAACATGGGGTCCGCTGGCCTTGGTATTGGACTTGGCGTAAAAGACTTTCGCGGTGTCTTTGTCTTCCACAACCGCGATGCCATGACTAACTTTATCGAGTACGGCTGGGATTTCTCTGGCCAGGCTGACGCCGCCGCAAAATCAGGCGACAAGGGTGATGAGGCCAGTTTATCTGCCACAGTGGTCAATGGCGTGTCTTTGTACCAGTTAACTGAGGCTGGTTTGGCCTTGCAGGCAACGTTACAAGGCACCAAGTACTGGCGCTCAAAAAAGCTCAATTGAACCGAAATACCTTTCCGCTAAACCTATTTCGATGTAACTCCCTTAGTCTTTATGCTATCTGCGTTCACTAACCCTAGTTTGAGATATCAGATGTTGAAATTTCTCCCCCAGCGAATTTTGCTCAACTTAGCCGTGTGCTTTCTAGCAGGCATTAGCCATGCGGCCGAAGATCCCTTCGACCTTGATGTGGATATTCCCCACGAGGTTTTTAAGTTGGATAACGGTTTAACCTTAATCGTCCATGAGGATCATAAGGCGCCGATTGTTGCGGTTAACATCTGGTACCACGTGGGCTCCAAAGATGAGGTGCGAGGTAAGACCGGATTTGCCCACCTATTTGAACATCTGATGTTTAACGGCAGCGAAAATTTCGATGATGACTACTTCCAGGCCACCGAGCGACTTGGGGCAACCACGGTTAACGGTACCACCAACAAAGATCGCACTAACTATTTTCAGAACGTGCCAAAGAATGCTCTGGATAGCATATTATGGTTAGAGTCTGATCGCATGGGCAATCTGCTTGGTGCCATCAGCCAGGACAAGCTAGATGAACAACGTGACGTTGTAAAAAACGAGAAACGCCAACGAGAAAACTCACCTTACGGTAAAGCCGGCGAAATTCAGTACAGCAGCATCTACCCTTACGAGCACCCCTATTCCTGGACGACCATTGGCTCCATGGAAGATCTCGAGGCTGCAACCCTGGAAGATGTCCATGCCTGGTTTAAACAGTACTATGGCGCCAACAACACCGTGCTGGTGATCGCCGGGGATGTAAATACCGCCGAGGTCAAACAGAAGGTCGAGCACTACTTCGGTAGCATCGAATCAGGTCCGCCACTGACAAGACATGAGCAGTGGGTGAACAAGCTAACCGGCAGCCAAAAAGAAATCAGCTACGATCGTGTTTCTGAAACCATGATGCTGAAGTCGTGGAACATAGAAGGCAACAGCACAATGGATACGACCTACCTGGATCTGGTGGCAGCAGTGCTAAGTAGCGGTAAGAGTTCAAGGCTCTACAAGCGACTGGTGTACGATCAGCAGTTGGTGTCATCGGTGAGCGCCTATACCTCTGCCGGGGAAATTGCCGGCACCTTTGAA
>JBKAGC010000027.1:0-23348 GCA_046290215.1 Pseudomonadales bacterium | reverse complement strand
CAAGCAGGGCGACTGGGGCGACCTGTGCCGCGGTCCTCATGCTCCCAGCACCGGTAAACTCGGCGCGTTCAAGCTGACCAAGGTAGCTGGCGCATACTGGCGCGGCGACTCCAACAACGAGATGCTGCAGCGAATATACGGCACTTGTTGGCCTGATAAGAAAGCCCTGAAACAGTATCTGTTCCGTCTTGAGGAAGCCGAGAAGCGTGATCACCGTAAGCTGGGCAAAAAGTTTGATCTATTCCACACCCAGGAAGAAGCGCCGGGTATGGTGTTCTGGCATCCAAAAGGCTGGCAGATCTGGCAAATCATTGAGCAGTACATCCGCGACGTGCAGATTCAGCACGGTTACCAGGAGATTAAAACCCCGCAGCTTGTGGATATGTCTTTGTGGGAAGCTTCTGGCCATGCTGACAAATTCGGTGATGGCATGTTTTCCTTGAATACAGACAACCGGCACTATGCCATCAAGCCCATGAACTGCCCTTGTCACGTTCAGGTCTTTAATCAGGGCCTGAAGAGTTATCGCGATCTGCCCATCCGCCTCGCCGAGTTCGGTTCCTGTCACCGTGACGAACCTTCAGGCACCTTGCACGGCATTATGCGTGTGCGAGGTTTTGTTCAGGATGACGCGCATATTTTCTGCGCGGAATCGCAGATTCAGGAAGAAGTGGTGGCCTTTATCGACGTGTTACGCGCGGTTTATGAAGACTTTGGCTTCACTGAGATCATCACCAAACTCTCGACTCGCCCTGAACAACGAGTAGGGGACGATGCCGTGTGGGATAAAGCGGAAGCAGCGCTAGCGCAGGCCATGGATGCGAAAGGTCTGGATTGGGAAGAATTACCCGGTGAAGGCGCTTTCTACGGCCCGAAAATCGAATTCTCTCTCAAAGACTGTCTTGGCCGGGTTTGGCAATGCGGCACTATGCAGGTGGATTTTTCCATGCCGGGTCGACTCGATGCCCAGTATGTGGATGAAGACGGCAATCGTCAGCCACCTGTGATGCTTCACCGGGCCATGCTTGGGTCGTTTGAGCGATTTATTGGCATATTGATCGAAAACTATGCCGGTGAAATGCCGCCCTGGCTGGCGCCTGTGCAGGCAAGCATCCTGAATATCACCGACTCCCAGTCCGGTTATTGCCGGGAAGTACAGCAAAAGCTGGCTGCCAAGGGCTTCCGAGTGGAAACCGACCTCAGGAACGAGAAAATCGGCTTCAAAATCCGAGAACACACCATCCAGCGGGTGCCGTATTTGCTCGTGGTGGGCGACAGAGAGATCGAAAATGGCCAAATTGCGGTGCGAACTCGTACCGGAGAGGACCTCGGATCCATGTTAATTGATGATTTTGCAGAACTTTTAGCAAAAGAAGTCGAAAAAAAGGGACGAATTTCCTGATTTTGGGTATACTCGCGCACCCGAGCTAATGGAGAAGCGGAATTAAGAAAGAGTCGAAGCGGTCCCGAATCAACGATGAGATTGATGTCTCAACCTGTCGATTAATAGGGGCAGATGGTGAACAAGTGGGTATTGTGCCCATTGCACAAGCGTTGGAAACAGCAAAAGCAGCGAAGCTAGATCTGGTGGAAATCGCGCCAGATGCAGATCCTGTTGTATGCAAAATTCTTGATTACGGCAAGCACATCTTCGAAGCGAAGAAGGACAAAGCCGCAGCCAAGAAAAAACAGCGCAAGACTCAAGTGAAAGAGATGAAGTTTCGTCCTGGCACGGAAGAAGGAGATTATCAGGTAAAACTACGCAACCTGACACGTTTCCTCAATGACGGGGACAAAGCCAAAGTGACCTTAAGATTTCGGGGTCGCGAAATGGCGCACCAGGAACTCGGCATGGAACTACTGAAGCGAATTGAAGTAGATCTGGCCGAAATTAGTGCAGTTGAATTGCATCCAAAAATGGAAGGCAGGCAGCTGACTATGGTGTTAGCCCCAAGAGGTAAGAAGAAAGGCGAACAAGCCGCAAGCTAGTTCAACTTTTTAACGACCTAACTAAACGCGATCGAGGCGTCCGCTGAGAAAACTCAGACGTGGCCTCGATCTTTTATTTTTTACAAGTTTTAAAATTGCGGAGTTATCAATGCCAAAACTTAAAGCAAGTAGTGGTGCAGCCAAACGGTTTAAAAAAACCGGTAAAGGCGGTTACAAGCACCGACAGTCTCACCGAGCTCACATCCTGACGAAAAAGGATTCAAAGCGTAAACGCCATCTGCGCGGCATGAAGCAAATTGCTGCTGCTGATGTTCCTTTGATCAAACGACTGCTAGGCGACTAGCCAGGACACCAGAGCTGACGCAGGCCAATTCGCGTCAGTTGGATTGAATTCGGAGAAAACCAATGCCAAGAGTAAAACGTGGTGTTACGGCTCATCGCCGGCACAAAAAAGTATTAAAGCAAGCCAAAGGTTATTACGGTGCTCGTTCACGAGTATTCCGCGTTGCCAAGCAGGCTGTCACCAAAGCGGGCCAATATGCCTACCGCGACCGTAAAGTTCGCAAGCGTATGTTCCGTGCCTTGTGGATTCAGCGTATTAACGCTGCCGCCCGCGAACATGGCTTGTCTTATAGCCGTATGATTGACGGCTTGAAAAAGGCGGACGTGGAAATCGATCGTCGCGTGTTAGCGGACCTCGCTGTACACGAAAAAGAAGCCTTTGCGGCTCTTGCGGAGAAAGCCAAGCTCGCTGCTGCATAACCCTTAAGCGGACGCAAAGTTATGTCTGACTTAAACGAGCTGGTGGCGCAAGCCACCGCTGCAGTTGAAGCTGCCACTGAAATCAAAGCGCTCGAAGATGTTCGCGTTTCTTACCTGGGTAAGAAAGGCGAACTGACCGCGCTTTTAAAAGGTCTCGGCAAGTTATCTGCCGAAGAGCGACCTGCTGCTGGTGCGAAAATCAACGAGGCCAAACAGGCTGTGCAAACGCTTCTTGAAGCGAAAAAGCACACTCTGGAACAAGCAGCCATTGATGAAAAGCTCGCATCAGAATCCCTCGATGTCACCTTACCTGGCCGCCATGTGGATGTGGGTGGCTTGCACCCTGTGACGCTGGTCATGCAACGCATTGAAAATTTCTTTCGCGGTGCAGGCTATGAGGTGGTTGAAGGACCAGAGATCGAAGACGATTATCACAATTTTGAGGCGCTGAATATTCCTCAACATCACCCAGCCCGGGCGATGCACGATACCTTCTATTTCAACCCGAACATGTTACTGCGCACCCACACGTCTCCGGTCCAAGTACGCACCATGGAAAACCGTGAGCCGCCATTTCGAATCATCTGCCCTGGCCGTGTCTACCGGGTGGATTCCGACCTGACCCACACGCCGATGTTTCACCAGATCGAAGGTTTGCTGATCGATCGTGAAAGTAGTTTTGCGGATCTCAAAGGAACGATAGTTGAATTCCTTCAGGTGTTCTTTGAAAAGGACCTGGAAGTGCGGTTCCGACCTTCTTACTTCCCTTTTACTGAGCCTTCCGCCGAGGTGGATGTGCAGTGTGTACATTGCGTTGGCAAGGGTTGCCGCGTGTGTAGCAACACTGGCTGGTTAGAAGTTATGGGCTCCGGTATGGTGCATCCAAGAGTGCTGGAAATGTCGGGTATCGACCCTGAAGAATATAGCGGCTTTGCCTTCGGTATGGGTCCTGACAGACTTGCCATGTTGCGTTATGGCGTCGATGATCTGCGCTTGTTCTTCGATAACGACCTGAGATTCCTCCAACAATTTAGCTAACTTCACCTAGAAGTAACGATCCAGAAGGTGCGTGATGAAATTCAGTGAAAACTGGCTGCGGGAGTATGTAAACCCGAACCTTTCAACCCAGGAGCTTGTTGACCAGCTCACCATGGCGGGTCTTGAAGTGGATGGCTTTGAGCCTGTGGCCGCTGAGTTTTCGAAAGTGGTAGTGGGCGAGATCGTTGAAACCAAGCCCCATCCCGATGCCGATAAACTGGTGGTTTGTACCGTTAGTAGTGGTGCTGAACAGCATCAGGTGGTTTGTGGTGCGCCGAATGCGCGCGCCGGTATAAAAGTACCATTTGCCCTGGTTGGCGCGAAACTCGAAGACTTCAAAATCAAAAAAGCCAAGCTGCGTGGCGTTGAGTCGTTCGGCATGCTTTGTTCAGAGAAAGAGTTAGGGCTTAGCGATAATCATGACGGCCTGTTAGAACTGCCGGTTGACGCGCCAACAGGTGATGATGTTCGCGACTACTTAAAGCTTGATGATCATATTGTGGATCTTGACCTCACGCCCAATCGCAGCGATTGTCTAGGGATGACCGGTCTCGCTAGAGAAACTGGTTTGATTAATGGTCTTGATGTTGCCGCTTTGGAAGTCAAAGAGAGCGCGGCTCAGCATGACGAAACTTTCCCGGTAGAACTTGTCGCGGGGGAAAGCTGCCCGGCATTTGTGGGGCGAGTGATTAAGAACATCAATCTAGAAGCGGAAACGCCCCTGTGGATGAAAGAAAAGCTGCGCCGTTCGGACATTCGCTCCATTGATCCAGTAGTGGATGTCACCAACTACGTGATGATTGCCCTTGGCCAACCTATGCATGCATACGATCTTGGCAAACTTACCGGCAAAATCGTGGTGCGACATTCCAAAGCAGGCGAGAAGGTCACCCTGTTAGACGGGCAAGAGATTGCTCTGCACGACGACACGCTACTGATTACCGATGACTCTGGCCCAATTGGTATTGCAGGCATTATGGGTGGGCTTTCTACGTCCGTGACCGATGCCACCACCGACATATTTTTTGAAAGTGCGTTTTTCTCGCCGCTTTCTATTGCCGGTCAGGCCCGCTCTTACGGCCTTAATACCGATGCCTCGCACCGCTTTGAGCGTGGTGTTGATTGGCGCGGCCAAAAGCGTGCCATGGATTTGGCCACAGAGTTGCTGCTGGACATCGCCGGCGGCGAAGCAGGGCCCATTGTGGAAACTATTAACGAGTCCGCGTTGCCGGCCATCCCTGAAGTGACGTTGCGTCTTGACCGTGTGATTAAGTTGCTGGGTGTTGAGATAAGTGCCGAGACGGTGGATGAGATGCTGACTCGCCTGGGCTTTGCCCATGAGCGCACTAGTGAGCAACCTGCCGAGTGGCAGATTATTGCGCCATCGCACCGCTTTGATATTGCCATTGAGGCGGATCTGATCGAAGAGATTAGTCGTGTTTACGGTTACAACAACTTACCCGTGCGCACACCGAAAACCCACCTCACCATGGCGCCCACTTCGGAAACCACGCTCTCCATGAACGCCATGAAGTCGGCACTGGTGATGCGCGGTTATCAAGAAGCGATTACCTATAGCTTTGTGGATACTGAGACCCAGGCCCAGTTAGATCCTGGCAATGAGCCCATAGGACTCGCCAATCCGCTTTCCAGTGAAATGTCTGTGATGCGGACCACGCTCTGGAGTGGGCTTGTCAAAGCGTTGCAGCACAATCTTAACCGCCAGCAGAGTCGGGTCCGTTTGTTTGAAAGTGGCTTGAGATTTCTGCAGCCACCCAATCAGGGCGAGCTGGAAATTGGTGATGTTCGTCAGGAAATGATGCTTGCGGGCGTGGTATGTGGTCCCAGAGCCGTTGAAAACTGGGCTAATAAGTCTGAAAGCGTGGATTTCTTTGATGTGAAGGGTGATCTTGAAGCTTATGAATTTGCCGGCGGATGTGGTTCGATTATCTCTGGACAACACCCCGCACTGCATCCAGGCCAAACCGCGGAAATTAAACGCGGCGGAGAATCCATTGGATTCCTGGGTTTGCTCCATCCAAGTGTCCAAAAAGCGCTGGATATTTCAGTTAATGTCTATCTGTTCGAGCTAAATGCTGCTCATCTCCTGCAGAAACCGCTGCCAAACGCCACGAACTTATCAAAATACCCGGAAGTGCGCCGTGATATCGCCATCATTGTGGATGAGTCGGTCAGCGCCAGAGAAATAAACGTCTGCATCGAATCTACCCAAATTAGTGCGTTTAAAAACCTCAAGTTGTTTGACGTATATCAGGGCAAAGGCATTGATCCTACTAGAAAAAGTGTCGCTTTAGGCTTGACCTTCCAGGACGCATCGCGCACTCTTACGGATGACGAAATCAACGGTTTTGTGGATCAAATTGTTGAGGTTCTGACGAAGAATTTGGATGCCAGTTTAAGGAACTGACAATGAGCGCGCTGACCAAAGCGGAAATGGCAGAAAAGCTGTTTGAAGAGTTGGGCTTAAATAAGAGAGAAGCCAAGGAAGTGGTGGAACTCTTTTTTGAGGAAGTCCGCGCCTCTCTGGAAGACAACGAGCAAGTGAAGCTTTCCGGTTTTGGCAATTTCGATCTTCGTGACAAGAGCCAACGACCTGGCCGCAATCCAAAAACCGGCGAAGAGATTCCCATTACTGCCCGGCGAGTTGTAACATTCCGCCCAGGACAAAAACTCAAAGCGCGAGTGGAGGCTTATGCTGGACCCAGACCATAACGCCGAACTGCCGCCGATACCCGGCAAGCGTTACTTCACCATTGGTGAAGTGAGCGGTCTGTGTGCTGTGAAACCTCACGTGCTGCGCTATTGGGAACAAGAGTTCCCGCAGCTCAAACCCGTCAAACGCCGCGGTAACCGTCGCTACTATCAGCGGCAAGACGTACTAATGATCCGTCAGATTCGTAGCCTGCTCTACGATCAAGGTTTTACCATTGGCGGCGCCCGGCAGCGACTTTCTGGCGAAGACCAGGCCGAAGACAACACCCAGTACAAACAGCTTATTCATCAGATGATTAGTGAGTTGGAAGAGGTGTTGGATGTGTTGAAGTCGTAACTCCCTAATCCCTGTGAAAATCGCCATTACGGGCGCGTCTGGGTACATTGGCTCTGCGTTGTCTAATCATCTGGCACAAAGTCACCAAGTGGTGGGGATTTGCAGGCAAGCGATTCCTGCTTCCGCTCAGTACAAAGTTTTAGATACTTACAATAGCCTTGGTCCAGAGGATCTGAGCGGCGTTGACGTGCTCATTCATGCGGCTGGCGTGGCAGATACAGCAGCTGAGCAGGATCTGCTGACGCAAGGCAATGTGGAGACAAGTAGTACTATTGCCAGGGTTTGTACCCAGGCCCAGGTACCTCTCATCATGCATGTGAGCTCAGTGAAAGCTGCCGGCGAGGGTAACGTGGGTGCGGATATTCCAGCCAGCCCAGAAACCCCTTACGGTAAGAGTAAACTGTTAGCAGAAAAAATTATTGATGATCAGTTAACGGCTTCTGTCTCACGAGTTGCTCATATCCGCATACCAATGGTTTATAGCGCCGAAGCCCACAACAGTTTTACCAAACTTGTTGCGATTTCTAGATCTCCCTTACCATTGCCAATCAAAGCCTTAACAGGCTCAAGGAGCTATTGCGCGGTAGAGAACCTCCTGAATTTTGTCGAGGTTTTACTGGGCTACCCGGAGTCTGCTGGCGTTTATTACGTGGCAGATGCGTCACCACTACCCTTGCACCAGTTACTCGGCTCGCTGGCAGATTGCCAGGGCAATGTGTTGCGTGACTTGCCAGTATCAGGTGCAGTACTTGAGAAACTTGTAGGATGGGTTGCGCCAAACCTCTCTAGGCAGCTTTTTAGTGACGCAGAGGTCAACATTGATGAGACGCGACGAGTGCTTCCAGATTGGGTTCCACTGACCACTGAGGTGTATTTGGGGAGGATGTTTGGCGAAAAATAAGTTCATCTCGCCAGACTGCAGATTGGCACCCAGCATATCATTTCGTCTGATGCGCTTGCCGGCTTGGATGTTTTCGCTGAAGACTAAAGCCATAAAATTGGTCGGGACGGCAGGATTTGAACCTACGACCACCACACCCCCAGTGTGGTGCGCTACCAGACTGCGCTACGCCCCGAGAAGCCGCGATTATACGGGTTTCTTAAGAGTCATGGAACCTCGAGCTTACAGGGGTTTACTCGATAAAAGGTTGAAAATTGACGGCGCAATCTCTGGTATGATGTTCCGAGAGTTAAAACGCCAGTTCCGAGTATGGAAAAAAAGTTAAGCGATCGATCGAAACGAGGCATTATGATGCTGGCGGATGCTGTTCTGCTGCCTGCAGCTTTGTGGGCCTCGATCGCATTGCGGTATGGCGACTTATATAAGGATATGACGCCATATTGGTGGCTGTTCTTAACGGTCGCTTTAGTAGGTACTGCTTCCTTGTACAGGTTGGGTTTTTACCGCGCTGTGGTTCGGTATATCGGACCAAGTGCCATGGTTCCGGTGGTGCAGGGCATCTCTATCACTATGCTGGCTGTTATCCTGGCAGCCTATGTTGGTAAGGTCGACAGTTTTCCCCGCTCCGCACCGGTCATATTTTGGTTTATATCCATTCTCTTTGTGGGTGGCAGTCGAATTATTGTTCGTGCTTATTTCTATGGTTGGCAAAACAATTATCTAACTCGAGAGCCAGTTGCTATATACGGGGCCGGTGATTCTGGTGCGCAACTCGCAGTGACCTTGCTTGCAGGTTCGCAATATATGCCAGTGGCGTTTATTGATGATGACAAAAATCTACGGAAGAGCGTTATCCATGGCATTCGAGTTTATGGTGCAGCTCAGATCGAGCACCTGATCGAAAACTCCGGGATCAAACAAATTTTCCTAGCGATTCCTTCTGCTTCGATAGAGCAACGAAAGCAAATTCTAAATAACCTCGCGTCACTTCCAATACAAGTAAAAACAGTACCTTCTTTTAGCGACCTCATATACGGCGCTGCTAGTGTTAACCAAATCAGAGAGATTGAAATTGCGGATTTGTTAGGCCGTGACGCAGTTCCTGCTTCTCAGGAATTACTCGAGTCGTCTGTTAAGAATAAGTCCGTTTTGGTTACAGGAGCAGGAGGCACGATTGGATCTGAGCTATGTCAGCAAATCGTACAACTGCAGCCGAAACGTCTCGTTTTGTACGATAACTCAGAGTTTGCACTCTATCGAATTGAAACCGAACTTAGAAAAATTAATCACAACGTTGAATTGCTTGTCTTATTAGGTTCGATACTAAACGAACAATATCTAAGCAAGGTTATGAACAACTTTGCTATTAACACTGTGTACCACGCCGCGGCATTTAAACATGTGCCAATGGTTGAAGCTAATGTGATTGAAGGGGTCCGCAACAACGTTGTTGGTACTTGGAATGTTGTAAAAGCAGTGTCAGAGAATGATGTCGCCGAGATGGTTCTGGTTTCTTCTGACAAGGCAGTACGGCCCACCAACGTCATGGGCGCTACGAAAAGGTTGGGTGAGTTGATTGTTCAAGCCTATGCATCAAATAACCCCAGCACACGTTTTTCTATGGTTCGATTTGGCAATGTTCTCCGCTCGAGTGGATCTGTCGTGCCGCTGTTTGAGCGGCAGATTCACAGTGGCGGCCCTGTCACCGTCACCCATAAAGACACGACCCGTTACTTTATGACGGCCTCTGAAGCCGCGGAGTTAGTGATTCAAGCAGGTGCGATGGCCGAAGGTGGTGAGCTGTTTGTTTTGGACATGGGCGAACCTGTGAGCATTTATGATCTTGCAGTGAAAATGATTCATCTGCATGGCAAAGAGGTCGCATCGGAATCCAATAGTGCTGGCAGTATTGCGATTGAGTTTACTGGGCTACGTCCTGGTGAAAAGCTCCATGAAGAACTCATTATCGGTCAGTCAGTTTCTGGCACTCGGCATCCTAAGATCATGCGAGCCGAAGAAGATGGAATCAGTTTCATTGAGCTGCAGTCTGTTTGTGAAAGAATCCAGGCTGCCTGCGCATCCGCGGATTACAGCACTATTAAAGAAGTGCTTGAGGCTAATGTGAGTGGTTACACGATGCATGCATCTGAGTCTGATCCGGTGATGCGATTGGATATGGCACTTCGTAGCGAATCCAACGTTACACCGTTTCATGTGCGTGAAGACTAACCGATCAAGTTGACTAGACCCTTAAAAATCCTTCAGGTTTATCGAACCTTTTTTCCTGATACCCAGGGTGGTGCTGAAGAGATGATTCGTCAGCTCGCAATGGGTTTGCAGCAGCAGGGTTGCGAGAGCCGAGTGTTTGTCCCAAGTTTGAAACCGACGCCTCGTGAAATTGAAGTCTCTGGTGTGCCGGTGATTCGCCCAAGGATGCATTTCGAGGTCGCATCATGCGGCTTTGCTCTGACGAGTTTGGCGGAGTTCCAGCGCCAGGTCGCATGGGCAGATGTCGTCAATTATCATTTTCCGTGGCCGTTTGCAGACCTTTTGGATCTGCTGGCAGATGTATCCAAACCGAAAGTCATTACTTACCATTCGGATGTGGTTAGGCAAAAACTCCTATTAGCTTTTTATCGGCCGTTAATGGAGAGATTCTTGCGTTCAGCAGATGCGGTGGTCGCTACATCCAGCCCTTATGTTGAGTCCAGTGCAGTATTGAACCGGCTTTCGAATGTGAAGGTTGTACCAATAGGCATTGATCCGAATAGCTACCCGGAACCCAATGAATCGGAGCGCAGAGATGTACTCACGCGATATGGTGAAGGTTACTTTTTCTTTGTTGGGATGTTGCGTTATTACAAAGGCTTACACATTTTGCTCGAAGCCTGCAGTGGAACTAACTTGACGGTTGTTATTGCCGGAGTGGGGCCGGAACAGGAAGCTTTAAAACAGCAAGCGAAAAAACTGGGTCTTGAGAATGTTAAGTTCATCGGGCGAGTTAGCGATGAAGAAAAAATCGCACTCATAGACGGTGCGCGTGCTTTAGTATTTCCATCTCATCTAAGATCAGAGGCATTCGGCGTTACACTTTTGGAAGGCTTAATGCGCGGTAAACCGCTGATCACTGCCGAAGTGGGAACGGGGACCAGTTATGTTAACTCGCATAGTCAAACTGGCTATGTTGTAGAAGCCAATAATCCAGCGCAGCTAAGGGATGCGATGCTAAAGCTAATGGATGATAGCGTTGTGGAGCAGTTTGGTTTTGCAGCCAAGCAAAGATTTGACGCGCTGTTTACAGCCAGGCATATGGTGTCTTCATACAAGAGAATTTACCAGCAGCTCGTGGATAACCGCGCGTGAAAATTGGCGTCGACGCGAGACCCTTAACGGTTCCAACGTTTGGAATCGGTCGCTATGCGCTGGAATTGCTGCAGCGTATGGTTCATTTGAATCCAAGCCACGAATGGTTTTTTTATGCTGATCGACCACTCTCTAGACAATGGTCTGATATCGTCACTATTCGAGATTTTCCCAATCATAATAGATTGATGAGCCTGGGGAGGACCCAGCTAGCTTACTCTCGTTGGGGCGTCATAGATGATTTAGACGTGTTTTGGTCCCCGCGCCACCATCTACCCTTGCTTATGGATGTGCCGCAGGTAGTTTCCATCCACGACGTGGTTTGGCGGAAATATCCTGAAACCATGCAGCGCGCTAATTATCTAGTAGAGAAGTTCTTGATGCCTTCGAGTGCTCGTCGGGCTCGTTCGATTATTACGATTTCCCAGGCGAGTAAGCAGGATATTCACAAGGAGCTTGGGGTCGAATTAGACAAAATCACAGTCATTTATCCTTCTGCCGATCCCGGTGATTTCGAAGTAACCGCTGAAGAGTACCCTCGTCAGAGTTATTTCTTTTTTCTTGGCACGAATGACCCGCGAAAAAATCTGCGGCGGATGTTGGCGGCGCATAAGGAATACCTTACTAAAGGTGGCGAGCAGAAACTTTTGATTGCTGGGAGTATCGGTTGGGGTGGTGAGCTTGATCTTCATGATGGTGCTGAAGCATTGGGTTATGTTGAAGATGGCCGCCTAAAGAATCTCATCTATCATAGTACTGCATTGGTGTTGCCTTCTCTGTATGAGGGGTTCGGACTACCTCTGGTTGAGGCAATAAAATTAGGTGTGCCGGTGATAGCGAGTCGTGTGTCTGCGTTGCCTGAAGCTGTCGGGAGTGCGGGGATTCTGGTAGAACCTACCAGCATCGATGAAATTTGTGCGGCGTTTGAACGATTGGCAAAAGAGGACGAGCGTCTGGTCTTTGCTGAAAGGTGCCCGGAACAAGCAAGAAAGTTTGATTGGGACAAGGCCGCTGTGGAAACCTTGTCCGTTATCGAGTCGGCTGTCTAAATCTGGTCTCAGCAACCAGCATCAAAGCTATCGGCAGCCATAGGCAAAGCCAAATAAAATCTACTTTTTCTATCAGCTTGTTGCCGTCAAACAGCAAGGTCGTGAGACCAAAAACGAATAATGGGAAAGCGTAGCTGCGAATTTCTTTGTCCGCCTGAAATCGAGCGATCCAGAACATTCGGATTATCAATAGTAAGAATGCAGCTAGCCCAGCTACTCCACCATGATACAAGGTGCTAACATAAATGCTGTGTGGGTGATGGAATGTGTTTGGACCAATTTCGAGATGAGCGACGGTATGCATTCCAGCTCCGAGTATCGTTCTCCCGTTCCACCAAAGGCTTATTGATTCACTCCATATTTCCGGTCGAAAACTCATCGAGCGGCGCATCAACACATCGCTGTAACCAGTTGCAAGCAACAAAGTAACTGAGATAAGTAGAAGGCCAAACACTACCGTTGATGCAATAACCATCTGGTATTTTGAATGCCACTCTCGGAGCAGAAAGATCGAAACCGCAGCCGCCGAGATCCCCAGCCACGTGCCCCGGCTTTCCGTTAAGCCTATGGCGTACAAAATAATGAGTGCAACAATACAAGTGAGTAGTCGCAGCGCGGTTTCTTTTGATGTGGAGATGTATGCAAGGCATAGGCAGAAGACCGAGCCATAGGATATCGCGCTAATCACAGGGTTATTGAGTCTACCCAGGGCATAAAGGCGATTCTCAACCAGAGGCTGGTAGTCCAAAGCAAAATAGAAGTAGATGGAGATTGCGCAAGATACGACTGTTGAGCCGACGATGGTTAACATAAAGAGTGTCGTAAACCAGCTGACCTTCTCTGCTGCGATCAGATAACCAAGCACAAACGTCAAAATGAGTAAGCAGTACCCAAAATATAATGCGGTAGTGGCAACTTCCCCAGAACCGAACTGTACTGAGATGAGCAAGATAAAAAATAGGCCAGCAAGAAAGGAAATAGAGGTTTTTACTTTTGCCAGCTGGTCCCAATGTAGGTAGATGGATGCCAACCCCAATATGCCGATTAGGTAGCTAGGGAAAAAGCTTACGGTCGCTGTCGGAGCAAGAAAGTAAGTTGCCGGCAGCAACATAAGACTGAAGCTAAGTAATAGAATTGATTGACGCTTGATCAATGGAGGAGGGGTCTTGTGTGAAGCGAAGATGATATAGTTCTATTGAGTGTAATAACACCATTGACGGAAGCGATGATTACAAAAGGCATTATACTAGCGGGGGGCAGTGGCACCAGATTGCATCCCTTAACTATCCCGGTGAGTAAACAGCTCTTACCAGTTTACGATAAGCCGATGATTTATTATCCCTTGAGTGTCTTGATGTTGGCGGGGATTCGAGAAGTTTTAATCATTACCACCCCGGATGACCAAAGCGCCTTTAAAAAACTATTGGGAGATGGCGGTCAATGGGGTATGACCATCGATTATGCCGTCCAGGAGAAGCCAGAAGGACTGGCGCAGGCTTTCTTGATTGGTGAGTCTTTCATCGCAGGGGACAGTGTCGCTTTGATCCTGGGAGACAACATTTTTTATGCGGAAGGGTTCTCTGAACTGCTCCAAAACGCCGCTGCTCAAGAAAGCGGGGCCACAGTGTTTGGCTACTATGTGACAAATCCACAGGATTATGGTGTGGTCGAGTTTGACCGAGAACGTAATGCTATTGATATTGTCGAAAAACCTACAACTCCCAGGTCTAACTATGCGGTCACGGGCTTGTACTTCTATGATAATCGAGTCGTTGACTACGCAAAGAGTTTGAGTCCATCTCCTCGAGGCGAACTTGAAATCACGGATTTAAATCGCTGCTATTTGCAGGATGGATCTTTGCGCGTTGATGTGCTTTCCCGTGGTACGGCCTGGCTAGATACTGGCCAGCAAGCCGCATTGCTTGAAGCTGGTAATTTCGTGCGGATTATCGAAGAGCGTCAAGGCTTAAAAATTGCCTGTCCGGAGGAAATTGCTTATGCGATGGGGTACATAAGTAGAGACGATCTTTTGGAACTAGCGCGACCTCTGCAAAAAAGTGGTTATGGAGATTATCTGATTCAAGTGGCTAGGTTGTGAATATTTTAGAAACAGAAATACAGGATGTATTAGTACTTGAGCCAAAGGTGTTTAAGGACGATCGCGGCTATTTCTTTGAATCCTATCGGCAGAGTTGGCTACCTGAGGTGCAATTTGTCCAGGACAATCAGAGCGCTTCTAGTTTGCACACACTGCGAGGGATTCATTATCAAATTAACCTACCACAGGGTAAGTTGGTCAGGGTAACTCAAGGCGCGGTGCTTGACGTCGCAGTTGATTTACGTAAATCATCGCCAACATTTGGTCAGCATGTCAGTCGTGAATTGTCGGCAGATAATCATCTAATGATGTGGATACCAGAAGGATTTGGTCATGGCTTCTTAGCGTTAACTGAGCGCGCCGAATTTCAGTACAAATGCACGAATTACTACGATCCCACAGATCAGCATATCATTCGATGGAACGATCCTGAATTGAATTTGCCCTGGGGTGTCGAGACGCCATTCGTTTCTGAACGTGATGCGCAAGGACTAGCGTTGGCAGAGGCAAAGCTCTTTGACTAGGGTACTAGTGACTGGTGCGGGCGGACAGTTGGGTCGCTGTCTTAGTGTAACTGTGCCATCAACCGTCGATGGAGTTTTTTGCCATCGGGATCAGTTTGATCTTTCAGCACCAGAAACGTTGCAAGCGAAGATTGAGAGTCTACAGCCTGATGTGGTGATTAACTGCGCCGCTTACACCAATGTGGATGGAGCCGAAGCGGAACCGGCACAAGCAGACCTCATTAATCACCTCGGAGTGGCTGCGCTAGCGCGTGTTTGTCAGCAGTACTCTGTCAAATTGATTCATGTCTCCACTGACTTTGTTTTTGACGGAAACGCTTCAACGCCTTATCAAATTCAGGCAATCACCGCTCCAGAGGGTGAGTATGGCAAGAGTAAATGGTTAGGTGAACAAGCGGTTCAAGAGACTCTACCGCTGACCAGTTTGGTGATAAGAACCTCATGGTTGTACAGTGAGTTTGGCGCAAACTTTGTTAAGACGATGTTGCGTCTGTTTGCAACAAAAGAGAATTTCCAGGTGGTGAAGGATCAGTTCGGTAGTCCGACCTATGCGAGGGGGTTGGCCGCATTAATCTGGCACATTGTGACATCAGGTAAGGTGGATGGTGGCATTTTGCATTGGAGTGACGCTGGGGTAACTAACTGGTTTGAATTCGCTGAGGAAATCGGCAGGCAAGGTTTGCAGTTAGGATTGATAGAGCGCATGGCTGAGATCACACCCACCACCGCGGCGGAATATGGCGCGGCGGCACCACGCCCAGCTTATAGCGCTCTGGAATGCCGTGAAACTCAAACTCGACACCCTGACATCAGGCAAGTTCCCTGGCGAGACAATCTAAAGCAGATGTTAGTGCACCTTCAATTGCTAGATGGCACTGAGACCGGGGGATAATTCTGTTAGAATTCGCCAACAAAGTTCGATAGCGATGATCAAGCATGCCAAATTTAGTACCCGTTGTGATGTCCGGCGGTTCCGGAACACGAATGTG
This sequence comes from Pseudomonadales bacterium, assembly GCA_046290215.1. GTDB lineage: Bacteria > Pseudomonadota > Gammaproteobacteria > Pseudomonadales > Azotimanducaceae > JAHRVQ01. The sequence goes on along the minus strand of JBKAGC010000027.1, from coordinate 7,604 downwards.
GCCAAAATCTAGACAGGAATATCCCAAGCAATTTCTGCCCTTATTTAATGAGACCTCAATGTTGCAGGATACTTTACTGCGCTTGGATGGTTTGGCCACCTCACCCGCTCTGGTGATTTGCAATGAATCCCATCGATTCCTGGTTGCTGAACAACTTCAGCAATGCAATGTTGCGACGAGCAAAATTGTCCTGGAACCTATAGGTCGAAATACAGCGCCAGCCATTGCGGTTGCTGCCATGGTCGCAGACCCAGACGATGTCTTGCTTGTTCTAGCAGCAGATCATGTCATCACCGACGTACCCGAGTTTCACAAGGTGATTAATGAAGGTGTTAAAGTTTGCGCAGAAGGCAAGCTGTTTACTTTTGGTATCGTGGCTAGTGCTCCAGAAACTGGTTATGGCTACATACAGTCCACTGATGGCACTGCCATTGCACCAGTGCAAAGGTTCGTGGAGAAGCCCGATTTAGAAACCGCCCAGGAGTATGTGGCGGCTGGAAACTACTTCTGGAACAGCGGTATGTTTATGTTTCGTGCCGGTGATTTTCTAAAAGAGCTTGAGAAATTCCAACCTGAAGTTCGCAGGCAGTGTGAACTGGCGCTAAACGCAGCGAAGGTCGATCTTGATTTCTTGCGACTGGACGAGACAGAGTTTGCAAAATGCCCCAACATCTCGGTGGACTACGCGATTATGGAGCACACCGATAACGCGGTCGTCATGCCCGCTGACATTGGCTGGAGCGACGTCGGTTCCTGGTCATCGCTCTGGGAAGTCAGTAGCAAAGATGAAAACGGTAACCGATTCCAGGGTGATGTCATCAGCATCAACTCTAAAAACAATTTAGTTCATTCAGATGGTCGCCTGGTATCCCTCGTGGGCATCGATGACGTGGTTGTGGTTGACACTGACGACGCGGTACTCATCGCGAAGCGAGACCAGGTTCAAGACGTAAAAAGTGTGGTTGCTGAACTAAAGTCTAGTGAGCGTTGCGAACACCTCAACCACCGCAAAGTCCGTCGCCCCTGGGGCGCCTACGACTCCATTGACGCCGATACAGGCTTTCAAGTTAAGCGCATCACCGTGAATCCAGGCGCAAGCTTAAGTTTGCAAATGCATCATCACCGCGCTGAACATTGGATTGTGGTCGAGGGTACTGCTGAAGTGACCTGTGGTGAAAGGGTTTATCTCGTCGAGAAGAATGAATCGACTTACATCCCGTTAGGCGAAAAGCATCGCCTGACCAACCCGGGCAAGATTCCACTAAAGATGATTGAAGTTCAGTCAGGCGACTATCTCGGTGAGGATGATATTGTCCGTTTTGAAGATAATTACGGTCGAACTGAAAATTAAGCCAGTCTCCGAAGGACTGGCGTGAAGATAAAGGCGCTACATCGCGCCCTTATCCTCAAGCAGCTTCACCAACCGCTCCACCGAATCTTCAATAGAAAGCTCATGAGTGGGTAGTACGAGATCTGGGCTCTCCGGCGCCTCGTAGTTGAGGTTCACCCCTGGAATCGTATCCACACCATCCGCTTGATAAATGCCGTCCTGATCGCGTTCCTGGCACACTTCGAGCGGGGCGTCGACGTAAACCTCTAAAAAGTCATCTCCAATCAGCTGCTTCGCTTTAGCGCGCGCTTCTGCGCTAGGCGCAACCAGCGAGCAGATCACGATATTACCCGCTTCCATCATAAAGCGTGCAATTTCAGCACTGCGTCGTAAGTTCTCGGATCTATCTTCCGCATCAAAGCCAAGGTCTTTACTGGGGCCAAGTCGCATATTCTGGCCGTCCAGCACGTAGGCGGCGCGACCAAGGTCAAATAGCTTCCGCTCCAATGCATAAGCGATGGTGCTTTTGCCGGAACCGGTAAGACCTGTCAGTAATATGGTCTTGGGTTTCTGGCCAAATCGTTCTTGGCGTTCTGCTGGGTTGATTAAGCTTGCGCTACTGACCAGATACTCGGAGCGATTGTCACTGTCCCAACTGGAATCCGCTTGTTTCGAGACGTTGCCAACGATCATGCCGGCAGCCACGGTCACATTGGTGACGCGGTCAATGACGATAAAGGCGCCGGTGCCTGGATTGGGTTTGTAAGCATCAAAGGCGGTTCGTTGGGATAACGTAATTTCGCAGCGACCAATTTCATTTAAGTTCAATTGATCCGCAGCTTGTTGCTCCAGTGTGTTTACATCGGTTTTGAACTTGATCTCGGAAAACGTGCCGCTGGATTTTTTCGTCGCTTGCTTGAATAAATACTGGCGATTCTTTTGCAACGGCTCCTCGCCCATCCAAACGATCTGGGCATCGAGCTTATCCGAGAAGTAAGGCGTGTTGTTGGGGTGTACGAGCATGTCACCGCGACTCACATCGATTTCGTCATCAAGAGTGAGTGTCACGGCCAGAGGCGGGTAGGCCTCTTGCAACTCGCCTTCATACGTCACAATCGACTTCACCTTGCTGGTTTTACGAGACGGTAACACCATCACCTCGTCTCCAGGACGCACCACGCCAGACGCAACAGTACCGCAGAAACCCCGGAAGTCGAGATTAGGTCGGTTGACGTACTGCACCGGGAAGCGAAAGTCGGTGAGGTTGTTGTCTGCGGAAATTTGAATGTTCTCGAGCATGCTCATGAGCGGCGCACCCTCATACCAGGGCATATGCTCGCTTGGGCTCACCACATTGTCGCCGTTAAGCGCGCTGATAGGCAAGAAACGAACTTCACCCATATCTAACTGGCTCGAGAAGGCGCCATAGTCTTTCTTGATTTGCTGATAAACCTCTTCCGAGTAGTCCACCAGATCCATCTTGTTAATGGCGACAATAATGTGTTTGATGCCGAGTAGAGTGGCGATAAAGGTATGCCGTTTGGTCTGGGTCATCACGCCGTGGCGAGCATCCACCAGAATAATGGCTAGATCACAGGTGGATGCACCTGTGGCCATATTGCGCGTGTACTGTTCGTGGCCAGGCGTATCGGCGATAATGAACTTGCGCTTTGCTGTGGAAAAATAACGATAGGCCACGTCAATGGTAATGCCTTGCTCCCGTTCCGCTTGCAAACCATCCACCAGCAGTGCGAGGTCTAAACCTTCCGCTACCGTACCGACTTTGGCTGAATCTGACTTCACAGCTTCCAATTGATCTTCATAGATCAACTTCGAGTCGTGGAGCAGGCGACCAATGAGCGTGCTCTTGCCATCATCCACACTGCCGCAGGTAAGCATACGTAGCAGTTCTTTCTGCTCATGTTGCTTGAGGTACTCGTCGATATTAGTGGCGATAAGTTCTGATTGGTGACTCATTTAGAAGTAACCCTCGCGCTTCTTCTGTTCCATTGACCCTGCGGAGTCGTGGTCGATCAAACGGCCTTGCCGCTCTGATGTGGTGGCCAGGAGCATTTCTTGAATAATGTCAGTAATGGATTCCGCGTTGGATTCCACGGCTCCCGTGAGCGGGTAACAACCCAGGGTTCGGAACCTGACTTTTTTCATTTCAGGTTGTTCACCATCTTTAAGCGGCATGCGCTCGTCATCCACCATAATCCAGGTGCCGTCGCGCCACACTACCGGGCGTTCCTTGGCAAAATAGAGGGGCACAATGGGAATGTTCTCAAGATGGATGTACTGCCAGATATCAAGCTCGGTCCAGTTCGACAATGGAAACACTCGAATCGACTCGCCCTTGTTGTGCTCGCTATTGTAAATGTTCCAGAGCTCCGGACGTTGGTTCTTTGGATCCCAGTGGTTGTTCTTATCGCGGAAGCTAAACACGCGCTCTTTGGCGCGGGATTTTTCTTCATCGCGCCTTGCACCGCCGAACACAGCATCGAACTGGTACTTCGCCAGGCCCTGCTTCAATGCCTGGGTTTTCATAATGTCTGTGTGCTTGGAACTACCGTAGGTAAATGGATTAACGCCAGCAGCACGACCTTCCTCGTTGATGTAAACGATCATGTCGAGGTTCGGATCCTTGGCCAGATCGTCTCTGAACTCAATCATTTGTCGAAACTTCCACGTGGTGTCCACGTGCATTAAGGGAAAAGGCAAACGCCCCGGATGAAATGCCTTACGTGCTAAATGGAGCATCACCGAGGAGTCTTTGCCAATGGAGTACATCATGACCGGGTTGTCGAACTCAGCGGCCACCTCGCGGATGATGTGAATGCTCTCCGCCTCAAGTTCCTTAAGGTGTGTCAGACGATAATCGTTCATGGTCTAGGCCTGGTCTGGCATCAGTTTCGAATCGAGCGGGCAATATAGAGCATGTCATTTGACCCGACAACGAATTAAGAGTTGTTAGCTAATAACGCCAGGCTATCAATAGGTTCAACAGAGCGACTTCGTATATAATCGTCAGGCATTTTAAGTTGGTGATCCTATGAGGATTCTAGTCACTGGCGGCGCTGGTTTTATTGGCTCTGCGCTGGTTCGATACCTGATAAACGAGACCGAGCACGAGGTGCTCAATATCGATAAGTTAACCTACGCGGGTAACCTCTCGACTCTAGCGCCAGTGGCGGATAGTTCGAGAAATCGGTTCTTGCAGGCAGATATTTGCGATGCTTCCGCCATGCGCAAAGCGTTCGATGAGTTTCAGCCCCATAAGGTGATGCACCTTGCCGCTGAATCCCATGTGGATCGCTCCGTAGATTCTCCTGGCGAATTTATTCAGACCAATGTTGTGGGCACCTTTACGCTGCTGAACGAGGCTTTACGCTACTGGCGCGAACAGCAGCCAGGGGACTTTATGTTCCATCACGTTTCCACAGACGAGGTTTATGGCTCGTTGGGTGCCGAGGGCTTATTTATGGAAACGACCCCGTACAGCCCCAATTCCCCTTACTCAGCCAGCAAGGCCAGCTCAGATCATCTGGTGCGTGCCTGGCATGAAACTTATGGTTTGCCGACGCTGGTCACCAACTGCTCTAACAACTACGGTCCTTATCAATTTCCTGAAAAACTAGTGCCACTCATGACACTGAACGCCCTGGAAGGTAAACCGCTACCGATCTACGGAAAAGGAGATCAAATTCGCGATTGGTTGTTTGTGGATGATCATGTCCGTGCGTTGTATCTTGCCGCCATGAACGGTGTGGCGGGCGAGACCTACAATATTGGCGGCAATGAAGAGAAGCAGAATTTAGAAGTGGTACAAACCATTTGTGATGTGGTGGCGAGTCTGGTTAATGATAAGACCGCAGAAGACTTGCGCGAACTCATTACCCACGTTCAAGATCGACCAGGTCACGATCAACGCTATGCCATAGATGCCAGCAAGATCGAAAGAGAATTGGGTTGGCGGCCACAGGAAACCTTCGAGTCAGGCATGAGCAAGACAATCGAGTGGTATTTGCGCAATCCAGAATGGTGTCAGGAGATCGCGGAAACGAAATATGCCCGGGAGCGTCTTGGCACCAATAAGAGTTAGCGATTTGCTGCGAGTTTAGCTTGACTCACCTGAGCAAATCGTTACAATGCGCCTTCTCATTTTTTGGGTGTTTAGCTCAGTTGGGAGAGCGACGGCCTTACAAGCCGTAGGTCGCAGGTTCGACCCCTGCAACACCCACCACGCCTTCTCGCTTTGGTGCTAACTACAGTCGAGATGGTTTGAAGTTTTAAGCGCGGACCGGTAGTTCAGCTGGTTAGAATGCCGGCCTGTCACGCCGGAGGTCGCGGGTTCGAGTCCCGTCCGGTCCGCCACTTCAAACACTACCCAGGCAAGAAGCAATTCTCGAGATGTTACGACTCATTGATCTTCTGTTTAGTTTGTTTGGGCTAGTTTTCGGTTTTCCGTTCCTGATCCTGATTTACGTGCTGGGACTATTTGACACAGGTCAGCCGTTGTTTCGTCAGGAACGCGTTGGTACAAATCAGAAACCGTTTATTCTGGTGAAGTTTCGAACCATGCGCCCGGAAACCGCATCGGTCGCGACCCATCTTGCAGACAGCTCTGCTGTGACTTCATTTGGCAAGTTCCTCCGTGCCACCAAGCTTGATGAACTACCGCAACTCTGGAACGTTCTGAAAGGTGAAATGAGTTTGGTGGGTCCAAGACCTTGTTTGTTCAATCAAGAAGAGTTGATTAGTGAGCGAACCCAGCGTGGTGTGTTAAAAGTTCGCCCCGGCATCACCGGCCTCGCCCAAATCAACGGCATCGACATGTCCGACCCGGTGAAACTCGCCGAATGGGATGCCAAAATGCTGGAAGACCTGAACCTGAAGAATTACTTCAAGTACATCTTGCTCACGGTCATGGGTAAGGGCACGGGCGATCGGATTCGCCAATAAGGTGCTTTAGTTCCCTGGTCGAGCCAGAGGCGATCGTGCGATCACTTCCCTTTGATCAGCGCTTAGCGGCTGTTTGTTACCACTAAAATCGGTATTCCAGAACATCAAGTTCTGGCCGTCGGGGCACTCCAAAACATCCGCAACGCCCTGAATACCCACCGAGGTGCGGTCAAGGTCTGAAGTGCATTCCGGCGTGTCGTCTATGACATCGTGAGGATCAAATTGACGCTCTGTAGTGTGATACAAACCCAGGAAGTGTCCCATTTCATGTAAAGCAATCTCTGCGGTGTTTCTGGCAAACAGGGCATCAGGGTCGCCGCGACTCGCCGTGGCGTTAATCAGCACGCCATTGTGGCGATTGTTGCTGCCGAGGGGGCCAGGGATGCCGCCGGATATGCCCAACAGGCCGGTGCCACCCACACCGCTAAAGTCTTCGATAAAGAACAAATTGATTCGATCAGCGGCACCCATTTCAACCAGTTGAGCTGTCTGCGCGGCGGAAAACTCTCGTGGCACCTCGGCAAATGCCGGATCTGTGATGGTTTGGATTGGGTCCAGGGTCAAATCCAAGCCGCTGGCTGCGGCCATGGTTTGCAACTGGTTCAACACAAGTTCTAGCTCTGAACTGCTAATAGATGTCGCGGTGAGAAAGGGGCGTACTCTTAGCACGGGGTTTGCGGTCAGATTGGGTTCCGGACCAACCCTTTGACCAACGCTAAGTTGGAGCTGTGAAAAATCGATGCCATTCGTGGTGCTGGCCAGGGTGCCAACCCTGAGTGTCCACGTGCCTTGTGTCGCTATTTGGTCCGGTCGCCGGGGAATAAGGCCGCTGCAAAATCCTGGGTCGCAAAAGATCACATTGCGCTGGAGAGGATTAAAGCTTACGCCATCGGGTGAGGTAACCTCCGTGATAAACAGGTCTGTGCCGGTATCGTTAACGTCATCACCCACCAGCGCCAGCGCAAAGGAGACAGGATTCGGCGCAATGGTAAATTCTATAGCTGGTGACACCAGGATAGTTGCGCCCAGCTCTGTACTGTTTTGCGCGGCGTACCCGGTGGTTGGAATGGCTAAGATCTCCGTGCTCAGTTGGGTTTCTGTAACTGCAGTAACTGAAATATTCACCGTTGCGGTAAGCCTTTCTCCTGACGTACTGGTCACGGCATACACGAGTTCGTCGGCGCCGCTGAAGTTTGCCGCGGGGATATATCGAATCGTACTGCCGACAACGGTTGCTGCACCATTAGAAGGCTGTTGGTTGATGGTCAAGCTCGCAGCATCAACATTGCTATCGTTAGCCAGCACCGAAATA